>JAVHLK010000044.1:177-39018 GCA_031082285.1 Desulfomonilaceae bacterium
TGGGATCCGTAACTATGAAAGTATCCGGAATTGGGTACGTACATGGACGCGAAGTACCCATGGTCGTGGAGCGTCTTGATCATACCCGAATTGGTGCGCTGATCCTCCCAGCTCATGATGCTGCCGCCGGGGAAATACGTGCCGGTGAAGTAACTGGGAAGCGACCCGCACGTGAAGACGTAATTGGATCGGGTGTTCTTGAAAAAGGTGAATCCCTCGAACGCGTCGAAAGCGTCCAGTTTCTTGACCGCGTCCAAGAATACCAGGCTGCTGTACTGATCGAAACAGAGCTGATACACATTTCCCGTTGGTGCCGGATTCTCCGTAATGAATGGACGGGTCTTCTTCTCGTAAAACGTGTATCCCCCTCCCTTGACGACGATATTCGAGCCGATGTTGGCCGCGAAGTACAACGCTTGGGAAGCCACCAGCACAATAACGAAGGGAACCCCGATGGTGGTCGCCCATCGGGTCGGTATCCGGATTCCCGTCCACAGACACACGCCCAGGAGAACGAGTTCCACGATGGTGAAAAACGGCGGCGACCACGGGGTTATCTGTGACGGTCCGGATGTCAACGCTCCAATCTGAAGCGGTGCGAAGACGTCCGCCAGCACGAGATAAATCCCGAAAAAAAAGAGAAGAACAGAAACCCGAGCGCGAACCCGCGGTTGCAGCAGCAGCACGGGCAAGAGCAGGAGAAACGCAATTACGGCAGTGATGATGCCGACCGAGGGACCAAAGAAATTGTCGCTGAAATCCGTCTGGTTTGGAATGAACACCGCGAACGGTATGAGCACGAACGCGACAAAGATGGGAAACCATGCGATCAACAGATAGGACGCATTCTGTCGGGCACCGATCGATGACGAGGCCGATCGAGTCTCTCGGTGCGCCGATTCAGATCCTTTCGTACGGTGAGTTCGCTGCATACAACTATTCCCTAAAACCTCCGGGCCGGCCCGGTACGAGGTCGAGTCCGGACCGCTTTCCGAACCCGATGGGAATGGGGTCACGCTTGACATATTGGCATTTAGTTCAGATCTTCTCTCCCCTCTCACGTTCCCCCTCCGGACAGGGATTCGTTTCCGCACCTTTGCGCAGACGATGGACCGTGTGACTGAGGCTGCTCAGATCACGGATCAGTCGCGATGAGAGGTTGATCGGGGCCGGCTGATCTTCGTGCCACACGAGAAGGGCGATCTCAGTGCCGAGACGCGAATATCGAATCGCTTGACGCCTTCTTCCAACAGAACGTAGAAACGACTCCGGTTCGACGCGCCACGCAAATACCAATACGTCAAGCCGGACCCCTATACGGCCTTTTCATAACTGGAAACTCGGGCTAGAGTTCGCATGCCAGTGTAAAGCCGGCCTCGACGGCATGTCCGATGCGACCGCACTTTGCTGCGTCGCCGATGACGCGTACGTCGACCCCGGAGTTCTCCAGGGCCTTTGCCAGGGAATTCTCCGGCCGTGCTCCCATGGCTAAAACCACCGAATCCGCGGTCAGGGTATGGTCATTCCCCGCGGCGTCCGTGTACACGACCTGATGTTCGGAAATCTCCTTCATGGTCGCCTCGGTTATCAGTTGGATTCCCCGGAGCTTTAATTCCTTGAGCAATACCCACCGAGTGGACGGTCCCACGTCCTGAGCCATTTTTCGCGCCATTTCGATCACGGTGACCTTCTTGACCCCGTTAACCATGAGATTCCTGAGCACGTCGGGAGATTCCGCGTCGTGCAAGGTCAGGAAGTAGAGTTGCTCGGGCGAGATCGTGCCTTTGGTTGCCAGAAAGATTGCCGTCTCGAGCCCCACCGATCCTCCGCCGACCACCACCACGTCCTTGCCTGTTTGCGCATTGCCTTTGAGCACGTCCCAGGCCTGATACACGTTCGCCGCGTCCACCTCTTGGATCGGAGGCTTGAAGGGAGCGGCTCCCGTGGCAACGACCACGACGTCGGGCTTTTCACGGTCCACCAGCTCGGGGGTAACCTCAACGCCCAAACGCACGTCCACCCCGGTCTTACGGAGCATGGCCGCGTAGTATTCCGTGATATAGCGAAAGTCCGGCTTGTGAGTGGCCGCAGCCGACCACGGTATCTGGCCGCCGATACACGCTTCTTTGTCGCACAACACGACCTTGTGACCCCGTTCGGCCGCGACGGTCGCGAGTTCGCAGCCGGCAGGACCACCGCCTGCAACGAGAATCTTCTTCGGCGTACCGGCCGGTTGATACTCGGTTTCAGCTTCCCTCCCCGCCCGTGGGTTTACTACGCATCCCACGGGACGCAGTTGGAAAACATGGTCAAAACACCGCTGATTACACGCCACGCATCGACGCAGTTCGTCCGTCCGGCCTTCTCGCGCCTTCTTGACAAACTCCGGATCCGCGATCAGACCCCGAGCCACGCCGACGAGGTCGGCCACCCCTTCCTTCAGAACCTCCTCGGCAATGAAGGGATCGTTGATTCGGTTGCAGCCCACGACCGGAACATCAACACTTTCCTTGATTCCTCCAGCCAGGTACACGTAGCCGGCCTGTGGGAGATCCATGGTTATTTGAGGCACGCGGCTTTCGTGCCATCCCCCGGTTACATTGATGCAGTCAGCGCCCGCCTCGGCAGCCGCCGCCGCGAAACGTCGCGACTCCTTGTTGGTGTGACTGTTCGGTACGAAGTCATTGCCCGCCACTCGGACGACCACGGCCATCTCCGGCCCCGCTTCCGCGCGGACCCGACGGATGGTTTCCAGCCCGAACCGCATCCTGTTTTCCAGGGTGCCGCCGTACTCGTCCTCCCGGCGGTTCGTCTGCGGGGAAAGAAACTGGCAAACGAGATACCCGGCCGAAGCGAGCACTTCCACCGCGTCGAATCCCGCCTGTTTGGCTCTTCGGGTTGCCGACGTGAAATCCTGCTGGACGCGCTCGATGTCTTCGAGAGTCATGGCGGTGGTGCGAGCACGGCTGAAGCTGCTCGTATACTCCGACGGAGCCATAACGGGGAGCCCTTTCATTCCGCAGAATGAATAAGCGCCGGCCATGTACAGCTGAACCGCACACTTGGCTCCCTCCGCGTGTATCGCTTGCACGAACCTCGTGAGGCCGGGTATGTTCCGATCGTCCTTAATGGACAACATGAAATCCATGCCCGATGCCTGGTCGTTGATGTCCGCACCGCCGATGATGATGAACCCCGCGCCTCCGCGGGCGCGAGCACGATAAAAATCGATGAAGCGATCGGTCACGTCGCCGGTCGGCGTGTAATTCAGGTGCATGGCAGTCATGACGACTCTGTTATCCAGAGAAACAGGGCCGATGTCGATGGGCTCGAAGAGTCTGGAAATCAAGGTAACCTCCCGTAAATCATGCGCCTTTGAACTTTCCTTCGCGCTTTTGCAGGTGAGCGGCCATGGCCTCCATCACGTCTTCCGAAGGCAGGATCATGCTGGAACGGGCCGCATTGTAATCCAAGGCTTGATCCAGGGGAACTTCTTCGTTGAAGAGGAAGACGTCCTTCGCACCCTGAACCGCCAAAGGCGGATTGGCCGCAATTTCCCGGGCCATTTCCTCGGCTTTCCGATGGAGAGTCTCCGTGTCGGGATACACGTCGTTGACCAGATTGATGGCAAGGGCACGGGCCGCATCGAAACGATGTCCCCGGAATGCTATCTCGCGGGCATGCCCCTGACCCACGACCTTGGGCAAACGCTGCAGGCCGCCTACATCGGTGATGATGGCGAGCCGGGCCTCGGGCAGGCCGAAGACCGTGTCTTCGGAACACAATCGGATATCGCAGCACAGTACCAGTTCAAGGCCGGCTCCAAGGCAGTGACCGTGTATGGCTGCAATGGTGGGGAGCGGAAGCCGTTCAAGCCTCGTGTGGATTGCCTGAATCCTTTTTACTTCCTTATAGAAAGTCGTCTTTTGGGTTGCGGTCGGCGGAGTCGTGATCATGGGTATGAGCTCGTTGTCCGGGCTCAAGTCCAGGCCCGCGCAGAACGACTTGCCGGCTCCCCGTACCACGATCACCCGTGCATCGCGGTCCTCTTCAGCCGCGGCAACGGCCTGGTCGATCGCGTTCCACAAAGCGAGGTTCAACGCATTTCTCTTTGCCGGCCGGTTGAGCGTAATGAACCCTACGCTCTCCTCGCGATGGTATGACGCAAGGTGATCCTGCATCGATGTGTGAACAACCATATGTGTGCCACTCCTTCATCAACCTATGATCGGTAATTTCTATTCACGAAGACCGAGTTCAAAACTTCCATGCAGTATCGGTGATTTGTGCGCACCGGATTTGGCCGCCAGTTGGCGGTCCAACGCCGCCACGACGCGAAGATCCATGACATGGTGGTCCAGAGACGGAATGCGTTGCGAGTCGGGCCGTGCGGCCTTAAGGCATGCGAGAAGGATTTCCTGATACTCGAGATCCCCGACCTCCGGGATGGTTGCAAGAAGTTCCATGGCCTCGTGGGCCTTCTCACTATTCAGCAGGCATCGTACCCGCTTCAACACCATGGTCGGAAGTTCGTTCCCCATTTTTTCGTAGTATTCCAATGCCCACAAGCACTTGCCGGAGGCCGACAGCGTATCGGCCAGCGCGTTCAATGCCTTGGGCTGCGATTCGAGCATATGGGCGAGGTTTTCGATTTCCTCACGTTTACCGAGCTTCGAGAGTTTGTGAACCAGCGTCAGAAAATGACTCGGAGTGCGTGCCAGCTTCGTTGGATCAATGTCCCTGAGGGTCAGGTAATAGAGGATTTCGTTCTGGTCCTTGAGAACATCCAGGTCGGAAAAATGATATTGATTGCGAATGTCAAGGGATCGAATTTCCTCGATCGACCCCGCCTGGAGAGTCTTGAAGACCTTGTGGACCTTGGCTTGGACCTCGACTTCTTTTCCCCGCAACTCTTCCTGGTGATAGTCTTCGGGAAATCCGAATGTGAAGGAGGTCTCTTCTCCGCCCGAAACCCCTATGAGTCCTTCTTCAAACGATGCAAGCAGCAGACCGCGTCCCAGAAGAACGTCCCAGTATTTGCCCGATATTCCCGTAAACGGTACTCCGTCGATGTAGCTTCGGGAATCGAAGATCACGCGATCCATAGATCCCGCGGGCTGGTCGGTTTCCTTGAAGAAACCCAGAGCCGAGATCAGCTCTTCCACCGGCATGTCGTCATCCGAACAGACTCGTTCGTATCCCGACAGAAATTGTTTCATCAGCTCAAATTCTTCGATTGCGCTGCACGCCAGGGTCCCATAGGCATGAAACACGGGGTCGAGTTCCAGGTCTCGCCGATTGGACAGAAGAAAATCCAGAATCTCGAAAATCCTCTGTTTATAGTACACGTCAAGTTTCATCTGTTCGTTTGCAAGGACCCACATGTTTCGCACTTTGCGAATATCGTCGCGATGCATTTCCGTAGTTTCGTACTGATCCCCCACGGAAAAGTAGCTCGGCCGGTACACGGGAAGCGGTCTAAACCCATAGCGTTCGGGATTCTTCTCATAGATGGACCCGAAGTAGAGCTGCATCTGTTGGGAGCCTGAGTTCGATTCTATGGGAATGTCGAGCGAGCGCACAAACTCCATGGTCTGCCGGGCATCGGCCACGGTCTCGCCGGGAAGACCGAATATGGAGAACAGCTCGGTGGAAAGTCCCAATGATTTCGCCACACGGATATTCTCCGCCAACTGTTCCAGCTCGATGCCCTTATTCGTTTGTTTCAGTACGCCCGGGCTGCCCGACTCCAGGCCGAAGGCAATAGTGTCCGCTCCCGCGTCGCTGAGCTTCTTCAACATGGCCGCATCGACGAGATCGCTGCGCGTTTGGCACCAGAAACGCGTCGTAATGCTCCGTCGGATCTTTTCCGCAAGGAGTCTCTCGGTTCTGTCTCGGTCGTCCGTGAAATTGGGATCCGCGAACCAGAACCGTCCGATCCCTTGGCCGGCGAGCATCTCCATTTCCGCGGTTACTCTCTCGATGGAATGGTAGCGGATCTTGCCTTTACAAATGCTCGGCGTGATGCAGAACCGACACACGTGCCTGCATCCCCTGGAAGAGAGAAGTATCGCGGTGTCCTTACCTTCCAAGTTCAGTGTTTCCGTCAAGTACGGCGACGGGTAGACATCGAGATCCTCCGGTCGATCCGGTCCCGGACCCGTATCCACGATTCTGCCCTTGCATTTGCAAGATATTCCCCGGACGGACTCCAAGTCTTCCCCTGCATTGAGCTTCGCGGCCATCTCAAGCATGACGACTTCGGCTTCCCCTCGCACGAGCGCGTCCACATCCACCAGTGCCTCGAGGGCTTGTGACGGCATCGAGATCGCCTGAGGCCCCCCGAGGACCACATGGATGTGTCGATGTCTCGACTTGATGTACCTGCAGAGAAACCGAATCCGATGCATGGTGCTCTGGTATGCGGTAAAGCCGATGACCTGCGGATCGACACGGCGTATCCACATCTCCAGGCTCCGCAGGGTCAACGGTCGGTCCAGCAGATCGTCCAGAATGATGCCCTTCCAACCTGCGCTCTTCAGCGCGGCCAGAATATAGCCCGTGGAAATGGGAATGCTCTCGGAAGACTCGAAGCCCACATCGTGATTTACATTGATGAACAGAAAAGACACTCGATCCCCTTTTCGGACGGTAGTTTCCGTGAATCAGTCATCATACCACTAAGTCCGTACTGCGCTCAACATCATGTTGACCGTGCCCGAGGGCCGCTGGTATAGTGACCGCTTCACGACCCTGAACGAATCTCGTGAGACAAATCGAGCACTTCGGACATTTGTCGACACACGAAATCGGAAGCATGTACGTATGAAAAAAATCAAGAGCCCGTGGTACGGAGTAGTCTGGATAGTCATCTGGACTGCAGCCCTCGTATGGTTCCTCTCATCGGGGATGTTCAATCAACGGGAGAGTATAGGTCTGATTCTCGTATGGGCGATCATGGTGGGAATCACCGTGTTCCTCTTGATCCAACACCTGCGCGTGCAGATGAAGCAAACGCGTGAGCCCGTCAAACCCGCGAACGTCAAACCGAGTCTGAACGGCCCGTGTCCCTGCGGTTCGGGCAAAAAGTACAAGAGGTGTTGCGCGGGGAAGGAAGGCTGACGGCTTTCTCCCGCGCCATCGAATGTCAATGCCCGTCAGCGGCCTCTGCTCTGCGATGCCTCGATGATCCGAATGACTTCCTGCCTGGCTTGAGGCATCCTCCACCCTCGTTTCATCAGGCACGTGAGATACTGCCGAGCGTACCATCGCATCTGGTTTGGATCTTGAGCCGTGGCGATGAGGCCGGGGAATTGGGAACAGTCGGGCGGCTCTTGCGGTTGTGGCGGCTGTGAGTCCGGTACCTGCGGTCTTGCGGCAGTCGCCGGAACCCGGCGGGCGTCCCGCCTTACCGGGGGGGGTGACGGCGGAGAAACCGCGGGCGGTGTCCGTGGCGCGGTCGGTCGAACTCCCGACGGCCGATAATCCGGCTCCGGGTCGTCATCGGCACCCGACGAAATGGGTTTTCCCCTGTCGTCGAACTCAGGGGCTTGCGGCGCCTCGTACGGAAACCTTTGGCTGGCGGCCTGTTCGGTTGCGACGGCTCCCAAGGACATGAGCAGTCCCACGAACGCACAGATCGCAATCACCCTAATCATGGTTGGATCTCCGATTCATTGAGCGGGGGAAGTTAGCACAACTGGAAAAAAAATGCCAGATAGGTCGGGGGCCATGATCCTCCACCTAATTTTCGCGGAAGTGGTTTGATGGGTCGCCGGCCCCTCAATGCCCCCGTGATGATGTTCCCCCCTTCATGCGAATCGAGCTCGGTGCCACGTCAGCCCCATTCGTATGCCGAATTGCCTCTACTTGGACAAAGTTCAGGCGCACGTCCCCCCTTAGTCCACTTTCCCCCCCATTTGCGCTGCATTTCCCCAGGATACGGCGCTTTGACTAGCCCGAGTCGCAAAAGCTTAGAATCCTCCTTCTCATTTGAAATAGTGTATCGTTCGACGGGTGCCCCCCAACCAGTCGAACCTTCAGGGTCCGAGCACCATAGAGCACTCGAGCCGGCAGCTTGATGAGCCGAAACCGTATGGCCTTCATACGCTTGCCCACCCATGTTCCCCCCAGAACCAAACGCTTCATCGCCGAGTTCAGGTTCAAGGCCAGGATCATGATGTGCCACCATGCTGCATTCACCCCAAAATTTCCTGAAGGAAGCCTGCCTCCTGCCAGATCTTCCTTCATGATCGAATGGGCCTCCTCGGATTTGCCACAGCGCTCCCGATGCCACCAAATCAGCTCGTCTCCAGGAAGGTCTCGATTGGTCACCAGCCCGAACACCTTGTGCTTCACCGACCCAAAGTTCATGGTCGGAAACGGCAGAGAAGGTTGATCGTCCAGGTCCGGCAGAGCGGGCTGCTCAAGAGGCTCTCGAATCGCCAGGTACCGGAAGGTCGGAGCATTTTTCTTCCGAGCCATTTCCGCGGGGACAAAGCAGACCTCAGCATATTCCTGACCCGAATCTACCAAGCCATCCTCGGTTTTACGCCACAACCGGCTCCACTCAGGCTCCTCAACCTCGGAGACCGCCTGTTTGAAGGATTCCGTCACCTTGGCGCCAATGCAAAAGTCGATCACCCCGAAGCGCGGCTTATGCGGATCAGCGCAAAACTCCATTAGATCGTGCTGATACCCTGCCGTGTCCGTGCGCAGATAGACCTTCGATACCCCACCAGGCAGCATACCCAACCCCTCGGAAAGCACGCGAACATTGTCCGTACCTGCCCAGACATTCCCGTCTCGAAACTCCGAGTGGAGGATCAGATCCTGTTCCGCCCAGTACACCTGCAGAGGCTGATACGCCTTGTGTCCCTTGTAGCAATACAGCGCTTCCCTTTTGTTTGTCTCCACCACGGTCGCATCCAGATCCAGGGTCGCTACCTCTTGCGGAGAGCGCCTTTGAACGGAGCCTACAAAATCTCCAGTTACCCCTATCAAGGCCTTGAGATGCTCGTTGGGAGCAGGAATAAAGGAACCTTCCTCCGGTCTTAGCTTCTCCTGCTCAGGATCATGAAAATTACTCAAATAGCGGCCTGACGAAGACGGAGAAGGCACTGACCTCGATTGTCCCTTACGCATCCTCTTCTCCAATCCCCGTCTCTCTCGACGCGATTTTCCAAACCCCACAGACTTTCGCAGTACCCGACAAAAACCCTCATCTGCTTCCAGAATGTCCAAGTCGCTCAGGCCTTGACCGTCAGCCAGATTCAGGTATATCAATGACATGATCGTCTCAGCGTCGGACCAACCCTGCTCTGGACGAATCTTCAGGCGGTTCTCGACGGCCCTGCTCAATCCCATCACGTATCCAAATTCGAGATACGGGAGAAGACCAGCCATCGCTGTCATCCCCCCGGACTTCTTCTGAACTTCGTACTTGAAAGGAAAGAGACCTTGCTTCATACTAATATGCACCTCGTTGGTGATAGAGCTTTTGTGCAAAAATGATTCTATCTCCCTGAAACCACAGGGTCAACGAGGTTTTTCATTTTTTTTGATGCGCGATTAGGGGGGGCCAAGCTTGACATATTGGCATTTATGTCGGGTCTTCTTTTATCCTCTCAAGCTCCGCCGCCGGCCGAGGATTCGTTTCCCCACATGCACGTGTGCGGCAGACTATTCCGCGAGACTCGTAAAACGTCATTCTTGCGCGTCTCCCTCCCTCCCTGACGGTCGCCGTTAACCCAATGGTCACTTCAAGTCTGTGGAACTGAAGGTGTCTGTTGCGCCCCGTGCAGCACCGCCAGTATGTCGATCTGTTCATCTTTGACTCGATAGATAATTCGGTACGGCGGCTCAATCACTTCCCGAATGTCGTCTCGTCTGTATTCCGGAACGACTCTACCGGATCTCGGAAACAGACCTACTTGCTCGGACCTGTGAGTCAAACGATGGATCAGACGGTCTGCGTAAGGCTTTGAGTTCTGAGTGACGTACTCGTGGATGGAGTGAAGATGATTGATGGCGGTATCCGTCCAGTGAACTCTCATGCCTTCAGCCCAAACCGTGACCTTACTTTCTTTACGTCCACGGTGCGGCCGGCCTCACTGTCGGCGAGTCCTGACTCGACGGCCTGCCGGACGTAGATCCGGTACATGAGGTCGTCCCAGGAAGCATCGTCCGGAAGATCTTCTACCAAGTGTAATGCCTCATCTTTGATTCCCGTGGTTTCCATAGCGAGACTTCTCCTTTCGTTGACCAACCGACCCGACGGTTTCGACTTGAGCATTCTTCTCTACAGCATGATCAGCCACGAGAAAGGCTCGATCCCCGGTAATCCCGTAACGATCCTTCATGGGCTGACATTGAGGCCCGAAAAGGAGGATCGGTATCCTGGGCACTCATACTATAACAAGACCGGATCTGATAGTCCAATGGACCGGGGGCCAGGCTTGATATATCGGCATTTAGGTCGGGGCTTCTCTTATCCTCTCAAGCTCCGCCGCCGGTACCCTCGGACCCAGTTGGTACGACAAGTTTGCACATTCCGAAGGGTTGCAGCGTCCCGTTATGAATCGGAATCCCTGTTGACTGAAAGCATCCGGAACCTCCTCGGCTCCACATGTTTTATGTGTTGCAGGATCGCGTCGAAGTGACTATATGTGTAGGACCGAGTAAGAAGAGCGGCCGAGTCCGGGAGTAAAGCCCATGGTCACCAAAGATATTGTGGACGGAAAGCGCATTCTCGCGGTGGACGACGAGCCGGAGATTCTCGAAATCATCCAGGAAGCATTGGATCATTGTGTTGTCGTAACCGCGAGTAGTTTCGAGGAGGCTTCGAAGGAGATCGCGGATCACGAATTCGATCTCGTAATCTTGGACATCATGGGAGTGAGGGGTTTCGACCTGCTCAAGAGATGTCGAGATCGCAAGATGCCGGCGGCAATGCTCACTGCTCACGCCATCGATGTCGAGAGCCTCAACAAGTCCCTCCGTCTCGGTGCGGTCTCGTTTCTCCCGAAAGAGGAGCTGGTACGCCTCCCGGAACTCGTTACTGAGATCTTTGAAAGCGTCGAAGCGGGAAGAAGTCACTGGCCTCAGTTGTTCAAACGCCTTGGGCCGTTTTTCAAGACGCGGCTCGGCGTAGTGTGGGAGGACCTTGAAAAGCCGACCTATCCCGATCACTACTACTAATTGACGGAATCCCACGTTCCCTTCATGCAGGTGAGGCCATATCTTTGGATCTTATTTATGAGCCCTTGCCGTGAGAGTCCCAGTTGTTTCGCGGCCAGGCTCCTGTTTCCATTTGCCTGCTCCAGCGCCTTCTCCACCATTTTCATCTCCAACTCTTCCACGGCTTCCTTCAACGTGGGCGATTCGTTGATCGGTCTATCCCGCACCACCCGTTCCAGGCTCTTGGTAATGCGAGGGGAAAGGCACCGGACCGAGATGTATCCGCCCTCCGCGGTGAGGATGTGTGCTCGTTCGATCTCATTTTCCAGCTCTCGAATATTCCCGGGCCACGGATGACACATGAGCAGATCCAGCGCCGCAGGGTCTATTCCTTTCACGACCTTGCCGGTGTGTATCATGAGCTTGTCCAGAAAGTGACTCACGAGAACGTGGATATCATCCGGCCTCTCCCGCAGCGGTGGAATAGTGATGGGGAAGACGTTTATCCTATAAAAGAGGTCCTCTCTGAAACGGCCCTGGTCGATGAGTTGCGGGAGATCGCTGTTGGTCGCGGCAAGCACTCGCACATCGACCGTTCGCGCGCTGCTCTCGCCTACCGGTCGTATCTCTCCCATCTGCAATGCCCGCAGAAGCTTCACCTGCATGGCGGGAGACATTGCTTCAATTTCGTCGAGAAAAAGCGTCCCTCTGTGAGCCGCCCTGAAGACTCCCTTGTGGTCGGCAATCGATCCGGTGAACGAGCCTTTCTTGTGGCCGAACAGTTCGCTTTCAATGAGTTCGGACGGTACCGCGGCGCAATTCAGTGAGATGAAAGGCTCATCCGCTCGACGGCTCAGTCTCTGAATGGTCCTGGCGACGAGTTCCTTCCCGGTTCCCGATTCCCCTTGAATCAGCACCGTCGTATCAGTCGGTGCGACCTTGCGTATCAGCGCGCGGACGTCCTGCATGGGGTCGGCATTTCCCACGATCTCATCGAATGGTTTCCTGCTTCTCAATGCAGTCTTCAATCCCACGTTTTCTTCTTTCAGGAGCGACGCTTTCTGTCTGAGATGGTCCCATTCGATGGCATGCTCCATGGCTCGTGCGGCCTGAGACGCCAAGATTTCCAAGATTTCCAGATCGGTCGTGGTGAACACCCCGGCTCGTTTATTGAGCACCTGAAATACCCCGATCGTCGGGCCGCCGGGGCAGCGCAGAGGCACACAAAGCAGACTCTTTGTCGTATACCCGGTCCTGGGATCCACTCCTTTGTTGAAACGAGGGTCCTTGTACGGATCCGCGATGTTCAAAGACTCCGCGTGGGTGAACACCCACCCGGCGATACCCGTTTGCCACGGTATTCGAATCTGGTCGTGCGCGAGGCCCACCCCCAGATGGGAATAGAGTTCCTGGGTCTGGTGGTCCGCGAGGAAAATCGTGGCGCGCTCAGCGTTCATCATCGTAGGAGCTTCCCTCAAGAGAAGCTCGATGAGGGAACTCATGTTGGTCTCGTTGCTTATGAGAATACCCATTTTGAAGAGCAGGGAAATCCGCTCCAGAAGAGATCCCAAGGGGTGGCTGATACCGCTGTTTCCTCCCGTGCCTTGTTCCATTCCGAGAGCTTCCTTGAGAAGCGTGATGTCCACATGCATGGTGATGGCCTGGATCAGGTCGTCCACGGACACTTTTCCCCGGGACAACAAGATCTCGTGAAGCGGCGCCCCCGTCACTTTCGACTCTTCCCTCGCGGCGACGAAGTCTTCCTTCTTGACTTTCCGCGTCTCCAAGAGGAGCCTTCCGATGGAATTATGGTCTATCACTGGTACTCTCCCTGGTCTCCACCCTCGGGACTGAAGTCCGAGGCGCATTCTCGAAAGACCCTGCACGAGAAGTCGTACGGAAAAATGGGGCCTGAGGCGGGCACGCGAGCAAGGTCGGGACTCGTCGTTCGCAGCGCCCGAGACGATCCGCGGCAACGGCCC
Source organism: Desulfomonilaceae bacterium (assembly GCA_031082285.1). Classification (GTDB taxonomy): domain Bacteria; phylum Desulfobacterota; class Desulfomonilia; order Desulfomonilales; family Desulfomonilaceae; genus JAVHLK01. Next base: position 13,338 of record JAVHLK010000044.1, read on the forward strand.
TTCCACGACGGTCCCCTATCTTACCGCAACCAATGCGAATAGGTCCTGTTCATGCCGTTCCATAGAGGGCTATTTCGCCTGTTTGGCCGTGAATAATCATTTTGGTGCCCACGATCACGTCGAGATCGTTGAATCGAACCTTTTCCGGTTGTCCCGCAAATTTCACGACCTGACGCACCTGCCCCACATACACCTTGTCCAGAGACTTGGCAATGTCCGCAGCATGAGCTCCCCTGCCGCCGAGTCGGCTGACCAAGGCCGTCGGCACGGGCAACGAGAAAACCTCCTCCATGATCTCCTCGGGAACCGGGTCGTTGACCACGAAGATGAATCCATTGAGTTGTTCCGATACGGGCAAGCGTTCGTTCATGGAATCGATAATGGACTGAGCTCGGTTGATGTGCCGATAAGGAGCAATCTGATTGCGGTCCGTAACCAAGATGCCGCGGAAGATTCCTCCCGACACTCCCGTACCCTGTGCAATGACGCGATATCCAAATGACTTCAAAGCAGGAATTCTCTCGCGTCGTTCCCGGTCTTTGCGAATCTGGAGGACGAACACCCGACCTTTCTCGATCGTGTATTCGAGTCGCACGTCAAAATGAAGTTTCTCCGCGGTCCTGAACAGGACTTGGGAAAGGTCCTTCCAAGCCTGGGGCATGTCTCCGGCAAGCGTTTCTTCACGTTTCCAGTGGTCGTGCACGGGTATTGTGGACACCTTTCCGTCGACCACATCGGTACCTTGATCGCCCAGAGCGAAATCACCTCTTATTTGCATCGTGAACGGATTGTACGAAATCACTCCTGTCCCGGAAGATTCCAGTTCCACATTTCCGTACACCATGTGCTGAACGATCACCGGGGTACGCCACTCACCGTCGATACCCGCTGCCCGGCGATACTTCTGGGCCGCGGGCCCCTGAGAGGAGTGGGACACTACGACCGCGCAATGGATGAGTATGTCGAGAAATCTGCCCTGATCCAGCAGTTCGACAACCTTGGGAGCGAGCTGCCCTACACGTTCCTTGTAGTCGAATGCAAGGGTTTTCATCTGTTCTCCGGTCATCTCCGCTTTGCGCAGGACCTTGAACTGGGCCTTCCTCCTGTCCATCAACTCTTGAAATTCATCACGTTCCGCATCGAATGCGGCCTGACTGAACTCCTGCAGGAATCGCCGATAGCAATCGTAGGCGAACCACGGGCCGATAGTCTCACTGAGCCGTTCGGCGATGTCATCGTTGATCCCGACATTGGTAATGGTGGTCATCATGCCCGGCATGCTTATCCGAGCGCCCGATCTCACGGAAAAGAGCGCGGGGTTGCGGCGGTCGCCCAAGGATTTGTTCCACTGCTTGCCCAGTGTTTCCACCGCGGATTCAAATTTGGCACGAAAGTCGGGGTCCGAGACCATCTGTTCCGGTTCCCCAAGAACCTGATCGGTAGAGATGACAAAGTAAGGGGGCGTGTTTTCCGCAAACCTCAGGAGCGCTGCCTTCAAGCCGATGCGGCAAGGCGAGATCTCCTCGGGTGTGGGAAAGTAAAAGGGAGCACAGCGCAAATGAGTGCCGGGATCGGACGTAACTCGTCGGCCGGATTCCGCGAGGCGCTGGTTGAGGAACAACTCAATCTTGTCGATGAACGTTTCCAAGACCCGCAAGTTGCCGTCCCTTGCCTGGAGATCCGAAATGTACAAGGTTTTAAGATAGTTCTTGAAGAAATCCGATTCGGGAACGTGCTTCAAAGTCGTCAAATCTCTGAGTTTGCGCGGAAGCCTGTCCATCGGGTAGGTGGAAAGGAAATTCTCGAGAGGACCTTCGAACCAGCTCCGGTACGCGGAATGCACGTCGTCGAGCTCTTTCTTGATGGATTTGAGCAGGTCCCGTACCTTGTCAAGGGTAAGCCCGAGCCTCCCCGACAGCCGCAGATCTCTGCCCGCCCTCTGAAGATAGTAGCTGGAATGCCCGTTGACCGCGACGCCTTGCACCAGATGATCCAGGAAGATGAGCGCATCGGGCAAGTTGTCAAGACTGATTCCATCGAACCGGCTGTTGCTGATGCTGGTCGCCAACGTCTCCTGCAACGCTTCCAACCGGAGGTCCTTGGTGAATGCCTCGAAACGCTCTTCGATATAGGCAGCCTTTTGCGCGTATGCATGACCCGCCTTCTTTGCCCGCAGAATAATCGGAGTTGCAGGCTGTTCCAGGTGCATACGCTCCATCTCCGCCGCGTAATTCTCCGCGCCCTCCGTGATGGTCACCGGTGCCGGCAATGGGTCGCGGAGGTCGGGCGTAAGAAAGTTCTCCTTTATTTCCCGCCGTTCCGAGATAATCCTTTCGAGACGTGCCAAGTCCTCTTCCACCGTGGATCCGGTCGATCGCTCGGTTGCAATGAAGTACTTGTTGTACAGGCCCGCAATGAGGTCGATCACATCCAGTACCATTCGTTTGGAGAACTCGGGCAGGCTCGGATCGTCTCGATACCTGGAAGTATCAACCGAAACCAGTGCGGACAGACCGTCATTGTGGACCAGGTCGATCTTCCCATCGGCAAAAATCGTGCGGCAAAGATTCCGAATTCCTTCGCTTTCCGACGGGGAACACCAACTGTCCATAGAAAGATAAGGGAGAGACTCCGAAGGCATCCATTCGGAAATGACCTGCGGATCTCCGGTTGAAAAGTACTTGAGGATGCCTCCGGCAAAATAGAAATTCTCTATGCTCCCCCGCCAGTGGATGTCTCCCCTGAGTTTTCCGAGAAAGTTCCCGATCGGTCTGACGCCTCGATTGGCAAGCTCCCGGGCCAAACCCGCGGCCGTGAGCCTCAACGTATCCAGTGGTCCGATGTCTTTCAACGAGTACGGTATCGCTTTGATCAGAGTCCTCACCAGGAAATGAGTCACCGAGGCATTTGCGCGCAACAGGCTTGAGATGTGGTACTGAATCAAGTCCTCGTCGCGAAGCAGGGTCCTTCCGATTTCGATCTGCACGATCAAGTAGGGAATGAGCCGATGCATGATTCTCGGATTGGATGCCGTGATTGACAGGAGAGTCTTGATCTGGTGTGCGTGTGCCTGGTTGGCCTCCACATCTTCCGCCAGCACCAACGGTTCCCCCGTGTCGTCGTCTTCGACGGTGTACTTGGTTTCCAGCGGCCGGAGGAGCGGACGCCGGAGCACATGGTCGATGAGCTCCTGGGCCATCAGGAAGTACCGTTCCCTCCCGAATGTGACGCCCAGAGATTCTATTGCGGTCAAGGCCGAGATTATCTGCCCGACGTCATTCGAGGAATAGGCCGTCTCGAGGAACATCCCGGCGAAGCCGTTCACCAGCTGCTTTGACGCCTGTTTCTCCGACTCTTCCAGTTGCAGGACGATCCGGCACACGCCGTCGATCAGGATCCGTTTGACTTCGGGCTTATGAACCTCCAGGATCTGTGATGCCAGCAGCTCGGCAAACGCGGTTTGAACCGCGGTCGGCAACAAGTGCACCATGTCCTGGAACGCCCGCACGATCGAGCACCATTCATCCCCGACGCTCTTGACAAATTCGATGCCTTCGGCAATCTCTTCGGGATCCGGCTCCGACGCAGCATTCAGCATTCGCTCGTATGCAGTCCTCCGCCTCTCGATTCCCTCGGTTCCGCGCAACGCCACCTTGTCCAGAATATCGGTCCGAAAGCGTTGCTCTTGGGTGAAATCCGATTCCTGAACCGCCGCGTCCAACTTGACCAGGAGTTCGGCCGGATAGGGCCGGATTTCCTCCAGTGCCGTGATCAAGGCTCGAATTTGCGCTCGGGCCGAGAGTTTCTCAAGACCGGTCTCTTCCTCCCGGGAGTGCTTCCGTAAGGCCGATCCAATGCTCTTGATCTCCAGTACGCGTCTTTCGAGTGAATTGATGGGCCTGGCGAACGCGGTGTTCGCGAGAAAATCCACCCCTCTTTCCACAAACGGCAGATACGATTGGAGTAAAGGATTGCTCGACGTTTTGAGAAGACTCTCCACGAACCGTGAAAGCGCGTATTCTCCTTCGGATCGCGCGTCCGGATCGAATGGCTGCGTAATGGACGCAAAAAAGAACCCGAGCACGATGTCCATGAGCAGCGGGAGTCGATCCTTGACCGATTCGTCGTCCCTTTCCAGGACGTACCGGGAAAGGACCTGCACCACATCCAGCCAGTTGGGGATCTCATGCAGTACCGGAATGAGATACTCCGCGATGGCCTTCCTGCGTCCCTTGTACGAAGTCAGATCGACGAGGTATTCGAGGGACTCTCGCGGAAACCTCGAATAAACGATAATCCCGGAATCCTCTTGCCTGAGATCGACCAGGTATGGAGCGGCGGATCCGCCGGTGCGGTCGAGTATCATCAGGACGCGCGGGAGGTTTTCCAGGACAAGGGTACTCTCGTCACGGATTTCGGCACCCGCCTCTCGGGCGAGCGAAACCAATCCTGCGATTTGGTAGGGATTGAGGGGTTCCTTTGTGCTCAATTTTCGAATGAGATCTCTGATGTCCACGGTTCACCCTTCGAACGAGCCCATCTCGGCTCAGTGTACACGTGATGAGTTTCGTTGAAAAGGTTAATTCATTACGGAAATTACCGCAACACAAACACCCCTCGACCCGACCTGAACTATTGCGTTGCCTCATCCGGAGCGGACATGCTCGGGAACATCGTGCGTCGACACCCTGATCCGGGGAGGCTTCCTCACCCGGCACAGGTCTTACGCGCCCAAGTGGCGCCCCACTCCGGTCGGGCGTTCTTGTCATTGTCCAAGGGGAATGGTATCGTATTAACCTCTTATATCAATGCGCGTTCGAGAATGTGACCGAATGGAGCGCGGTTCGGTGATGAATCATGATGGACGCCGGAGCCTTTGGCGGTTACCGGGAGGAGACAGTGGAAGAGTCCGTGCGGGACTTGAGAGCCGACTCTGAGGCACCATTCGAGCCGGCCGGCAGCCGTGTAGTTGCAGAGGTGAAGGCCGCGGTCACGGCACGACGTTATAGCACGGAAGAGGCCCTTCAAGAAAACGAGGTGCGATATCGGAAGCTCTTGAACGCCATTCCTGACGGCGTGGTCGTGTACGATCCTCAAGGCGGGGTAACGTACGTCAACGACAGTTTTGTCACGCTGTTCGGGTGGTCCGAGGAGGAACTTCGCGGTCGCTCCATAGATTTCGTACCTCCCGACGAGAATCACGGAACCCATGAAGCATGGGTAAAGGCTTCTGAAGGGGAGGCGAGCCTACTGGAGACCAAGAGGCTGACCAAGGATGGAAGACTCTTGGACATTCAGCTCAGGACCGCGGTTCTGCGAGACCGTGACGGCATGATTACCGAGAGTATTGTCTTTCACCGGGACATCACCCGGCGGAGGAAGTCTCACAAGGCCCTGAAACGGGCTCACGACGAACTCGAAAAGCGGGTCGCGAAACGTACCAAAGAGCTTGCCGAAATGAACGAGCAGCTCATGAGAGAAATTGCCGACAGGAGAGATGTCGAGAACAGGCTCAAAGAGGGTGAAGAACGGTTCAGGGCGGTCTTCGAGACCGCGCAAGACTGCATCTTCCTCAAGGACGGGAATTTCGTCTATACCCACGTCAACCCGGCCTTTCTCAAAGCACTGGAGCTCCCGGAAGCTCAAGTCATCGGCAAGACCGACAACGATCTCTTCCCGGCCAATGAAGCGAACTACATCAAAGACCTGGAGAATCGCGTCATGGAAGGACAGGTTATGGGCTCGTCCTACAATCTGTCGACCCGACACCGGGCCAAGACGTTTCATTGCATTCGGGTTCCGTTGAGAAACGAGTCGGGAGAGACCACCGGCATCTGTGGCATTGCCAGAGACGTGACGGAACAGAAAGCTCTGGAGCGACGTTGCCCGCACTCGGTGACCAAGTACGGATCCGTCGTCATGGAGGCGACCCTCGAACACCTCCGGCTGGCGGCGGCCGGCGACAGCATCGTTCTTCTCGTCGGGGAGAGCGGCAGCGGGAAGGACTACCTCGCTCAGTTTCTTCATGACCATTCGAGGCGCTCCGGAGGACCGTACTTTGCCATCAATTGTGCCGCGTTGGCTGCTTCCGTTGCAGAGTCAGAGCTCTTCGGGCATGAAGCGGGTTCCTTTACCGGGTCTCGCGGCAGGAAACGCGGGCTGTTGGAAATGGCTGAAGGCGGCACGCTCCTGTTAAACGAAATCGGTGAACTCTCTCAGGAATTGCAGGCCAAGCTGCTGACTTTTCTGGACACGCACTCGTTCACCCGCGTGGGGGGAGAGAGGACCGTCAAAGTCAACACCCGAATCGTTGCGGCCACCAATCGCAACCTGGAGAGTGAAATGGCCGCCGGCAGGTTCCGAGAGGACTTGTACTATCGCCTCAATGTCATGTCGGTCCGTGTGCCTCCCTTGCGGGAGAGGAAGGAAGACATACCGTTTCTCACACGGGACCTGGTCGAGACTCTGTCGAGGAAGCTTGGAAGGGCCGTTCCGCCTGCAGTGGACGACTCTGCTCTGGAGATACTCTCCCGGTACGACTGGCCCGGAAATGTCCGCGAACTCAGGAACATACTGGAGCGATCTCTGATTCTGGGGCGATCCGACGTGATTACGGCCGACCACATCAGCATCCCGCGGTCAAAGACGAAAGCCGAGGTGAACGAGAAAGAGATACCCGTTTCCGTGAACGTTTCGGACCACCGATCCATGAACGAAGCGCTTGAGAGCGCCAAGCGCCTCATGATCGCCTCGGCCTTGAGGCGCTGCAAGGGCAACGTATCCGCGGCGGCCCGGATGCTGGGTATATCTCGAGACGCGCTTCGCTACCACAAGAAGGCGTTGGACATGGACTAGGGGCGATCCCCCCACCATGCGGGATCGAAGGTGGGGGTTTTCCACCCACGCAACTTCTCGGAATGCCGAGTCTTTCAGATGAACCCGAACAGGGTGGGGGAGATACCCCCATAGCACCGCGCCGCCTGACTACTTGCCGACCCCCATTCTTAATCCAACGCGCACTCACCAACAGATTGAAATTGCAGGACAATCCGAAAACGCACAGGAACCTCGCCAATGTGGCACCGATCTTGCCTCTATCGGCCCGCAGGATGTACTGGTGCCGTGCACGGGTGATGTGATTACCGGGCGACGGGAACCGCTGCGGAGGTCAGAGACAGGAGGTAGTGCTCCATATTCAGCCCTGTGTACTACTGCATCAACACAGCCTCACAAGACGGTCGCCCCCCTCACACACTGAAGGGGGCGAACAATTTCAAGAACACCCATCCCGAATCCGGTGCAGACGGCGGCCAATCAACCGCGCTCCGGTTCATCGTGGGGAATCACCCGGCGTTTTCTATGCGTCGGAAAAAGGCAAGTCCCCGAGGGAAGACGGGTCGAGTTCAGGCATGCAGAGCTGACACCGGCACTTGCCATCCGCCATCAAAGGCCCGTAGCGCGTGTCCAGCTCCCTTAACGCGGAGAGCTCGCCACGTTCGTAAAATGAGTCGGATAGTCCCGCATCCAATTCAAATAGCCTGCTCCCCTCCCATTCAGGGTCCGTACTCCCCGGCCCGCCTCCCACGTACATGGCGTAGCCCAATTTCCCCAGCGGCAGAAATTGCCTCGGAAACGTCTCGGCCATCCCGGCGTCATCCGGCGCAAAACCGAAATGGTTCAGATACTCTTCCTTGATTCGCTCGTGAGACTCCGCGTAGTATGTCTCGGCCCAATGGGTCCCCAATTCCGCGGAGACCTCCGCGGTTCCCGCACAGCCGGAAAAGGTGATCTGTATATAGTATTCGGGCGATGACACCTCGGGATTCTGCTCTCCTCTCACAAAAACGGATAGTACGCCGCCTCGAAGGTAGTCCAGGAAGACCCTGGTGGCCGGCCACGGCTGCGACACTCGCTTACGCAGATAGTGCCGAAAATCCTCGGCAAGAACCCGATACTTGTCCGCGGGCAGCTCAATCATTCTTCTGCCGCCGCCCAGGTCCATTACCTCGGGCTTGTAGAACCGTTGCCTGCCCATGATTCTGTCCATCAAGGTTCGCTCAATCGGTTCGGGATGCAGCGAGGCTTCCGCAAGCTTGCCCCGGATCAAAAACGCGTTTCCTCCCATTCCGGTCCTCCACTCGAGACAGTCGGTTCGCTGATTATACCAGAATGCTTACCGCCATGGGCTTTCAATGTTGACTGCGGTGACGATAGTGCACTATGTTCCAAATTTGCGCCATGAAGCACTAAGGAATCGAGTGAACAAAGAGAGAAACCTCGAACTGCAGGAGGTAGGATATGGACAAGAATAGACTTACCGTCGAAACCGACGGCCATGTCTTGATGATAGGACTGAACAACCCGGAGAAACTCAATTCGTTTGATATCGCCATGTATCATGATTTGGGTCGAGCGTACGGGGAGCTGAACCGATCGCCGGATCTGCGCTGCGGCGTGCTCTTTGCTCACGGCGATCACTTTACGGCAGGGTTGGATCTCACCCAATGGGCATCCGCGTTCGCTCGGGGGAGTTTCCCGGACCTCCCGGAAGATGCGGTCGACCCCATGGGTTTTGACGAAGACACCCGTCTCCGGAAACCCCTGGTGATGGCCGTGCGAGGAATATGCTTCACCATCGGCCTGGAGTTGCTCCTGGCGACCGACATTCGCGTCGCGGCAAAGGATGCGAGATTCTGCCAGCTCGAAATCAAGCGAGGCATCTACCCGGTGGGCGGCGGGACGGTGAGGTTGATTCAGGAGGTTGGTTGGGGCAACGCGATGCGCTATCTGCTGACGGGTGATGAGATTACCGGTGAAGAAGCGTTCCGCATGGGATTGGTGCAGGAACTCACGGAGCCGGGCGACGAGCTCGACCGTGCCATGGCGATCGCTCACACTATTGCCAAACAGGCCCCGCTGGGAGTCGCGGCCACGCTTGCGTCGGCCCGGCTCGCTCGAGCTCGGGGAGAAGGGGCTGCCTTGGCCCGCCTTATGCCGGACCTGGTCGCCATGATGGGCAGTGAGGATGTTCAGGAAGGAATCCGATCCTTCATAGAAAGGCGGGAGGCAGTGTTCAAGGGGAGGTAGGTCTGATTCAATCCTACACCTCAATAACCGCGGAGCGAAAAATTGGAACCCGAAGACCCGAAAAACGAGGCGCCTTGAATTTGCCGATTTTCGGAAGCTCCCGTCGGTTGGAACACCACCGAGTCAATATTCCTCCCGTACGAGGACGAGTTCGACTCTGGGGAGTCTGTACTGCCACGATCGCAGTAATTCATCATCCTTTTTCGGCAGCGGCTCGGTCCCGCCCAGCCCGACGGCTCGCATCCGGTTGGGGTCTATGGAATGGGTCACGGACAAGTATCGTGTTACCGCGCCGGCCCGTTCCAGAGATAATCGTTGATTCTCCTCGGGATCGCCTTTCGTTCCCGTGTGGCCCTTTACGATCAAGCGAAAATTCGGATAATGCGCAAAGAGTTGCACCGCCTTGTCAAGGACTTCCTTCCCGAGCATGTCGAGATCCGAGGATCCGTGCTGAAACATGACGGGATCGAGCTTAAGCTTGCCGACTTCCGTCAGCCGGTTCCATTGCTCGTCGGTAAGCGGACTGAACGTCGCTTTTTCCTGCTTGACGAATGATCCCGATCGCTGTTCATCCGCGGGTGAGGTGAAACCGGTTACCCCCGTGAGAAAGAGCTCTTCGAGATAACGTGAATAGGTCAGTCGGTAGGGATCGCCGCCGGGCAGAGGATCGCGGGAAAAATCTCCCGCATTCATGAGGACCTTGACCGCGGATTCCACGGCACTGACTAAACCGTCTTCCGATGCTCCACCGGGAGGGGATATTCCGAACCATTGCTCGCAGTTCTGTGTGAGATTCACCCACTTGACGCCTTTGAGCATGGAATCCACCGCGTGCTCGGTCAAGCCCGTCTCGGCCTTGACCTGCTCTCGCAACTGTTGAGGGGCCTCCTGATACTTCTTCAGCGCTCTGAAGTAGTTCGCAAGAAGCGTCTTCACCGCTCCCGGATTCTTCTCCGAGTATTTCCTGTGTACGATGAGCACGTCCACGATCAGTTTCTCCGTGTCTTCGGTTCCGAGAAGTTTGATGATGCCCGGATGAGCCAATGCCCTGGACACGTCGGGCTCCCACATGATGGCGACATCGGTGGTGCCGGCCAGGAGCCTGTTGAGAGCGTCTGCGGATCCTCTGGTCTCGATGCGATAGTCATCGTCACGTGGGAGCAATTCGGGAACGCTGAAATGATATGCCGCGGCCTTTGCAAGATGGTGGCTCGGGCTTCCCGGCGTGAAGGCTATCCTCGCGTCGCTCCTTCCTTTGAGTGCGTCGAGGTTTGCCGCCTCATCTTTCCTGGCGAGAATGGCGTCTCCCCCTTTTGATTCGTCCACCACCATAATGATTGTGCCCGGAAAACCGAGACCCGCGGCGTTCAAGATGTAGGAATCCACCGTCGCGACTGCGAAGTCGATCTCTCCCGCCTTTAACCGGGCCATGCGCGCGGGGTAATCGGCATCGTCGTCTTCCGTGGCGAGCACCCACCCGGACCGGTGCATGAGCTTCTTCATCTCGGGCGATCGCAGGATGAAATACCCTATCCAATTGTCGAGCGCGACGGTTATCTTGCCTTTGGTGCGGCCGGCGTCACTCGTTGCCCGCTGTTTCGCGTCTTGAAAATACGGCAACAGATACCAGGCTCCAACGATCGCGATTATCCCCAGGACGAGAAGGATGAGCGCACCAACGATCCTCTTGTTCATGTTGTTTCCCCTGCAGGGCACGCGGCCGGTCGACGACCGATCGTCGCGATCAATTGCCGAAATCGGTCACGTCAAAGGTCTCGGCCTCGGCCAGCACGTCCTGCAAGCCTTTGCGGAGAGACGCGGGATCCATTGCCGTTCGGTAATAGGTGCGTCCCGGTTGATTCAGCGAGTGCTTGTCGCCGATACAGAACCCGATGGTATGGATGATGATGGGAGTCCGTGCAAGGATTGTATTGACCGTCTTGAACAGCCTACGAGGGTCATTGGCTATGCCGTCGGTTACCACCACGATGTGGTATTCGCCGTACCCCAACTGCCGCCGAGCCTGGGGCGTGAGCATGTCGTGAGCTCTCGTGGCTGCCTTGGTCAACGGAGTGGTGTCGCCGGGTATGATGCGATTGATGACGTCGAAGAAGCGGTTCGAGTCGAATGCGCCCAGCGGGATCTCGGACCACCCGTTGTTGTGGAATGCCACGAGACCCACATTCGCGTCCGGCGGAACGCTCTTGGCCCATTCCATGAAAGCGTCTCGTGCAACCTCGTACTTCCGTCTCCCCCCGGCGCATTTCGTTTCGGCCATGCTGCCCGAACCGTCAAATATAACGACATAATTCTTTGCAGTGAGGTGCTCGGCGACCTCGTCCTTGCCGCCTTCCTTTCCCAGGTACGGCCACGGCTTCTTCTCCGCGGCAGGCTCGGCTGCAGGTCGTTCCACGGCCCGCTTGTCGACGGGCCGGCCGGAGTCCCCGCGACATCCGCCGATACAGGGAATTATGAGGAGCATTCCGATGAGGAGACAGACGGCTCTATTCATGGCTCACCTCCCTCCGCCGAACTATTCCAGCGGTTTGAAGACCGATTCCTCCGCCTCGACTTGTATAATCCTGAAGGTTACCCGCATGTTCGATCGCCACTCTTCTTTCGTCTTGGGAGGGCACGGGTCGTCTCCGCACATCCCGGATTTCGGTTGCATGATGCCGTGTCCCACAACGGTGAACTGGGTGGGATCCAGAGAAACCCCCTTGGATTGAGAATGCTCCATCACATTGTCCCTCACCGCCGCGGCTCGGGTGAGGCTCAGATTCTTCGCAGCCTGCTTGACGCGCTTGAGCACTACCTCTTGGCCGCCCTCCTTCTTCTTACGCAGGTAGCCCATGGGATCGCTGTGACCTTCCACAATGATGATCGCTCCTCCATAGGTGGAAGCAAGGTCCACGACTCGTTCGAATTCGTCGGCATACATGTCCGCGGAAAAGGTATTCTGGTTCGGTTGGAAGAGGATCTCAAAGGAGAAGAGTTCTCCTTCTCCCAATGCTCCTTCGGCTCTCTTCTTCTCGATGACCTTGGCGACTTCTTCCGCCTTGAATCTCGGGGCTTCGATATCGGCCACGCCGGCCAGTCCCTCGCGCAACCGATCGTAGTTCCACCCTGCCTGTGACAATTGGATGCTGCGTGGGAGCAGACCGAGGCTCACAAAGGTAGACTGAATGCTCCGAGTGAGGTTGGTCATGTTTCGGGGCCAATTCGGGTCTCCGAAGAACTTCACGTTGCCCGCAAACCCGACATACTCGCAATCGCCGTACAAGGCCTCGGCGTCTCCGGTGGCCTGCTCGCTGTCGAGGAGTATCTTCGCGGACGCGGTTATCATGTCCTTGAATTCGTCCATCCGACCCTTTCTGTCCTTGAACAGTTGTTTTAGTTCCTGCTCGGCACGTAACAGGCAGTGTACAAACGTCCTCACCCGGTCGCGGTGTGCGTTCAGATAGTCGGTCCTGACCGCATACACGTCGGCAATTATGCGGTTGGCGGTTTTCGTGGACATGAGGATCTTGGCTCCCTTGACCGACCCTTCCGCGCCGGTACCCGTAGTCCCCTTGGACGTGAGCATGAGGCCGTCCGGTATGATCACAAACGCCGCGTCCACCTCTTTGCGGGTGAAGGCCTCGGCAGGACTCTTGTCCGTTCCGGTGAGATCCTCGGTCCACAGGATCTTGACGTCCTTGGTGGAAAGCCCCGCATCTTTGAGAATTGTGCCCAGATAATCCACATGCGGGCCGTAAGCCTGCAATGCAACCGTCTTTCCCTTCAAATCCTTGACGGTTCGAATCCCCTCCTTGACGACAAGGCAATCGCCCCCCGCGGACCAGGTCATCTGGTAGATGACCACGGGCTTTGTCCCGGGGTCCTTGTCAAGGACATCGGCAGCCATGTTGATCATGCCCATAGTGCCTCGGAGGTAGGGCGTCTTACCCTGAATAAACAGTTCCACCTGCTTCTTGAAATCGTCCATCCGGGTCAGCTTCACCTTGAGATTTGCCTTGGCGAATATGCTCTCCGGCTTCGTCGCGAGCGCGTTGCCGTTTGCCAGGATGGTGGCGATATCTCCGCCCCACGTAATCAACGGGACGAGGACCTCGTCGCTCGGTTGCACTTCGCCCACGCCGACTTTTATCACTTGGGCAAGGGGAGCCAACTTGACTTCTTGCGGTCCGGCCTGTGCGATTGCACCGACAAGAACCAACAATACGGATCCCAATAGGAACTCGCTCATTCTTCTCATGGACGCTTCCCTCCCGAGCAGACTATTGATGGTGCGGGTTCGGCATTCCGCTCGAACCGGCCGAAACCTGCCGGCATGACGGTTGGTTTAAGGATCGGACTTTCCCCCGCCGGCGTTTCCACGTGCAGATATCCGGGTCAGTGAAGCAGCGAGAGGCGATCTCGCTTGGCGTCTTTTCTCGTCGGCGCCTTATTGCCGACGGGGATGAGAATACGTTCCCCGGCGCGAAGGCTTCGGCGGAAATTGACGTCCGGATTGAGGCCGGCCAATTGGGAGCGGCTCACGTGATAACGTCTCAGAATGCGTGAGACGTTGTCTCCTCTGTCGACTATATGGACGATGTGGGATTTCCCGTTTTCGGTGGGCAGGGTCTCGAGCTTGCGTGCCAGCAAGGTGCTTCTGCCTTGGGGAACTCTCAATTCAAAGGGCGGACCGTCTGAAGGAGTCACTTTTCTGAACAGTGCGGGGTTCATTTCAGCAAGACGCTCGTAGGGCACCCCGGCTGCCCAAGCGAGTTCCTTGAGCGAAAGGCGCTTCCGTATTTCTACAATTTCATGGTCTTTTTTCCGCGTCTTGAGCCTCAATGGAGAGAAGCCGTATTTGCCGGTATTCTTTGCTATCAGTGCCATGGCCTGAAATCGCGGGAAAAACTCTCTCGTCTCGCGCTTCAGCCTGGGGCTCGAGCAAATTTCGTCATACTCGCTCGCATCCTCTGCACAGAGCACCTTATTGAGCTTGTTCTCGCCCGAGTTGTAGGCGCTGAGCGCAAGTCGCCAGCACCCGAACATACCGTACAGGTCTTTCAGATAGAGCATGGCCGCTTCCGTGGATCTTCGGGGGTCCAGTCGTTCATCGACCCACCGGTCCACGCGCAGGCCGTAGCTCCTGGCGGTGGCGGGCATAAACTGCCACATTCCCAGCGCGTTTGCAGGCGAACGCGCCTCCGGATTCGCGCCGGATTCCAGCATGAACAGGTATCCGATGTCCTCGGGGAGACCATGTTCCCGAGCCACTTCCTGAACCATCGGCAGGTAGTGCACGGCACGGTCCAGGTACTTCCTCATCGTTTCTCGCTGTTCATAGGCATAATGGCGAATGAAGCGTCGCACGCGAGGAGCGTCCGCGTCGTTGGGGAGCGGTGGATAGGATGCGACTTTGCTGGTGACGGATACTTTCTTCCGTAACGGATCCTTTGCCGTTTCGGTCAATGTTGCAAGGGCGCTGGAGAAGACGTTGGCTACGCGGCCGGTGGGACGAAGTTCACTCTTGACCACGGTGGAGGCTGTACTACATCCACCCAGCATGAAAACCCACGCGCACAGAAACCCAAAAGCAGCGCTCAACGTTCCGGTCCGGCTCCAAAAAGCGCCGGCGGCCCTTTTGTGGTCACCGGGAATCAATCTTGCGCCTCCTCACATTACAGAACAATCACAAACCCGTACCGCATCATGGCACAAGCAATAATAGCATAGCCTGGAAGCCTGTCAATGCGAAAAGACTCTCGATGAGCGGCTTTCGTGTCATGAGTCGCTTCCATGCCCTCGTTTCGGTAACTCGGGCGACGTGAATGTGCGTTATGGGAAAAGAGAAGAGTCGTCCGCGGGTAGATCCCGACGGTAAGTCCGTCACGGGTCCCGTCGCGACCGAATCCTCACGGAAAGGTCATGACGACTTTTCTCGCAGGAGTCTCCAGAATTCCCCCCACGGACTCGAGGACCGCGCCGGCGCTCAACAGTCCCGCGTGGGTCGAAGGATCCATCAGGACGATACGATTGGGGAATTCACCCGCGTTCCATGTGATGGATGCGACGGAGCGACCTTGCTCGGACCATAGCCGCACTTCAACCTGCCTGTCGAAGGACATTCCCTTTTCCTCATGCCGTTCGCCGACGGCTTCGACGGACGATCTGGCGAACGCCAGTCCCTGGACCAGGACAAGCTCCGCGAGATGAGGATCCATGGAGAGCGGTGGGAGCGGGTCCTGACATTCCCACTTCAGCTTCACGCCGTGACCGACGAACTGCTGCCCCATCAGACCATACACGCTTTGAAACGACGTCTTGAGGTCTCGCTTGCCTGAAACCAAGGACTTGGGTTGGCTGAATCCCCGAACCGTCTCAACGATGTGAGTCGCCCTCTGTACTTGAGACGACACGATGCCCAAGCGGTCGGTGAGAAAAGATTTTTCCTCGTCGGCCAATAGGCTTCGTTGTACGCTCAACTGAACGACCTGAGACGCGATCATGATTGCATTGAGCGGTTGGGCGATCTCATGGGCGAATCCTCCGAAGACCTCGCGCAATGTGACGAGCCGGAGAACTTCCTCTTGGGATAGTAAGGCGCCGGCGTCCATAATACCTCCGCGCTGGACAGGACAGTACCGGATCGACATCGCGTATGGCCGGTACACCGGTACATACCTGAATAATACACCATATCCGAATGATCTCGTATTGCAAGTTCTTCCTGATGCGTACATATTCACGCACACGCAGCGCTCTTTGTATGAAAATCCCCTTTCTTCTCGTACCCCAGGCTCCGCCCTGACCATGTCCCATAACTTTTGGCCGGGCACCGTAAACATCGGTTGCCTATAGGCCAACCGATTCGAGATGTTGACCTACCAGTGCCCCGGCAGGGGCTTACCGTGACTAGTCCCGCGGGACGCGGGAAAGCAATCTCAATGCTTCATGAAAGGCTGAGATTGCCGTGACCTCCCGTAGGGGCGGCCCCCTGTGGCCGCCCAGGGTAGGCACGGGGGCCTACCCCTACAGGCAATGACAAACGTGAAGGTGTCCGCAGTATTCAAGGGCCGACACTATAGTTACCGGTCCCGGAAACCAGGAACGTCGTCCAGGGTGGGTCGGTTCTGCCGTCCATGAATCGGTAACCTTGATCCAGAAAGAGACCCTGGAGAACATTTGCCTGCTGCTCGTTAATCCCCGAGACAATCCAGTGTCTGTGAATTGCCGCGTTCTTCAACGGTACGATATCTCTCAGCACATTGAATGGAAGATTTGCGGCCACCAGATCGAACGGCTCTTCAAGAAACAGCCTCGCCTCCCCTTCGTACACCGTGATCCTTGAGGACATGGAGTTGATCGCAACATTTTCATGTGCAGTACGGACCGCCAACCGGTTCTTGTCCACTGCGACAATCCGCTTGATCCCCAGAGCGGCCCCGGCCAATGCAAGAATCCCCGTCCCGGTACCGAGGTCAAGCATGGATTGGATCGTCTCCGATTCAACGAGATCTCGCATGTACGTGAGGCAAGCAGCTGTTGTTGGATGATTTCCGTCGCCGAAGACCACCGAGGGATCCAAAACAACGCTTCCGGTGGGCGGCGCGGGATGATCCCGCCTGACGAAGTGAATGCCGGCCAACATGATTCCACTCGCAGGAAGCCCCGTTTGCCAGTCCTCATACTTCATTTCATGACGGGAAACCAGATCGCTGCGTCCGCGGCACACAATATCGTGCACAAAACCGTCTTCCTGCTTCATGAAGAAGAGGTATGCGAATTCATCCTCGTTCCAGAGACCGACATAAGAAGAAGGTGGACAATGAATATCGTGGAGCGCTTCCCCACGGACTTCATAAATGTAGAGCAAGGTATCCGGGGGAATCATGTCCGTGCCCTCGTTCGGGAATGCCCCTCACACAGGGATGGATTTCCAAGACTTTGCACGCAATGTCATCCGGTTCTCACGAAGAGACAAGACCGAGCATTCATCTCCTCACGAGGGTGTGTTCCAATGAACCTCGAGTCATTCCTCCGTTCTTATCTCACTCACCTCGCGCACAATTGACAGATAGATTTCCAGCGCTTCGAGTAAGTCACTTTTCGCGTCCGCGATATAGGCAATTTCCTCGGCCGAAAGATGCTCCCGTGCCAGAAGCATGTCGATCTTCCTGTTGATATGGATGATTTGCTCCGGTGCGGCAAGGTCTCCCATGTCCAGATCCGGGACTTCCGTCTCCTCAACTTCTTCGTCCGGTTCGGCATTCTGTTGGGCAATGTGGTCGATCCAGCCGTCGACTTCCTTCCATTTGCTGATGGTAGCAGGGCTCACACCGACTTTGGAAGCCAGTTCCTTGTTTGTGATATTTCCTCCCTCGTCCATATAGAACCTGAAGGCCTTGTCACGAGCATCTTTCTTTCTCACAGCCGTACCTGCACTCTCTTTTTTGCCGACGTTCTCCATCTCTTTCAGCTTCTCTTCCCACTGATCGTCACGTTTCCATCTGCCGACGGTTAGCGGATTAACGGTTACAGCTTTCGCTATTTCCCGGTTCGTAATTTTTCCTCGAGCCTTGAGAAACTTCTTTTCGGCCTGAATGCGAGCTTCCTTCTTCATACCTTGTTCCTCCCGAATCTCCCTGAAGGACTCCGGATCTCAAACGCACTTCAATAGTGAGGGACCTATTGCCTATTATGTGCACACTTGCTGTGCCTACATAACATGCCGTTTGCGGGAATGCAAAGCAAATTGTAAAAAAAACGCCAATCTTTTCGGTGAAAAAAGTGAAACGACGAACAGAGCCGGTTTTTTGTGGACAATATCTCACGGTATTTTAGGTAGTTGTAACCACGCGGCACTGAGGTTGACTTGACCTTTTACTGTCGCTCATGTGTTGACCTGCATGGAAACGGGCCTTCCCCGGGTATGTCGAACTTCCATTTGTTTCGCTCATGTGTGCTGTTTCAGCGGCGACCATCGAGCGCGTGCTCAACCTCATTCCAGAACGATCCGTTCAGGTTCACCCGCAAGGTAAACGACGGCACGCTTCGAGCCAATAGTGTTGCATTACCGAAGAACATCTTTCTCATTTCCCGGGCCCGGTCTCGCCTTAGTCCGTCCCGCGTCGTCACGTAAGAGGCGGATCGGGCAAGCGCGATTGCGGCCTGGCCTTGCCCCATGGGTATGGCTTTGTCATGGTTCGCCTGCTCGAGGAAAAACACCCCGCGGAGTGGCGCCCCTCTCTTCACGTTCCAGGTTGCGGCCCATCGGCCGTCCATGTGATCGCTCCACGTGGGCAGCGGGTGGCCGAAGAACGTGCCTTCTCCCCCGGGTATTACCAACGCAAGGTCGTCCGACAGGGCATTCCACGGCTGGGGGAGGCGTCGGCAACACGTCGATTTTCCATGTCCCCCTCCGGCGACGAGCAAGACCCCCGTCCATTCACGTTCGATCAGGGCGCAATGAAGCGGCAGGCCCCCGCCCTTGGCCAGGCCCGGATAGACCGCCTGCATTGAGTACCACATCTGAAGAACCTCGCCGGCATAATGCCGTGCGGACTCAAGTTCACACAGGACATCCGGAATCTCTTGGTGATGCCACAATCTTACCGAACCGAAATCCTCACGCGTCCACCCGACCCGCGGGATGTGTGACGCGTCGAACGTGTTCAGCAGGTGGACGGGCGACATCCTACGGTCCCATCGCCGATTGGTCTTCGCACAGTAGATCACTCGGGGGGCATTGCGGACTGCAGGGACCAGTTGCATGATCAGTGCGAGTTTTTCCAGCCATGAAGCCGCGGAGGAGGATGCTCTGAACGTCCAACTCAATTCGCCTGCCGGCTTCAGGTCGTACCCAATGTACTGGTGGTGTGCCACAATCACTTCACGAACCCCAACCGAAATCTCGACAATGGGTCCCTTGCCCCTCACACGATCCCGGCACGGCACTCGAGAGAGTCATTTCCTGCGCGTTGCGGTCATGTCCCGAATTCGGGACGATGCGATTAAGCTCATGCATCCCGAGAGATTCCGCGCCGTGCGTTGATATGTGCCTGACGCATCCATGAGAGTGCCTCACGAAACGACCGAGCAGGCAATTGCAGGAGCGAAAGACACGCGATCGACCGTGTGAATCCGAGTGCGGCCTATCATACCAGCATACGCGTCACGCGAAAATGTCCCGCTTCTGCCTGCTTGTCGATTGCATGGATATGTTGCCCGGTTTTCCATTCCCGAAAAAACTGGTAATCTGAGTCAGCTTCTCATCGCGGGGATGTACCGACTCTTGCCGGAACGGACGAGCTGCCGGTGCGGCCTGAAAGGGGCACTCGGCGGGAGAGGTTTCGGGGACCCACGACCATCAACCGGCCTCTGGTGTAGGATGCAATGATCAAGTCGGAAAGAATCGGCGAAATTCGGAAATTTCTTCTGGCACGCACGCTTGCCGGTCGCGCCGTGTACTTCACGACCGCTTACTTCGTTGACGGTCTCATGGTGGACACCGGGTGCGTCTTCACGATCCGAGAATTGGTCGACGCTCTTGACGGTCTGGAGGTCGCCACCATCGTCAACACCCACAGCCATGAGGATCACACGGCGGCCAATTCAGCGCTTCAAGCCAAGTACGGAGCGGAGATTTTGGCTCATACGGACGCACTCCCCATCCTGGCCGATCCCCGGCTGAAACCGCTCAGGCCTTATCAGCACGTCATGTGGGGCCGGCCGCCGTCATCGAAAGGGTCGCCCATACCGCCCTACTTGGAGACAACACGCTACCGATTTCAGGTGATCCACACCCCGGGCCACAGTGCGGACCACATTTGCCTGTTCGAGCCGGACCAGGGGTGGCTCTTCGTCGGAGACGCATATGTCGGGGGATTTGACCGCTCTCTGCGCGCAGACTACAATATATGGCAGATCATCGACTCGCTCAAGAAACTGGCGTGGCTCAAGCCTGCGGTGCTTTTCCCCGGAAGCGGTACGGTGCGATCAAACGCCTATGAGGAATTGGCCTCGAAAATCGATTACTTGGAGACCATGGGCCATCGAGTGGACGAGCTTTACCGGAAAGGGTGGAGTCGCCGAAGAATTCGCAGGAAGCTCTTCGGACCCGAGATGTTCATCGCTTACTTCACACTGGGACATTTCAGTGGGAGGAATCTGGTGAGGTCTTATATTGAGGACCGCGCCGGCTGAGCCGAAACCGCGGGCGAGGCTTTGACGGCGAGCAGCGGAAGACCTTCCGCTGCATGGTCGGCGACAGCATAGGCATACGGCGAATGAATAAACGACGTTGCTCAAGGGAGGTACGGTATGGCGCCAAACAACACGACCGACGTGGCGAAGTCGGAGGACGCGGTATTCGGTGACGTGCAACGGAATTGGGGATGGTTTCTGACCCTGGGAATTCTGTCCTTGGTCCTTGGAACCGTTGGGATCGGAATGTCCTGGGGATTGACCATTGCCGGCATCCTGATTTTCGGAATCCTCATCCTTGTGGCCGGCCTGATACAATTGGTGAACGCATTCAGGTGCAAAGGCCGAAAAGAAATTCTCCTGCACCTGATCATGGCGGTCCTGTACCTACTTACGGGAGTGATGGTAATCGCCGCTCCCATGCTCGCCGCCATGGTCTTCACGCTCATGCTCGCCTGCCTGCTGATTCTCGTGGGTATCATTCGCGCACTCATGGCCTTTGAGTTGCGAGGCTTCTCGAACCGGATCGTTCCCCTCATCGGAGGAGTCGTCTCGATCGTCTTGGGGCTGATCATACTGGCCGAATGGCCGATTTCAGGGCTCTGGGTCATTGGTCTGTTCATTTCAATAGAACTCGTGGTGAACGGCTGGTCGTACATTTTTGTCGCCCTGGCCGCCAGGCAAGCCGGAAAGGCTCCCGCCGGCCCTGGCCGAGGCGCCTAGAGACCGCCTACCGGTCAGGGGGTTTTGACGACAATGCAGGGAAGGCCCTATATTCCGTGTTGTGTTGCGGTGTCCCGAAGGGGCGCGTAACCGAAGCGTGAGGAACCCGCAGAATGAGCCGACCGTACCTCAAGCTCAAGATGGAAAACGAGCAAAGGCTCCTGGCAGAGATAAGAGCCAAGGAACCACGTTTGACCGCATTTCCTCCTAGGTGCACCTTCGAGATCTCCTGGCGATGCAACTACCGGTGCAAGAAGTGCACATATTCCAAGCTGACTCGCCCAGAGGGCTTCTCGGCAACCAATTACCCGGAATGGAACTGGGACGATATCGAAAGGATCGCGGAAGAATACTTTCCGACCTGCCGTCTCACCCAGAGCACCTTGCTGGGTGAACCGTTCCTTTCTCCCCAGCTGGGGAACTTGATGAATCTGTATCGGCGCTTCGGAGTCTATTACCGCCCCACGACCAATGGTTCGCTCCTTACGGAAGATAAGTTGGATACCGTCAACGGAGTTGTTGACTGGCTTAAATGCAGCTTTGACGGTCACACTGCCGATCTGTACGAGAGACTTCATCTCAACGGCAACTTTGCCGCGGTGGTACGCAACCTCAAGACATTCTCGCAGTACCGCCGTTACATGACCCCCTTCCCGTGGTTCAGGATAGGAATGGTCCTGATGAGAAGCAATATGAACCACCTGAAGGAGTATGCCGATTTCGTATTTCAGGAGATCGGGGTCGACGAAATGGAGATCATGGCCCTGAATTATGCGAACGACCAGATGACCGACGAGTTCTATTGGGATCTGGAGGACGATGTGAACGCGCGGCTTGACGAGCTGGTGGAGCACTGCATCGACAAGAAATACCGACTCAGACTCCCCTTTGCAAGGATGCCCCGTATGGACGGTACATGGAACGGCCCCACCGGCCGCCGGCGCGCGGACGAGATTGCCCGGTCTCAACCGGCCGCGGACAATTCCGGGTACGAGGCGTACTCGGAAGAGGTTCGGGTAGGAGATATTTTTGGAAACAGGCAGACCCTCGAGAAGGGATACGTATGGAGCAACGAGATGAGGATCTCGAGAATCGAGGGCGTGGATGGGAGTTGGGTGGGAATCTGTCCCGCTCTCAATCGCCCGTTCTTCAAACCCCCAACGGTCGAATCCGACGGCAAGGACTGGATCAAGGTCGAGAGTTGCGGCAGCTGTTCGACCTATGTCTTCGGAAATCTCAAGGAACGGTCGTTCTCGGACATTTACGCGTCTCCCATGTACCGGCAGGTCCGTACGTTTCTCTACAACCGGTACGACATTCCCAGAGACGATTGGATGATCCCGTGTAAGCACTGCCTGTGCGTGGACCCCGTGTATCGTTATGAAAGCAATGGGGTCCCAAACGTGGGTTTGCGTTTCTTTCCCGGAGCCGACTTGTATCGCCCCCCGCGGAACACCTTCAACCAGAGCGGTTTGCTGAGAAGAACGTGGGATTACTGGCGTCAACACGGATTTGCTTCAACGGTACGGACGGCCGTCCGATTCATCGGCGACCGTTATGGACGCTCTTAGTGCTTCTTGGCGGAAAAGTAGAGCCGTATTTGCCGAAAGAGAGCCGGTGTTGGTAGCGCCGGCCTCCGTGCCGGTATTGGTAGCGCCGGCCTTCCCGTGTTCGCGGGACATTCTTCTTGGTGGAGCGGGAGTCTCTGCCCGCCATTAGTTTGGCATGCAGAGACGCCCGCCCCTGGAATCGGGACGCTGCAAACTTCGTTCAGATACAGAGCACATTGGATTCGGCCGGCACGTATGTGTTATTACAAGGATATGGTCTAGCACTCGATACAGTCCACAACAGAGCGGTGGATACTGAGCCCGAAAAAGTCTTGACTCCGCGGGGTCGATTGCTTATTCTCCTGCCTTGCCGCAACCGGAAATTTTTTTTGTTTCTTTCTTTCGTATTTTGGAGGGTTGAGGGTTACCCCGTCCTGGAAGGAATTATCCGGCGAGCGGTCTTTCAGGACGGGGCATACATACCCGGATTCCCGCGCCGTCCCCGTAACGGGGCAGTCTGCACCTAAGACAGGCTCGGAGAATCTTTCCCGATGACGACCGGCAGCAACCACCGGCAATTCCCGGAGCTTCCCTATCTCCCGCCGTCCGTGGCCGCGTTCCTTTCACATAAGAAATCCGGTCGTAAAGGTGAACCATGATAATCACGCGAACGCCGCTCAGGGTAAGCTTTTGCGGCGGAGGAACCGACCTCCCGTCGTACTACCGAGAGCAACAAGGAGCCGTAGTAAGCACGACGCTCAACAAGTACATATACATCACCGTCAATAAGCTCAGCCGGTACTTTGAACACCGTATCCTGCTGAAATACTCGCAGACCGAACTGACGGATTCCGTTGACGCGATTCAGCACCCGATCATTCGCGAGGCAATGAGGATCGCGGATGTTGTCGACGGTGTGGAAATCACCTCCATGGCGGACATTCCGGCCGGCACGGGGCTCGGGTCCTCGAGCGCGTACGCGGTGGGGCTTCTGCATGCCCTCCACACGTTCAAAGGCGAATACGTCTCTGCAGGGCAACTGGCCCGGGAAGCATGCGAGATAGAGATAGGCCGCCTCAGAGATCCCATCGGTAAGCAGGACCAATACATCGCCGCGTACGGGGGAATCTGCCACATCCGATTCAATCCGGACGAGTCGGTCTTCGTGGATCCGGTCATTTGCTCGTACGCGACAAAGAAAGCTCTACAGGGCAACCTGCTCATGTTTTACACCGGGATCACTCGTCGGGCCGGCGACATCCTCAAGGTCCAGAACGAAACGACCCGCCTGAACATGGAGGCACTTACCCGAATGAGAGACCTCTGCAGAGAACTCATGGACGTGCTCAAGGATGCGAGGTCTCTGAACCGATTCGGCGAAGTCCTTCACCGGGCCTGGCTGTATAAACGTGATCTTGTTCAAAACATCAGTAATGATTCAATAAACGAGTACTACGAGAAAGCGAGAAGTGCCGGAGCCATTGGGGGGAAATTGCTGGGTGCGGGCGGCGGAGGATTTCTCCTGTTCTACGTGGAACCTCAGAATCAGGACAATGTGCGCACGGCCCTTCGTGATCTCCAGGAGCTGCCTTTCCTTTTCGAGCCCCAAGGAAGCAAGGTTCTCTACATCTCTGACGACTTCTAGCCTGAGATCCCCTCAGGGGCCGTCGGTCCGTTGCGATCCATCGTACGTGCCGCAAGTCCGCTCCAAAAGGCAGTTTTCTGCCCGGTCCGGCTTGGAGTCGAGACGGCTCGTCCGACCGGTTCAGCCTCGAGACCTGTGGAGCGTACGCGCCTCGTCCCCTCGGCGGAGCCCCGGGGGGCCGCCAACGGACAAGGTCTTTCATGCATCGCCTTGAAATTGTGAAGCTTTACTTCGGCGTGTGGCACTGCGGCCTTATGCCATGTCTACCCACTCGGGTATCTTCTCACCGACCAGATAGACCTCCACATGTTCAGGTGCTGCAAGGTATTCATCCTCCAACTTCTTGACGAAGTTCTTTCGCTTTTCATTACCGTGCCAGTCCTCCCAGCGTTTCTGGCTCACCCACGTGCTGATCACTACCAGCTTGTTGGGGTTGTCGGCGCTAATGATGGTCTCGCCCGACAGATAGCCTTTGCGGAGCGTTGCCATGGATCTGAGCTTCATAAGCAGCTTATAAGCCTCGTTCAACTTGTCCTTCCTGAACTCCCTGGTAATCAACACTTTGATCGCCATTGCCGCCCCCTTTCGTGGTTACGTCCCTGCGTCCGGGCACTGTTGACCGTTCAGTAATAAGTATAACACTTCAAACCTCGGCAGCCAAAATCAGGTTCCGCGTAACTGATTTCGGCATTTGCCACGAAAACGGGAAACAAGGCACGGATATTCCGCGGCCGATTCACCATAATCCGCGCGAGTACAGGGATCCGCCGCAGCCTTCCCACAAAGAGAAAGAGAGATATGGATCGGCAGGAGTACACTACTGTAAATGGTTTTTTCCCGTCCGATCCCGCCGCCGGTCGTGATGAAAAAAACTTCGTCGCTCGCACGGCCGGCGATTCAACCGCTGATTGCTCCATGCCGACTTTTATGCTTGAGGGAGGGCGATTCCGTGTGGTAACAGTATAGTTGGGTTGCAGTGACGGTCGGAAAGAACTGCCGACAAACCCAATCCGATATTTGGGCGTCGAACGGTGAAATGACCGGTAACGACCATGGGCATGGGGGATGAGGTGCACGGGCATGTTCGTGGCACCCACATTTCGGATCAAACTTCCGGTGATTGCTCTCACCTTTTGCCGCATAGCCGTGAAGAACCACCAAACCGATCCACTGGGACGGGAGTGTTGCCGCCCATTCGATCTGCGAGATGCAAGCCGAGAAGCGGATCTCTTGAGACCAATGAGAGGCCGTGCAACGCGGATTGATTGAGCAAGAAACCGTGTGGAATCCATGACGAAAAAGGACAACGTACCGTCTCACGGGAGATCTGAACAAGCCATCGATCCAAGCATTTTACGATCGACTCAGGAACCGACCCAAACCATCGATCTTGACAGTCTGTTCACCAAAGACATCACGGCTTCGGGCAGCTTCGATCTCGGCCGCGTAAGGGACATCTCATTTGGTAAGCTGCTGG
>JAVHLK010000045.1:0-516 GCA_031082285.1 Desulfomonilaceae bacterium
ATACCATCAATGTTGCCTGCACTATCAAAATGCACCGAAACGACGTAATCCCTCATCCCGTCTGGGAGTCTGAAGTCAAAATACTCTGTTGCAATGCGATGATAGGGGGACCTTAAAAAACTCTCGTATTCACTGTGGCCTCGTGGAGCCTGCTTCTTGGAAATGCTGATAGAGTCCAGCGCCATTGGGGTTGCGAGCTTTCCGCAGTAGTATTGCGGAGATCTGCCCGAGAGCCTCTGCGCACAAGTCTAATTGTCGTCCTCCCTCAAGTGTAATTGTCGCTCAACAGATCCCCACTTGACCTGTGTACTGCAATCCCGCCAGTGCGTGCATCTCCGGGAGGATTGCGGATGAGCTGTGACCTTCTCCATTTTTCTCTTGCAGTTAAATTGCGCACACATCATGACCTTCATCAGAGACAGCCGGCCGGAGCGCGCCGAGAAAACCGCTTCCGGAAACTCCGCCCATCGGGAACCTTCCACCCAGGGGCCGGCAGCTGTCGTCCCAGAGAGACGT
>JAVHLK010000045.1:526-38732 GCA_031082285.1 Desulfomonilaceae bacterium
TCCTTTTGCTTGTGGGGCAAGTAAACGGAAATCCCCCGAAAAGTCATAAATCCCAGCGCGGAAAGTCAGCCGGAAACACTTCCCGGTATCTCCCATTTACCTGAGGGGAACTTAGGCCTGGAACTCCGCTGGGGTTCCACGGTTGTTCCTGGTGGAGGGGGCATGGACTGGACGTTCGTTGCGGAGACGCTCCCCTTAAGGTTAGCCGTATTTCAGCACCATGGTGCGACACGTCAACGGGTCTCCCATGACTTGAGCCGGCTCACGTAATCTTCGGGGAATCCCCAAAACCGGGCCGCCTGGACGATCATGCGCTTATACTCCGGAGTGGGGAGGATATCCCGTCTTGCGTTTGCCGGAACGTTCGCAAGGTACAGCCAGGCGAACACCTTCTCGCCGTCCGGCGCGCGTGTGACGGCAACCCGCTTGTGGCCCCTCGTGTACGCGAACGGGTGCCCCTCTCGTCGGTCAAAGGCCTGCAAAAGCGGGTCCTCGAATTCAATCAGCAAGCCCCACACTCGAGAGTTCTTCTTGCGTTCGAGATTTACCGCGCCGCCCCCTCTGCTGGGGGAATAGAAGTTCCAGACATAATCATAGCCTTCGAGAATGCCCGGGGTCGCGCTCACGATCAGAGAAGAGTCGTACCCGTGAACATCCAGCCACTCGAGGAGTTCCGGGTGGTTCATTTTGGATCCGTACGCGAAGACGAAGTATGTCGGCGCGCCGGCCCGCGACCGCGATCGGTTGTCGAGAGCCGCAAGACCGGGGCCTTCCGATTGATCCGGTCGGACCGTCATCGAGGACGATCCGCGGGACCGTGTGATAGGGCTATCACGCGATCCGTGAACGCCGAAGTAGGTACCCGCTCCTGCACCTGCGGACGCGGTCCTGAATGTGGGCTGTTCTTCATTGGAATGGCGTGAGCCGTCGCGAGGAGTCTGGGACAAAGATGGATGACGATCGGCCTCGGGGGGCTGCCGTCCGAGCGAGACGGACGAGCGGGATGCATCGACACGGACGTGCATCCGGGCACGGTCCCCGGCATGCGCGCTCAACCGTTGGCGCGTTCTTTCCGAATCGGGCGAATGGGACCTCAGCATGCCGACCTCGGTGGTGACGAAACCTTCTTCGCTCGTCCGAGGCCTCCCGGAAACTTTGGACGCACTCGCTTCTCGCGGCTTCTTGCCCCTGACGTCGCCGGACGAAATCTTTGCCCGATGCGATCCGGCCTCCGTATCAGGGGAGCCCCGCCGTCCTTGGGCCGTTATCCGGCTTTCCCTTGGTCCCGAGGTGGTCGTGGATGCCTTGAGCCGTGGTGACCGCGATCCCGGGACATCGGGATTTCCAGGCCTGGGGTGAGCCGGTCCGGGAACAGTCATGGGACGCCGGTCTGTTCCACGGGTCGGCACTCTTGCCTCTGTAGTCAATTCCTTGGTCGGGACACGCACGTCAGGGCCGGCTTGAGCCGTAATCGGGCCCGCGGTGCCGGGTTCGAACACCTCGCACTTTCGGTGAGGTTCTTTTCCGTAGAGGTGGTTCCCCAGGCCGCGGCGGGAGACTCTCTCGACCACAAGGAACGGCTCCGGATCGTCCAGGTAAATGTTCCACACGTATTGTTTCAAGTCATAGAACGCACCGGCATCCTGATAGAGTAAGATCCACCACTCCTCACCTTGGGAGTCGTAACAGATCTTTATCTTGCCGATGCCTGAGTGCTCGTTGGCGAGCTTCAACGCGACGCTGCGGACGTAGTCGTCTTCGGACCGCGCCTTGTGGGGCTTCAAGGAATCCGCACGGGATGCCGACAACCCGCGGCGGTTGTCGATTAACCTGTGTCCGCTCGGGAATTCGTGCGTCGATACCGTCTTCTTCGCCTCGCGGCCGTGGTCCGTCCGAGATGCGATGTCCGTCACGGAGGTCTCATCCGAACCTGCGGGTGCTTTCTCATCAGCATTCGGGCGGACGATCGATTTCTTCAGACGCTCTTCCGCGCGAGTATCCGCAACGTGGGGAGAGTCCACGGTCTTATGTGCTTCGCGAGGAGCGGTAAAGCACCCCGGCAACATCAGTGAGACGAAGCTCAGGAGAACCGCCCCGAGTCGTATTGTGAGTACCAATCGATTGATGAGAACGATCATAAGCTGCTGCTCGACTTCAATTGCCTTGCCGCCTCCGAAGGCACTGTTGACGGCAGCCCCGAATCGGCCCTCATTGAGTCGTCGGTTCCCGTCCGGCTGCGGAGGCATGGAATATTATCAAACGAAGCGGTCGGCAGAGATCCCCAAACGATTATAACACCTTCGGTCCGGAAGTCGTCAAGACAAAAGGAATGATACCCGTCAACATTCCTTCTTTTTTGTAAGGCGGATGGATGGTGCAGTCATTGCGATGCGGTGCCCGCGTCTCGGCCGGCGAGGAGATGACGGGCCGACATGCGCAGCGCCGGATGCATACGCGTCCCCCCGCTCCATAACAGTTTGCGCTATGGGCACGGCCTGATGTAGTATGAGCGCGATCCCTTGGTTGGGTATTTCGTCGGGAGATTCTTGATCGATATGTGTGCGGCCACTACAGAGGAAACAAGGAAAAGCGTAACGGACCGTTCGGATTCGGAAGTCAGCGTCCGGGATTCACGCGAGGAGTCGGGCTCCATGGATTCCAACGGCCGTCCTCCCGCCGCGGACGTCCGGGCCGATGCTCATTCAACGGTCGATCTTTCGGGATTGTTTGACCTGAAAACGGACGCGTCGAATGATACCCCAGCCCCGTTGATAGGGGAGAGCGGCCTATGGCCCGAATTGGACGCCGCGGAGAAGCAATCGGACCGCAGCCTTGAAGTCGATCTGGATACACTGAGCGGCGCGAATTCGAAGGATGCAGCGGGACGGCTCGATGAGATGCCGGCCGATTCGGGCCAAACGCAGACCTATCAGTCACCGGAGATCGCCGGCTTCGGCATTGAGGACCAATTTGTCCGTACCGTCATGGATATCACCGGCTGGATTCCGGACAAGATTACCGTGACGGACGAACGGATCTTCTGCCCCATCTTCACCGACGGCGTAAAGGACTACGAGTTTGTCGATTGGCAAATCCGCGTTTCGTTTCGTCGTGCTCCTGGACTCGTTATCCTTGAGTGGTCGCCGGAAACCCTGAGCGAGGACGTCAAGAGGGCGGCAAGCGCAGCGATCCTCGCAGACTGCAACGTAGAGGAGACTGCACGTATGCTCAAGGAACGTTTCTCCTCTCAACAACTCAGACAACTCTCTGAAAGCCTTACGGAAAATTCCTGATATCTGCTGAAGCAACTTTCCAGCCCCCTTCCCGGTCCGTGTTCGCACGGCAGGGAGAAAAGTCTTGACTACAAGAGTGTTACATCGCAACATACCATGGGCCTGTCTTGCGGACCCTCGCAATCCCCGGAGATAGAGTTTTGTGAGTCACACCGTCCCTCAGGCCCGGCGCGAACGACTTCTCTGCTCGTAGACCGTGCGCGGGCCGGTCGGCATCTTGGCCAAGCGGCACCGTCGGGATAATCGAGTAGTTCGACTCGCCGTTCGGCTGCCGGCGCGTGTAAACGAGGTCGATTCAACCGGTGAGAACAATGACACGAGGAATCCTCGAAAGGGTTTCGAGCGGGCCGAGTGAGATGACCACTCGAACGCGGGAGCGACAAGCTTTCGCATGATGACGTGTCGTGTGGTGTTGTGTAATGCATGGAGGGTGGTTGGTTCAGTGGTCGTGCGTACTCTGAAAACATGGGGCATCTGGGTGTTGTCGTGCATTCTCCTGTGCAGCTGCATAGGTCTCGTGCCGTCTCCCTTCAGACCTTCGCCGGGGCCGCAGAAGACGCCGCAAATAGAGGACCTTGCAGAGGCTTTCGATATTGTCTGCAGGAACTTTCGAATAGGCCCCGGAGATCAGCTGAGGATTCTGTATCAAGCTCAATGGAATATCCCCGCGGGATCGTACAGACTCGACACTCTGGATCGAATACAGGTCAAGTTTCTTTTCGATCCCGAGTTGAACGAGGAGGTCACCATCGCTCCGGATGGGATCATCACGCTTCAAGGGATCGGCGACATACGGGCCGCGGGTCTCACGAGACAGGAGCTGGGGGATCGCATTGAAAAGAAGTTGCTCGAATCAAAGATATTCAGTGCCGACAAGATC
The DNA here is from genome assembly GCA_031082285.1 of Desulfomonilaceae bacterium. Taxonomy (GTDB): domain Bacteria; phylum Desulfobacterota; class Desulfomonilia; order Desulfomonilales; family Desulfomonilaceae; genus JAVHLK01. The sequence continues at coordinate 4,700 of JAVHLK010000045.1, forward strand.
GGTCAAGGTCTGGCAGGCTATCGGATCGTGACGGTCCATCTGGTGGAATTTTACGGCAAGGTGAACAAACTGATCGATGCGCTCAGAAGTCTCACCGGCGGGACTCAGCAAGGCGTTACGGTGAAGCCGGACGGCACGATAGACTTGCCGTTGCTCAAAGAGACCGTCCTGTGCGCGGGGCACACGATTTCAGAGGTTGAACAGACGGTCAACCGATTGTACAGAAGAGGCGTCCTGAAACATGTGGATGTCTCGATCGCCCTGGTGGAGGCCAATTCACGAAAGGTATACGTGCTCGGTGAGGTCCAATCGCCGGGTGCCTATGCAATCGAGCAACCCATCACCGCGCTGCACGCCATTGCGCTCGCGGGCGGGCACAATGCGGATACCGCGGATCTCACCAGTGTCATCCTTGTGTCCAAAAACATACATGGAAAGCCTATCGGTCGACGCCTGGACTTGAAACGAATACTTGATGTGGGAGACATGACCCCGGCAATATTGGTGAAACCCTATGATGTTATCTACGTTCCCAAGACGTACATACGGGATGTTCGGGTCTTCATGGAACAGTACCTTACGACGGTCGCGGACGTGAACGCACTGGTGAAGGCGCTCAAGTAAGAGGACCAAGAAAGCGTGGTGCGGCCGAAACTTGCGTGCCGAACCCGAGTGAGCTAATCTGATTGCCGATGGGAAATCATTGGGCTCCGTAGAGACGAAAGGCGCCGTATCCATGCGCGGGAAGAGCAAACCGACGGCAAACCCGGATCTCATATTGCGAGAAGAGTTCGACGACTGGGCGATCCTGTTCGATCCCGACACCGGAGACGGGTACGGGCTCAATCCCGTGGGCGTGTTCGTCTGGAAGCGACTCGACGGTCGTCATTCCGAGAAAGATATTTTGGAGGAACTGATCCGCGCGTTTGACGATGTTCCCGAAGACGCGGAAGCTCACCTTTCCGAGTTCGTCAAGGACCTGGCCGGCCGAGGATACGTGGGCTACGAGGTTGAGTGAATGCCGGATCCAGGCTTCCGCCGGGAGTATTTCCGGCCTCGGCCTTTGTCTGAAAGTCCTCTTCGTTCTCGTTCCCAGGCTCCGCCTGGGAATGCCTATCTTCCGGGCTCTGCCCGGCCTTTGACGCGGAAAACCGCTTCCGCGAGAGACTTTCATGGTCAGTTGTGAGCCCCGATCATGGCGGTTCGCCGGAAAGACGACGGGCTGTGGCACGATTATCATGCATTACTTCTTTTTGAGACGCTTTCTTCATCCCCCGGAAACAAGGCGCGCATTCAAACAGGATTTCCGTCATGAAATCACTGTCATGAGACGTTATTCACCATGACGCTTCCACCGGATATTAAGACGAGTCCCTCCGGCGAATCCCGCCCTGGAACTCCATACGCCGTCTGTACAGGCGTGAGCATGTATCCCACACTGAAGGTCGCGGACGTCCTCACCATTAAACCGTGTCAGGGGAACGAGATCCGACCCGGCGATGTCGCGCTGTTCAGGGAGCCGAACTCGGGAGAACGTGTCGTACATCGAATCGTCACGATAGACCGCGGCCGAATCACGACCAGGGGAGACAACAACGATCGGGCTGATTCGTTCGTCGTGGGTGCCGGCGATCTGATAGGCAAGGTTGTCGCCGTGGGGCTGGGTGAACGTCGAACTCGGGTTCACGGCGGATTCGTCGGGCGAGTTGTGGGACGGCTGAATTGGACGCGCCGCGACGTAATGCGGCTGTTGTCGAAAGCGCTCCACGGACCTTATCGCATGCTCGCGCGCCGGCGCGTGTTCACAAGGCTGTTGTCACGCAGGCTGAAGCCTCGGATAGTGTGTTACAACCGGCCCCGCGGCGTCGAACTCCGTCTGTTCGTCGGAAACAGACCGATCGGAGTACGTCGCGCCGCAAGGCGGACGTGGGAAATCGATCGTCCTTTTCGTGTGTTCATTGATGAATCCAAATTACCCGATGCGGCGGAACGGGCGAGCACCGACACGACGAAGCACCATGGTAAGGGCGGTTCGGGGCATTAGATTACGCCTGCCCGCGTACCTTCATGAAAGCGTGCAGCTCGGCCACCACCACTTTTGCAAACTCGTCGTCATTGATGTGAGCGTCGATTTCGAGCACCTCGATGCCGTGATTCAGGCGTGACTTCAATTCACTCACGAATTCCCCGTTGATGTGGGGATCGAACAAAGGGCCGCCGGCCGCATCCGCTTCCGACCATCCGCGCAGAGGCACGACAAATTTCACGGGACCTTTGGCGCGGTTGAGTTTTTCCGAAATGGTTCCGGCCAGCGTGAGTACATCATGGACGCTGGTGCGGACGCCGGAGCGAAAGTCGTACCAGAACACCTTTCTGTCTTTCAGGTGCGGAGGCTTGGTTTCCTCGGAGTTGAACTCCAGGACTATGCAGTCCAGGCCGCCTGGAACAATCACCTGGGGAATGCCGCGGGCTCCTGCCGATTCCAGTCTCCCCGGCCCGATACCACCGCAATAGCCCCCGTACATGGAGTCGGCAAATTCGTGGAGCGCGAAGTCGAGCACCCCAGTGATCAGGCCTTGGTCGATCAGGTCCTCCATAGCCATCCCGCCCGTACCGTTGGCGTGAAAGGGCGCCACATCATAGCCCGATTCTTCGAGCAACTTCTTGACCTTCATCGCGCCCTGCGTGATGAACCCGAAAGAGGTGAGACCGACGATCGGCTTCTCGGGGAGTATCTTTCCCGCTCGCTGCGCCATCCCCGCCACTGCACCTGCCGCATTGGCGAGGATCCGCTTGGTGACCGCATTGAGACCGAGTATGTCGGTAACCGAGTGCATCACGGTAATGTCTTTGGTTCCCATGAGTGTGCTCATATCTCGAGACGCGACCGTCGATACCATGAGCTTCGGTACGCCGAGGGGAAGTCTTCGCATGATCCCCATGCCTATGTGTGTGCCGGTCCCGCCGCCCACCGAAATGATGGCGGAAAGTCTTCCGCTGTGGTACATCTCTTCGACGATGGTCGCCCCCCCCTCGATGACCGTTTCCACCGCAAGTCTCCTATCCTTGACATCGAGGAGCTTCTCGACGGATGAACCCGCCCGCTCTGCAACGATCTCCCGGGGCACGTCGGGCGTCACCGTAGGCGCATTGAGCGTTCCCACATCAATGAGCACGGTTTCGCAATTATCCCCTTCGATAAGCCTTTTCAAGTACCCGACTTCTTCACCTTTTGTGTCGAGAGTGGCAACGACGGCAACGGTTGGAATCATCACGTGACCTCCGGAGTAGTACACCTTGCGAAGATGTCTCAGCATCTCGGTTGGAAAAGGGATTTCACTTTGGGATCAGAAATCTGCGGTGATTTCCGAAACGGGTTCCCGGATCCTGAATCTCGGACGCTTCTGTTTTGCGATCTTGAGAAAATACCTCATGGGCATCGACATGGGCTCGCCCCGGCGCGTGACGATATCCGCATCAAACGAGATGTCCCCTTCGATGAGATCGATCTTTCTCACGGTTCCCTTGTCGAGTTCGGATTCGATCTCGTGAGACAATATAAACGAAATTCCCATCCTGCGCTCGATATAAGCGAGGATGAAGCTGAGACTTTCGGATTCGATCACCACGGACGGCGTGACCCCGTAATCACCAAGTTTCTTGAGGATTGCGTTTCGAGAGCCCGATCCCTGCTCTCTGATAATCAAGGGTTCGCCGTCCAGGGATGCGATGCCGATCGCCCGGGATTGCGCCAATGCGTGGTCGGGACTCGCAATGAGGACAAACTGTGCCTTGGCGAAGGGCACGGCCCGCAACGTGGCGTCATACTCCGTTCGAGCGACCACGACGACGTCTTCCTTTCTCGTCCGCAGCCTGTTCAACAGATCTGCGGAGTTTCCCTCGCTGAAACGAACCTGCACGAGAGGGAACTTCCGCTGAAAGTGTGAGATGAGGTCGGGCATGATGGTCCGTGCATATGCCTTGGTGGTGCCTATCCAAAGGCGTTCGGCGGATGCCTTGCGGGCTTTGTGAAGAAGGCTGATGATCTGTTCGATTCGGCTGAAAACCCTGTTACTCACCAGAAATATCGCTTCACCCGTCGCAGTCAACCGGTACTGATTGGAATCACGGTAGAAGAGTTTGACGCCGCACTCCTCCTCAAAACTCCTGAGTTGTTGCGACACTGCCGGTTGAGAGATGTGAAGGAAGGCCGCGGCTTTGGTCATACTCATGAACTTGCAGAAATAGTGAAAGGTTTCCAGATGCCTGAGGTTCATTGCTGTTCCGTGGATCCCGTGGGTTCTTTTCCTCGAGCAGACAACCCATTATAGTATAAGTGAACCTAATAGACATATAATATTTTATGATTTGACTTCTTTCCTCCACTGCACGAAAATGCCAATGTGGATGCGATGTTGGAGCAATCAGGCTATCTCTCGCATCGCCGTGATCCTTGTGTGCTCGCCAATTCCCGTGGCTTTTCTCGGCCGAACAAGATGCCGGCGCAGGCCGCCGGAGATATGGACCGATACATGACCCGTCGCTGAACCTCCTCCGTGTCGTGCAGACCCACCCTGCATTGTGTTCGGGGGGCACGGCACACCGGAGATGGTCGGATGGGTCTCTGAGAAATTGTCTGCCCGAAGTCAATGCAACCAAGCTCATCCGTGCAACGGATGCACGATGAAGAGTCCGCGGTAACCTTATCAAACGTGTGAATCGATTCTTTGGAGGCCGATGGTTTATCCCCGGATAGCGTATCCGCACCAAAGTATCCATATCAAGCGGGATGATGTCGTGATGGGCCGAAATCCGACTTTGACCGGGGTACGGTCCGTCCGCACGACGTGTGCCCGTGGGTTCTCTTTGGTCGCCGAATCATCCGAGCGTGAGGGAAAGGCCTTCGAGTGAAACGTATCGTTGTGGGCATAAGTGGTGCAAGTGGTACGGTGTACGGTGTACGCATCCTTGAGATCCTCCGTCAGACACGGGATATCGAGGTCCACCTCATCGTCAGCAGAGGAGCTCGCGTCACCATGGAGTACGAGAATTCCATCGACTGCGATGCGGTAGAAAAGCTTGCCGACCACGTTCATTCACCCGACCATCTCGCTGCCCCCATATCGAGCGGTTCCTTCCGAACCGCCGGGATGATCGTAGCGCCCTGTTCCATGAAAAGCCTTTCCATGATCGCCAACTCGATCGACGACAACCTCCTTGTGCGTGCGGCCGATGTCACGTTGAAAGAGCGACGCAAACTTGTGCTGATAACGAGGGAAACACCGCTCCACCTCGGCCATCTCCGGCACATGGTTGCAGTCACGGAAATGGGCGGTGTTATTCTGCCTCCTGTACCGTCCTTCTATCATCGGCCACGCACAATCCAGGACATAGTCGATCAGACCGTGGGAAAGGCCTTGGATCAATTCGACATCCCTCACACGCTCTTCGATCGCTGGGGAGGTGGATGACCAAGACCCGGTTTGAACAAACGGCGATGTCGTTCATGGACGGCCTCACGACAATGACCTTGGCGACATGCAGCCAAGGGATCCCTTGGGCCGCCGCGGTCTACTACGCACGGCAAGGTTTGGACTTGATTTTCTTCTCATCGCCGGCGTCCAGGCATTCGGAGATTCTCTCAACGAACCCTCGTGCCGCGGCGACGATTCACGGCGAGTATGATAGGTGGCAGGATATCAAAGGACTGCAAATGGAAGGAACCGTCGAGCAGATACGTTCCACGTGGGCGCTGGCAAGGGCCACGGCCGCCTATCTCAAGCGATATCCATTCGTCCGACAATTCTTGGCGGACCCCGGCTCCGTATCCACTCTCGCAGCCGCTAAGATGACCAAGGCGGCTCTATATATATTCAGACCCGAACGTATTTTTTATCTCAGCAATGAGGAAGGGTTCGGCAACAGATGGAAGCTCGAAATCAGGGACGGAAAGTCCGTCGGCGACCCGGAGCGAGCTTGACTCGGAGCGGGCCGCGCCCTTCAGGTAAGCCGATGAAACGACTTGAGGCAGTGAGCAGGCACGCCGCTCATGAGATGGATGCCCAGGGTCTGAGCAACAGGTCTTAGTGTCCGCGCCGCAACCCGGCGCGCCGATGGATGGTCCAACCATGTTTCCGCATGCCACGTACCGTTCGGTGGCCTTAATGTCAGGTCTACAACGAAATCAGGAGGTGGAGAGATGGCCGATTTGAAATTCCCGAGTCCTCACGAGGCTGAGAGAATACCAGGGACTGAGGGATGGGAGCGGATGTACCCGTATCACTATCTGTACACCACGGAAGATCCGGAACGAAAAAAATACGAAGAGAGCATGTTCTGGTTCTATGATGGGCTGCACTACCCCGAGCCAATGTATCCGTTTGACATCATCTGGGACGAGGCGTGGTTTCTGGCCTTGTCACAATTCAATAATCGGATCTTCATCGTACCGCCTGCACGCGGAATAGACCACCGCATCCACAACGGTTACATCTACATCACGCCGGTTCCGGTGACGGACCCGGAAGAGATCGGCAAGAGAGCGGAGTTCTTCACCAAACGTGCGGGTTTCTATTACGAGAACTGGGACAAACTCCATGACAACTGGGAAGCCAAGATGAAGGAGGTGATCAACAAGCTTGCCATGCTTGAAATACCGGTGCCGCCGGAGATGGAAGACGACGCGGTCGTCATGGACGGTATCGGCGTGTCCACCGGCTACCATCTTCTCAAGGCGTACGACGAACTGATCAGCCTGGGAATTCTGGCGTGGCAGTACCACTTTGAGTTCCTGAACCTCGGATACGCAGCGTACGTGTTCTTCGTGGATTTCTGCCGGAAGGCCTTTCCCGACATCCCCCTGCAGAAGATAACCCAGATGGTGGGCGGGATTGACGTCATTATCTATCAGCCCGACCAGGAACTGAAGAAGCTGGCCAGGTTGTCCATCGATCTGGGCGTCGACGAGATTGCGATGAACGGCAACGCAGAGACCGTTCTGGCGGCCATGGAAGGATCGGACAACGGAAAAAAATGGCTGGAGGCCTGGGACAAAGCACGGGAACCATGGTTCCACGTATCTACGGGAACGGGCTGGTACCACCACGATCGCTCATGGAACGACGACCTGGACATTCCCGTATCCGCCATGAGGATTTACATCGAGAAGCTTCGTAAGGGAGAGAATATTGCTCGCCCCACCGAGAAGGTTATCAAGGAGCGCGACCATCTGACCGAAGGATACCGGAATCTTCTCCAGAGCGATGAAGACAAGGCCACCTTCGATCAAATGCTGGCAACGGCACGGACGGTGTTCCCCTATGTTGAGAATCACCTGTTTTATGTCGAGCATTGGTTCCACAGTCTTTTCTGGAACAAGATGAGAGAGGTTGCTGCAATATTCGTGGAGCACAAGTTCATCAATGATGTGGAGGACGTCTGGTTCCTGACCCGGCAGGAGATCAAGGACGCGCTGTGGGATCTGGTGACTGCCTGGGCTACGGGAAGTAACGGCCGCGGACCGCTTGTATGGCCCAAGGAGATCGAGTGGCGCAAGGGGGTCATGCAGAAATTCCGAGAATGGACTCCGCCGGATGCCATGGGTCAAGTTCCTGAAACCATTACGGAACCCTTCACCATTGTGCTCTGGGGCGTAACGTCCGAGTCGATGAGTCAGTGGGCCAAACTCAAGGCCGTGGCTGAAGGAGATCTGTCCAAGATCGTGGGATTCCCAGGCTCGCCCGGCGATGTCGAGGGCATTGTGCGAGTATGTCGGACAGTACAGGAGATCAACCAACTTCAGGAAGGAGAGATCCTCGTTGCTCCCACCACTTCGCCCAGTTGGGCTCCGGCCTTCCAGCGAATCAAGGCCGCGGTGACCGACGTGGGCGGAGTCATGTGCCATGCGGCCATTGTCTGCCGCGAATACGGACTTCCGGCCGTGGTCGGAACCGGATCCGCGACATCGCGGTTGAAGACGGGCCAAAAGGTACGGGTGAATGGTGCCAGCGGCGAGATCGACATCCTCTCTTAAGCTCGGGCCGGCCGCTCTTGTGAACATGGAAACGGGCGGGCGGAAAGGCCCGCCCCATAGGAGTGAATGCTTACAGCCCCGAAGAAGGTGAGGTTCGAACAATGGATATGTCCCGGTATGTGCTCCCGTTTGAGGAGTGCGACCTCAGCATGGTGAATCGAGTCGGCGGCAAGTGCGCAAGCCTCGGCGAGCTGCTCAAGGCACGTATCCCGGTGCCGCCGGGATTCGCGGTTACGACCGAGGCTTTTGACCTTTTTATGGAAGAGAACGGCCTCGTCGAGAAGGTGCAGGCTCGACTCGAAGGACTGGACGAAAGCATGGTCGAGGAGACCGAAAGGGCTTCCCAGGAGATTCGAGCCTGGATCGAAGCCGGGACCATATCCGAACCGTTGGAAGACATGATCGCGGACAGTTACCGCCTCCTCTCACGCCGGACACGCACTCCGGCCCAACCCGTCGCGGTGAGATCCTCCGCAACTGCGGAGGATCTGCCCGATGCAAGCTTCGCGGGTCAACAGGACACGTTCTTGTGGGTCCGGGGAGTCGATGATTTGCTCGATCGAACGAAGCGGTGCTGGTCAAGCCTCTTCACACCGAGGGCCATTGCCTACCGGGCACGGATGGGCTTCGAACATTCCCAGGTGAAGCTCAGCGTGGGGGTACAGAAAATGGTACGTTCCTTCGCTGCAGGAGTGATGTTTACGCTCAATCCATCCACCGGCGACCCGGCGACGGTTGTGATCGACTCCAACTGGGGGTACGGCGAAAGCGTCGTGGCCGGGGAAGTCACTCCGGATCAGTTCCACGTCAACAAGATCTCGATGGATGTGACCAAGAAAACCGTTTCGGACAAGCAAATCTACTACACGACCGATCCCGAGACCGATGAGGTGATCAGGATCGAAGTCGATGCCGAGCGAAGGCATTTACAGAGTCTCTTGGACTCGGAAATTCTGATGCTTGGGGAACTGGCGAATCGAATTGAAAAGCATTACGGAAAACACATGGACATCGAGTGGGCCACAGAGAAATCTCTGCCGTACAAGGGTGAAATATTTATCGTGCAAAGCCGTCCGGAGACGGTTTGGAGTCGGAAGAAGCGTGAACCAATTGAAAAGCCGAGAGCCAGTGCGGTCGACCATATCGTGGCCGGGCTGATAAAGGGCAAGAAGGTCAGATAGTACAGTGGGGGTCGGATCTGCTCTTGGCTCACCGTACGTAACCCGGCAAGGCGAAGTGTGAGTCAAGAGAAGACTTTACCCCTGCACGGCGCGGTGAGAGCGGAGGAAACGTTCCAAATCCCCGTCCGTATCCGTTGGAGAGCCGGTGACGCACGCCGTGCGAGGACCGGGTGCTCACGTGCCGAAGAACAAGGAACAGAAGGAGAGTTCTACATGAAAGACATGAGAGATTTTGTCGCCCAAGGCGAAGAGAAAGGCCTATGCAAGAGGATCACCGCGGAGGTGGACTGGAACCTGGAACTTTCGCATATCGCCAAGCTGAACGAAGAAGCCTGCGGCCCGGCACTACTGTTTGAGAACGTCAAGGACTACGACACGCCGGTCATTACCAGCGTGTGCACGACGACGGAACGTCTTGCATTAATTATGGGACAACCGCTCGAATCAACCCTGGTCGACCTCTACGTAGCCTGGGCGAGACTTGGCGAAAATTTGATCCCGCCGACCTTTGTGGACAAGGCGAACGCGCCCTGCAAGGAAAACATTGTTACCGGGGACGACATAGACCTCTACAAGTTCCCGGTTCCCCATTGGTATCCGTTGGACGGCGGACGTTATATCGGCACCGCGCACTTCTTCATTTCAAAGGATCCGGAAACGGGTTGGGTGAACCTGGGTACGTACCGGGCTCAACTGCTGGGCAAGGACAAGATCGGGACTCAGTTCATCAAGGGCAAGCACGCAGACATCATGCTCAAGAAATATCAGGCAATGGGCAAGCCAATGCCCGTGGCTTCGATCATCGGATGCGATCCCTTACTGTTCGTCCTCGGCGCCGCCCGGGTGTCCGCTTTTGTTTCCGAGTATGACGTGGCGGGTGCGCTCAGAGGAACACCGGTCGAAGTTGTTCAGGGTGAAACGGTTGACCTGCCCATTCCGGCCCATGCGGAGATCGTGATCGAAGGCGAGGTGGATGCCGACAAGTTCATGGAAGAGGGTCCCTTCGGCGAGTACACGGGGTACTACTCGGGCGTGGGCACCGACCCGCGGAACTTTGTGGATGTAAAGTGCGTCACGTATCGGAACAATCCCATCCTGTGGGGGACGACGGTGGGCCGGGCTGTGACCGACACCCACATGACCATGGCGCTTTCCTACGGCGCGACGCTCTGGCAGCAGCTCTTGGCCATGAAAATTCCGGGGCTGAAAGCGGTTTACTGTCCGCCCGAGGGTTCGGGACGATTCCTCGCCATCATCTCCATGAAACAGATGTATCCGGGACATGCGGACCAGGTGCTTACCGCGGCCATCTCCACCGAAATGGGTGCTTATGGACTGAAGACGGTGATCGTCGTGGACGAAGACATCGACCCCTGGGACATTCCGCGGGTCATGTATGCACTGAGTTTCAGGTTCCAGCCCAACCGGTGCCAGGTCATCAAACGGGGCAGGTCCACGCCGTTGGATCCCTCTCTGCCGATCGACGCCAGGGACATCACGGGCAGACTCCTGCTGGACGCCACCATACCCTACGACTGGAAGCACAAGCCGATTCCCATCGAACTGGATTCGGATATGGTAGCCAGAGTCAAGGCAAGGTGGTCGGAACTGGGGCTCTAGGACTCTAAGACATCAGCTTGGTGATGTATTCGAAACGCTCGGTAGCGACCCGTCCCGCGCTCTGCGCGGGATGCCGGGCGAAAATCGCAACCTCCCGAGGAATATCCCGCGGAACGCGGGAAGGCCGGCGCTGCCAAAGCGGGAAGTTGACCGAGGATTCGACACCGCATTAATGAAACGCTGCACCAAGGAGGCCTCATTGAAACCGATCCGATATAAGAAGGAAATGGTGGATGAATTCATCAAGAAAGGCTATTGGACCCAGGAAACCTTCTACGATTTCTGGGATCGAAACGCCCGTGAATATGGAGACAGAGAAGCGCTGGTCGATTCCAAGTACCGGTTGACTTGGGCAGAGGCAAAACGTCTCGTCGATGCCATGGCGATTTCATGGGTTGAGATGGGAATCCCGAAACATTCCCGCATCATCATCCAGGCGCCGAACAGTGTGTATGGGTTCCTGGCCAGGATAGCGTGTGAACGAGCAGGCCTCATTTCCTTGACGGTGTACCCGTACCTTAGGCAGAGAGAACTGGAATACATGGTGGAAAGGACAGAGGCATCGGCCGTCATAATTCTGAACATTTACAACAAATTCAATTACCTGGAAATGTATACGGAACTCCAGAAGCAGTTTCCGCATTTGAAGAACATATTTCTGTTCGACGACGAAGTGCCGGCCGGCGCACCCGAGGGGACGTTCTCGCTCACCCGCATCGTGAACGAGCGAGCCGAAAAGCCTGTGGACGAATCGGTGCTTGCGGAAAGAAGGCTCGATCCCATTTGGGACGTTGCCTTGCTCACCACGACATCGGGAACGACGGGAATCCCCAAGCTTGTTGAATGGCCCACCGCTCCCCGCGTGTGCACGTCAAAGGGTCGAGTGGACATCTGGAATCTGAACAAGGACGACATCACCATGGCAATCGCTCCCCATGCCGGAGGCGCAGCCGGAACGCTCACCTATTTCGCGGCACCGTTGGCGGGGGCCAAGACGGTCATGTTGGAGGAGTTTTCCCCGGAGGGAGCCCTGGCTCTTATCGAAAAGGAAAAGGCAACCGCGATCGGCGTCGTACCCACGCACTTGGTGCGGATGCTGGACGCGGACGCGTCCAAGTACGACCTGAGCTCGCTTCGGTTCATCCGTTCAGCCGGGGGCTATCTTTCTCCCCAGGTAGCCGAAGAGGCGGAACAAGCCTTCGGCGCTTCCATCACCAGCGATCTTGGCACCCAGGACATGGGGTCGGTTTCCGGATGCAGAGTTGAGGATTCCAAGGACCTGCGCCGCAGAACCGTCGGGCGTATGCTCCCGGGAAACCAGGTTCGTCTCATGAGCGAGGACGGCAAGACCGAAGTTCCCGAGGGGGAGCCGGGAGTCCTTTATTTCCGCGGCCCGCATGCACCCGCGGGGTACTATCGCGATGAGGAACTTACCTCAACGGTGTTCGATCCCGACGGCTGGACCACTACCGGTGATATAGTTAAGTTTGACCAAGGCTGCTTGTGGATACTGGGACGAGCCAAGGACATGATCATTCGCGGCGGTCAGAATATCTACCCGGCGGAGATCGAAGGCCTTCTGAACGATCATCCCAAAGTGGCATCGGTCGCGGTCGTGGGATATCCGGACCGGGAAATGGGTGAACGAGCCTGCGCCTACGTGATTCCAAAGGGCGGACAGGAATTCACCTTCCGGGAAATGGTGGACTATCTGAAGTCCAGGAATATCGCGATGTTCAAGCTTCCGGAGCGCCTCGAGGTGGTGTCGGAATTTCCCACGGTGGGCGATTCCGGAAAGGTCAACAAGGAGACGCTGAAAAAGGACATCAGGGAGCGGTTGGCCGCGGAGGGCAAGTCCTGATGGAACGTGCGATTCTCCTCATATCAACCCTCGACACCAAAGGCCCGGAAACCCTGTTCCTGCGCGATCGTATCCGGGCGAGGGGAGGTATACCCCTTGTCCTGGATCTCAGCATGTCAGCGGAGTGCGAAGGATCGGATATAACGCCGACGGAAGTCGCGCACGCGGCCGGCACGAACATCGACGAGATCAGAGCTTCCCGGGAACGAAAGAAAATAACGCGTCTGATGATAGAAGGTGCCCAGAAACTGGCCCGGGAACTCCTGGATGCCGGCCGTCTAGCCGCAGTCATCGGGTTGGGCGGATCGACCGGCAGCCTTATGGCTACGGATGTGATGAGGGCCCTTCCGTTCGGGGTTCCCAAGCTGATGGTTTCATCCACCGCGGCCTTGCCGGGATTGTCGACTCGTTACATAGGAACCGGGGATATTGCCGTCTTTCACACGGTGATCGAGATTACGGGACTTTCTCTGCCTCTGTGCAACGTCTTGGATCGCGCCGCGGCCGCGGTGGCCGGGATGGCTGAGGTGCCGCCGCTGACGGTGGAATCCGCCCGCAAGGACGGACGGCCCCTGGTGGCAATGTCCATGTTCGGCCCGACCGAACGGTGCGCGCATCACGTTCACACGGCTCTCGATCGGCTGGGCTATCAGACCATAGGCTTCTCTGCCGCCGGGGTGTGCGACCGCGCCATGGAAGACATGATCGCACTACGTTTTTTCGACGGAGTTGTGGACCTGGCTCCCGGAGGGGTGGGCGAGGAGGTTCTCGGCGGCATGCGCGCGGCCGGTCCGAACCGCCTTACCAGCGCGGGGAAACTGGGCATTCCTCAGGTTGTGGCGCCGGGAGGCGTGAACACGACCAATCCGAGAAAATCGCGCTATACGCCGGAGCATCACGAACGGAGAAAGTACGAACTCGATGAGCTTCGCACCTTCCTCAGAGTTTCGGACGAAGAGATGAGACGGATAGCCGAGGTGTACGCGGAAAAGCTTGGGCAAGCGCTGGGCCCGGTGATCTTCTTGTTTCCGACCAAAGGGTGGTCCGCGATGGACCCTCCGACGGGACACATGTTCGACCCGGACCAGGATCGAATTTTTCTGGATATCCTGAGAGCGCGGGTGGGTTCGAAAATCGTAATCCGCGAAGTCGACGCCAATCTCGACGACGAGGTATTTGCGGCAGAGGTTGAAAAGGCCTGCGTCGAGATCTTCCCCACGCCGTAATGGGAATGTCCGACCGAACGACCTTGTCCTCAAGAAATGGTTGTCGGCAGCGGCGACCCATTCCACCGGAGGTGACCATGATCATAAAGAACTGGATGCTGCCCCAGCAATTCACCATCTCGAGTGATGCGCTTGCCGTTGAGGCCGTATTGCTGATCCGCGAGCACAACCTTAAGATGCTTCCCGTGGTGGATGAAGGCCGCTTGCGGGGCGTGGTTCATCGCCGCGACTTGAGCGAGGCGGCTCAATGCGTTACCGGCAGCGGCGATTTGTGTGAGATGAACTACTTTTGCAACAAGCTCAAGGTCAAGGACATCATGGTCCGGATGCCGATCACCGTCAATCTCTACGATTCCGTGGAAGATACCCTGATGAAGGGACGGGAAATGATGATGAGCACATTTCCCGTCATGGACGGAGACAAGGTCGTCGGTGTGGTGTCCGACCGTGAGATTTTCGTGACTCTGTTCAAGTTGCTCGAAGCCGGTAGTCATCGTACCAGGATCACATTGAGCGGTGTGAGATTGGAGGGCGGGACGTTGTCCAAGATCCTTGATGTGGTCGACGCGTGTGAATGCACCCCCAGTGCGATCTTCACCGTGCCCGACAAGGAGAACGGGGACGTGAGAGTCGTCTTGAGAGCGGAGTGCAAGGATCCCGAGGCGCTCAAGAAAGCTTTGGAAGAACAAGGCTACAATATCATGGAGTACGGGTCTTAGTTTCGTTCATGATCTCGACCCCCGTCGGGTACTCCTCACCTTGCAATACCGCAAGTGCGCGCAGGCGCGGCACTTCCGTCAGGCACGCCGATGCACATAATTTCTGCAGGAGGACACGAACATGAATAGACTGTGCTTTTTTGAAATACCCGCGGATGACCTTGAAGCATTGATGAAATTCTATAGTGACATGTTCGGCTGGACATTCGATGCCGTTCCAGGAAAATTTCGCTACTATTCGATCACTCAGGGGAATACGTCCATCAAGGGCGGTATGACCGCTCGACAAGACCCCGCGCACACGCCGGTGAATTATGTGGCGGTCGAATCCGTGGAGGCGGCGACGGAAAAAGCCGTCGGCCTCGGCGCAAAAGTCGTGGTCTCGAAGGATTCGGTTCCCGGCGCGGGCTGGTACGTCGTTGTACTGGACCCCCAGGGCAACAGACTGGGTTTTTGGCAGGACGACCCCAACGCGGTCTGAGAATACGCGGAGACCCGACGAGCCTGTATGGAGACGGACTGCAACCGTGCGGGCAGGTTCGTGTGTGCGCCCGTCCGGGTCTCCCGTCCTCTTCGAGGCTGACGAGGACCGGGACACCACACCCCATTCACCCCATTTCACTCACCGGTAACATGCGTTCATTACCCTCGCCGCACCCGTTTGCCGAAAACTATTGACACTTTCAAAACCGTTCAGATACGATTCTCCTGAAGAAATTCCGGTCTTGAGAAACCGATTCTTACACCATCATGGGATGATATCGGTGTGAACCGCTGAGGAGGGGACATGAAAAGGCTGCCGCTGATCGTGGCGTGTCTCTGTTTGCCGTGTTTTTCCTCGAGCGCCGTTGCGTGGGATTTCAGTCTCAAGGGTGAGAATATTCTCCGCTACCGATATTGGGCGCGAACGGGAAACGACGACATCTTCGGACGGATGGACACAAACGTAAACCTCGGAGTGAACCATCTCAAGACCCATCCTTCGCCTTCAAGGGACAATGGTCCTCGCCCCGACTTCGGAGTGCTGGCCGGTGAGAATCGGTTCGGCACGGACATGAACTTCACGGACCTTCAAGTCACGCTCTACCCGAAGATCAGGATAAACCCCGCCATCACTATGGAAAGCTCCATCAACCTCACGTCTCTGGGGCTTCACTCAGGGGGCAGGCCGTTGGGGAATTGGGAAATCCCCGGAGAGGTGAATCAACTCACGGTACCCATGAGTAATCGACCTGCGGCAATCAATGTCCCAAATACCATGGTCACCATGCAATGGTGGAAGATGAAGGTCGATCTGCCCATCTTTTCCGTAACGGTGGGGTATCGGCCGAGCGGATTGGGGATCGGTTTATGGAAGAGCCCGTGCCAGCGGTCCTCAGCCTCGATTGCAACAACGACCGCGTATGGGCCGCTTGGAATCGGTTTCGGCACCTATTTCGGCCGTGCCGCAACCAATTGGAACCAGTACCCAAGGGATTCGGGGACAAACGCCACGTACCGCAGAGACGACGACCGGAATTATCTGGGGGGAGTGTATGGGGACCTGAAGTACTCGTGCGGTCCCCTTACGCTGGAATTCAGCTCGACCGCGTACAAGGATATCTCATCCCAGCACGTTGACGGTCGGAATTTCACCACCGGAGCGCCGGGGGACTTGACACAGGTGGTAAGGCCTCGCCCCGATCGGCTGGTCTATGAACTCACGCTCGCTCTGAAGTACTTAAACGGTTGGTTCTTTTTCAACGGTGAGATAGACCAATACTCCCACTATCGTTCCGGGTCGGGCACGACCGTGGTACGTGCGGGAAGACGCATACAGGCACTGGGCACCGACAATATAGCGTGGCTGTACGGGATTGAGACAGGGGTTGTGTTGAGTCCGGCCATCGTTACGTTGTCGTACGCCCGATCCACCGGCGACGACCCGTCCACCAGGAAGGACGACGAAGACTCGGCCCGCGCCTCGACCGGCCTCAACAACTGCGTCATGCGGAACTGGGCGTTTCTCATGTACCACATGTACGGCTCCGGTACGGGGTGGAATGCAAGCGGCGACGGGCAGCCGGTGAATCTGCATCACGCAGGCCTGAGACTGGACTACGCGGTGGCGGCCAACCTCAACCTCTGGGCGGTCTACTCCCGGGCATGGAGAGATCAGCCGAACGCATTTGTCCTCGGTGGAGATTATTCGCACACCGTGGCGCGTTTCACCAACAACACCATCGCACAGCAGCAGGGTCTGGCGGGATTCGACCCACCGGTTCCGGGACTTAGAGCCGTTCCCGATCATGCGAATGAAGTCGGCTGGGAAGTGGACCTGGGGTTCGATTGGAAGCTCCTGGAGAATTTCACCTTGAGGAATGTGTTCGCACTCTGGAAGCCGGGGAACTGGTGGTCCTACGCGTGCCCCAATACGGTTGCCGTGTACAAGAGAAACGGCGGAACCGTTCCGCAGTCTCCACCCGACGCGGTGGGCGCGGTCGTGGGCGCGGGAAGGGATATCGATCCCCTGTTCGCTTTTCAGACCGAGTTGAGGACCGAATTCTGAAGTATCCGGCCGGCCGCTCCACGAAGCACCATCAAGGGTAACGGCCCACGTAGGAGTTATGGGGTTCAGTCCTTTTGCGGTGGACGCCTGGGGGATGGAGAACAGGAAACCCCATGCTCGGCGTCGCATTGTTCCGTAGCAGCCATCTGCTCTTACGACGGGAAGACTCATCAAACGCGTCGCTGCGAGGACGCGGACGTTCGGTTCACTCACCGAAAGTCATCGAGCGGACCAATTGCTCGAGACGTGCTCGATCCTTGTCCGAAATGTAGGTAATCTCAAATCCCGCGTAGCTCCCCTCGGGTTCCTTGACGAGCCGGCGACACTCAGCGTCGAAGGTGATAGGGTCAATCTCGACGAACTTCTCGGGATATACCACGAACGATCTCTCCTCGCCGACCCGGGTATCTATCCCCACCACGCCCACGGTCCGCTCTCCCACATTGCGGAGTCTTCCCACGATGCCGGGATCCATCGCGTCGGATATGGGAACCGGGAACGCGAGATAGTGGGCCGATTCATCGTGGGCGGCATCTACCGTTACAGTATCGAGGAAAAGGGAAGATCGGCCATACAGCTCACCGCGAGTTACCGCGCCGGATTCGAGCAGTTGACGAAAAACACGATCGAGTCTTTCGTATGGAATCTTGTGCTTGTGCATCAGTTCGGAGTCGGTGAGGCCCGCTTGCACGTCCTTCAACACCTGGCCGACATCGACGGGTCTTTCCCGTTCCTTCGCGTCGGATTTCCTTTTCCCACGCGGATGCCCGGCCGGCGCACCATGCCCGCACTCCGGGCACACCTTGTACTCCGTGTCCTTGGACGCGCCGCACGACGGGCACGTCCAGACGGCTGGGATCTCCTCTTCAGGTTCCTCCAGAAGTTCGTCCCAGTCCATGTCGGTCATGAAGTCGCGCAGATCGACTGTCTTATCCACGGAGGGCATGCGCCTCTCAATTTCGGTGGGAGCGACGAGCTTGGCTTTGACCAGTTGTTCGAACAAATCCTGCAACCCTTTTGAGGAGAGGCGATATTTCTCCATGAGTTCGGAATCGGGCATGCCGGCCCTGATGTCTGCAATCGCGTCCACGGCTCGAATGACTTGCCCCGTACTCTCACCCGGCCGTGCTCTTCGTATCTTCCACTCATCCACTCCGCCGTGACCCGGTTCCTCAGAGAGCGATGCGGACTGCATGAATCCCGGCAAGTAGTGCTCCAGTTCCTCCCCGGAAATCAGTTGCGATGCAGCCAGCTTCGTCAGCAGGCTTTGAAGCCCTTTGGCCGCCAACTGATACTTCTCCATAAGCTCGGTCTCGCTCAGTCCCGACCTCACGTCGGCGATGGCCTGTCGAATTCTGATCTGGCGCTTTGCCATCGTAAGTCTCCCCGTGCCGAACACGTACGGTCCGTCGACCATTCCGTCTTACGCTCGGATCCGTCGACTTCGACGCCTTACAAGAATGTAGTCTCTTTCGGTTGAATGTCGATGGGCTTCTTCTCTTGAGATCGAGGGTCCTGGATCGACCGACTCGCCGACTCGGGTTTTACGATACCAGTTCATGTGAACGCGGGCAAGAAGTAACCGATCGTGGATTTTCCAAGGGTCCAAGCAGGGGCTACTCTCCGTCGGCGGTGGGAGGATGCGCGCGGGCTTCATCGTTTCGACGACCGAGCGAAGACCAACGCTCAGCCCCATCGAGACGTCGGCCGGACAATGCGAGTTACTCGACTTATCGGCATCGGGTCTTGTGTACTCCGTCTGCAATTGGTACTATCCGTATACGGTAACCGGGACAGTGGGAAGGACAGGATGTTCAATGTTTCACTCGATCTTCGTCTGACCAAAATTCTTGTTGTCTGTGCTGCGGTGTTGCTCTGGAAGATCTCTTATGCGAACGCGCAGGATTCGATGAAAGCTCATCACACCCGCGACGGATTCCGGAATATTCATAAGAACGTGGAACCCGGTTTCCTGGGGTTCCTTAAGTGGCGCTGGGACAGATTCTGGATGGACTTGCCGAATCCGGAATCGTTCACCTTCCCTATGGCGAAAAACGACCCAAGTTTTCTCAAGAGTAACCGCGAGCACGCCACGCTCACCTGGATCGGTCATGCCACCGTATTGGTTCAGATGGAGGGGAAGAACATTCTGACGGATCCCCATTTCTCGGACCGGGCCTCACCCGTCAGTTGGATCGGCCCCAAGAGGGTCGTGCCGCCGGGACTGTCCCTGGAGGATCTTCCTCATGTGGACATCGTGGTCATCTCTCATGACCATTACGATTCACTCGATACGCCGACCGTCCGTCGCCTGATCGAGCGACCCGGCGGCGACCGCACGACCTTTTACGTGCCTTTGGGGCTCAAGGCATGGTTTGACGGCCTGGGCATCAAACGGGTGTTCGAATTGGATTGGTGGGAAGGCCGCAACGAGGACGGTCTGGAAATCATAGCGGTTCCGGTTCATCACTGGAGCAAGAGGGGGCTGATTTCCCGAAACCGGACACTCTGGGCGGGCTGGGTGGTCAAAGGGCAGGATTTCAGCTTCTTCTTTGCCGGAGATTCAGGCTACAAACCGGTCTTCAAAGAGATCGGAGAGAGGCTCGGGCCTTTTGATCTGTCGGTCATACCCATCGGCGCGTATGAGCCGAGGTGGTTCATGAAGTATCATCACATGTCTCCGAGCGAGGCGGTCCGAGTTCATCTGGATGTAGGCTCCAAGAAATCGGTCGGTGTACACTGGGGAACCTTCCCGCTCACCGACGAGCCGTTGGACGAACCACCCAGGGAGTTGGCGAAGGCAAGAGAGTCGTACCGGCTCGCGGAAGATGAGTTCGTCGCCCTCAAACACGGTGAAACCCTAATACTTTACTAGGCCGGCACTTGTCGGAGCAAATGCGGTGCCGCCTGGGAAGTGAGAGCGAACAGCATGCAAAACGACAGTGCCCGATCCCGGCTTGCACATGCGGCGCATGTGGCGGCAGGTTGGTTGCTTTCAGCGCTGAAGGCCATTGCAAAGGCCCTTTTCAAACTCGTCCGCCTGCTCGCCGCGTGGATCTATTGGGCGAGTCGTCAAATCCTTCGCTACGTTTATGCCTGGTTCATGAGCCTCGACGTAACGGCCAAGGTACTGTTCTTGTTGAACATATTCCTGCTGATTGTGGTGATCGTCATGTGGCTCGACCTCGACCTTTGGTCCGTTTTCTACGGCGGCGAGTAGTCCTGGAACTATCGTTATGGTCAACACCAAGTTCGCCATTTCCTGACCCCCCATGATCGGGGCGATCACAACGGACCATGAAAGTCCACGCGAACTCCGGGACGCAGATCCCGCGGGACGGATAGGCATTCCCAGGCGGAGCCTGGGAACGAGAAGGGCAACAACCAAGACCGCGACGCGGAGCCGTGTTCCTCGATTGACATGCGTGCAGTTTTCATTCTCCCGAAAGAGTCAATGGATGCTCGCCCGTCCCGAATTCACCTGACCTGAAAGATTCTGATGCGGTTGTCTCGAAAGACAGGGGGAAATTCCTTTGCGTCGAGCACGGCGAAATTCGACCGCCCTTTCACGAGGTCCTCGATATAACTTCCAAACGGCTCGAAATAGACCGACTTGCCTTGGGTGACCTGCGGCTCGAAATCCTCTTCCCGAACCACCAGGTAATCGATCCCGTACTTCCGGGAAAACTCTCTCACGAGATCGGGGTCTTCCGAGTAATAGGCGCGAAAGAAGTCGAACGTCTTCGACCGGATGTCGTTCCAATACCGCTTGTACCAGGTGTGGGACATCTCGTATGTAACGAAGGCCTTTCGCGTGCCAAAGGTGGTAATATTGTCCATCACGGCCGGATGCCCTGCAATGAGTGCGGTCTTGGGCGTCGATCGCATGAACCGGTAGAGGTCCGCACCATCCGAGTAGTCCCATAGACCCACATTGTGAAGGCGAACCGCGCCGCCGGCAACCATGCCGGCCGCAATCAGGGCTATCGCGGTTCGTCCCAGGCTGAAACGCTCGATCGCAATTCTCATGCACACGGCTATCAACACGCAATAGAACACGCCGATTGAAAACTCCAGGTACCTGCTGGGGAGGAACATCTTCATGAGCATGACGCGTGCCGCCGCGTAGAGTAGGACGGAAGCCGTAAGGAGATAGAAAAACACTCGGAAACCGGTGAGGTCGACAACCCGGGTGTCCTGCCTGAGAGCCCAGACCGCTGCGGCGAGCGTCGAGACGAATATGAGAACTCCTATCGGCACCTCCCAACTGGAATACACCAGTTCCGGAATCCATGGACTGACAACCAGATCGTACCAGATGGACGGAACCGGAATGATGCCGTACCGGCCGGAATCGGTGTACTCGATTCTGCCCGACATGTCGGACAGAGTGACGACATCTCCGAACTCTGTGGAGGTGAACACCGCGTACTTGAGCGCGACCAACGCGACTCCCAGAACTACCGGAGCCGCGGCGGCAAGAGTACTCAAGGAAACCGGCAGTCCGGTCTTCAGCCTTCCCGCGGTTTCCGGTCGGGTTGCACAAGGGGTGTTCGCTGAGACATGAAGACAACCCGGATGACCGGCCTCGCGTGTCCCCGAGGGAGTGGACGGCTGCGCGGCCGGACGAGCAAGTAAAGTGTTCGCATATCCATGAGCGATGAAAATGACGTGAGTCGCCAGACAGACAAGGAATGCATAGGGATTGAAGAGTGACAGCAGGAGAAGCACTATGCCGGCGTGCGTAATGTTGTCTCTGCCGAGGAAGTAGGCATACCCGGCCATGAGAGGATACACGAAACCTCGAGAAAGGCCTCCGGCCATTCTGTCCAGGAAGGTGCCGAAAAGGAAGAAGACGCATACGGTAAGAACACCCGTAAGGTCGTCCTTGAAGAGACGGCCCAGGCCGAAGAGAAACCCTGCCGTTACCACGAAGAGTACCGCGGTGACGACCTTGGTCAGCTGAACGGGATTCATGACCTGAGAGCCGATGGCATACACCGCTTGCACCCCCCAAGGTACGTAGTATCGCGCATAACGGCTCAGGGGATCGTCCCGGAAGAGTTCAGGGTCAGTCCAGGATTGCATCCAGTAGATCTGTTGACGGACATCGTCGTTGATCACGTACGGGCTCGTGAGTGCGCTCCAGTGTGCAACGAGATAGACTACGGTTGCTGCGACTAATGTAAAGATGAGACAAAACAAAGTCTTACGGGATTTGTGCATGGGCAGGAATCTTATTACACACGGTCCTCTATTGCAATTGCGTTCTTGCGACACGCAATCGTCTCTCGACCGGCACTCGAAACCACGAAAGCCCGCGCCGGATTGATCTTCATCCTTGAAATGCCTATAATCAACCCTGCCGTGGCGGAAACGCAGCAGAGAATATCTGGGACTTCAGAGCAACATGACCTTTCGGTCATTGTCGCCGTATCAACTCGAGACGGACACACCATGCCGGAATCAAAAGGCAAAGTCAGCACCAAAGAGATCCTTGCAGATATTCGAGCAGGCATGGACGAGTCGGAGCTCATGGCAAAGTATCGGCTGTCCCCACAAAATTTGCAGACGGTGTTCCGAAAATTGGCTCAGGCAGGGTACCTTGATCCTTCGCATGCGGGGAGCTCGATTCCCGCGGATCATGCCCTGGTGCCCGTGGAAAAGAAGGCGCGCGACGTTCCGAGAGATTCCCGGGAACGAAAGATTCAGTTGCGTCGTCTGCGCGAGCAGCGGAAAGCTCGGGAAGAGAGTGAAAGACTCCTCATGCTTATGGAGAGCACCTCCCACCGGTGGCTGGTCGGCCTGGGTGTGGTCGCTCTTTTTGCGGGGACGGTTCTGTATCTTATGTGGCCTTACATTGACTCCCTATGGTTCGGCGATCTCGCGCTGGATCGCGCGTTGGGCCGCCATGGTTCGGCGCAACGTTCGTACGAAATCTGGCACCGCGTCTCAACCGCCGGAGGTCCCGTGACGGCATTGGTCGGAGGGGTGCTCGTCGCGGTAGGTCTGATAAAACGATGGATGAACAAGAGAAAACTGGAAAAAATGATAGTGCGTCAGAGGCAGGCACTGGTTTTCGAGCCATCCCGAGAGACCTCGCGTTCATGAGTTGCCGAGAAGCAGCCGCACAGTGTGACTGAGCTTTCGCCGCGCATCGTGTCGTACCGGGAGGGTCCTCGTTTCACACAACGATTCTGAGGGCACAGACGAGAGGGGTAAGATTCCGTGTCCCGCGCGGTGGGACCGCCGTGCCGGCAAGACCGCCCACGTTACGTCCGGGTAAGGTCCGACGCACTACAGGAGCTACCCGGTCGATATTCTCCACCCTCTAATTCTTTGACACGGCCGGCGGCGTCATGTAGTGTGAGATTATCGCACAGTCTGCCTGTCTTCGGTGGATTTCCGGTTCCGAATGAGACGCGAGGAGGCTCGAGGAAATGCCGCCTGCAAAGATAATGGTCGTGGAGGACGAAATCGTTGTTGCCATGGAACTTCAGACCAGGTTGATTGACTTGGGGTACATGGTTTCCGGCATCGCGGCCGGCGCCGAGGAGGCGGTGGAACTGGCGGCAAAGACCTTGCCGGATCTGGTGTTGATGGACGTGAAGCTGACGGGCGAGATGGACGGTATTGATGCCGCTCGAGATATTCGAGAGCATCACAACATCCCCGTGGTGTACCTCACGGCTCATGCCGACGCACGTACGCTTCAACGGGCAAAGCTCACATACCCGCTCGGGTACATCGTCAAGCCGTTTTCCGAAGAAGATCTGAGGGCGTCTATTGAGGTCGCTCTCTTCAGGCACGGAGAGGAGACAAGACTCAGGGAGGACTCCGAGTTCTTTGCCGCTACACTGGACATCCTTGGGGGCGCGGTGATTCTTGCCGACGGAGACGGCATTATCAGAAGCATGAGTCCCGTTGCCGAGTCGCTGACGGGGTGGACACGGGCCGAGGCGATTGGAAAACACTTGTCCGAGGTGTACGTGTTGAGAGACGAAGAGACGGGACGGATCGTTGAGGACCCCCTTTCCATTATGCACTTGAAATCCGAATTTGTGCCCGTTTCGTCGAAGTACGTGCTCATTTCCAGGAACGCGGTGCCTATTCCCGTCGTGAATACGCTCATGGGAACCCGAGATTCCGGAGGGCGGATCAGCGGCATCATCGCGGCTTTTCAGGACAGTTCTCAAATGATCATGCCCGAGCAGTTTTGGAGCAGTTATGCCGCCAACCTGCAGCTTTCCGGCATTCTCCTCCGTGCGCAGGGTCATTACTCGAGAGCCGAATCTTGTTTCAGGAGGGCCTTGCTCATATGGGAGAGAAACTTGGGCAAAGACCATCCAAAGGTCGCCCGTGCCCTTGAAGCACTCGCCGAAGTCTGCCAAATGAGCGGAAGACGGGAGGAGGCAAGAGAACTCCAGACCAAGGCCGCGGCAATTCGAGCAGGAGTTCCCGAGTCATCGTCATCCTGAGTGCTCTGTGGCATAAGTACCGTCACGTATTCTTAACCTTTCCAGATTGCTGCGGCTTCGCCATTGCAATGACAACGCCCATGATGTCTTTGCAACGCGTGATATCCCGCGTTCTGCTGAAGAAGGTCGACCCGGAGTGCGGCCCGCTCACCGTAAGGTCTTCCATTCCCCCGATTTGCTGAGCAGAAGCAGCTGCACTAATTTCCTCAGAGCTTCCAGATCGGCCTCACTCACATACTTAATGTCGTATCCCGCCACGGGGTAGCGCACGGCGGCCCCCCTGGTTTCCTCCCACACGCATTCGGCGATGAGCAGGAGTGGGTCGAACCCGATAAACATCTCCACCGAGAGCTGAAAGGTTCTGACTACCCCGATTCTCGACGGAATGCCGGCCACTCGGAAGCCTGTCTCCGAGATATCGCGTATGAGTCCTTCTCGAGCCGATTCAACGCAATATATGGGAAGAGGGATGGAGACATCCACTCTCGGCCTGCGTCGATTCTGAATGTCATCACAGGATTTCCGGTACGTCGGAGATCTCTCGTAGAGTTCCGAGTGAGGAACGGCTTTGAGTGAAACGAGCCTTCGCAAGGCTTTGGTTAGGTACTTCCTGGATATGCCGTACTTGGCCATGAGTTCGGCTTCCGTCATACCGGAACGGATATCGGTGACGAGAGCCGCCGCGCTGATGGGTCTCGGAGAATTCAATTCCGCAAATCCCCCATACCAAGAGGCTCACCGCGTCGGTATGCCCATGCCGACGCGGTGTCCGCCTCGTACGATGCCTCACTCTGGTGGAAAAAGTCCTTCACAGCCGATTGTAGCATAGAGAAGCATCTATTTGTTCAATTGTTGCATTATCGCGCCGCACGTCGGACAGATATCGAATCTCGAGTAATGGATTTCACCGCACTCCGCGCACTTAAACACGGGGAAGTAGACCGTCTTGGCAAGCGACCTCCGTTCCGCAAGCTCCGCCGGCGTCAACAAGCCGGCCGACACAAGTCTGCCCATGAGCTGGATGATGCCTTTGGACGAGAGGCCGTACTTCTGCATCAACCCGGCGTCGTCCATTCCGGAACGGATATCCGCCAACACCTCGCGACCTTTGATCTTAACCTTTGCCATTGTGGAACCCTCGACGGCGGTCAAATCGTCGTCACCGAAACGATTGCACGGTGCCGTACACGCGATGCTCTTTGACCCATCGGCGCTGATACTCGATAAATGACTTGACCTCGGATGGAGAACGAGAGGCCAATTGTTGCAACGCATCGGAAGCGATCCTCTGCATGCCGGAGTTCCTGACCATGACCGCGACGCCCGCGCTTTGGACCACCGAAGGACGTGCCGGAGCACCTTTTTCAGCCAGGATGGTGAGCGTATTGATCCCCCACTCACTGAAACGCCCTTTCCCCGTACCGCCGGCGGCCGTGATTGCCGCCTTCAAGGAGTTGTAATCAACAAGATCGTCGAGGCAGTTGATCGCGGTCTGGAGGAGGTCGATACGCCGAGAGGCCAGGTTGGCCAGATCCTGTGCCGCCCGTTTTTCGGACGACGCATTCGCCGGCAGCACCCGAGCCAGTTCCTCAGCGCCCAGCTTCTCGAATGTCAAGCCCCATAGGTAGTACTGATACCCGCTCGACTCCTCGATGAACCGCCTACCCAAGGAGATCACTTTGCGGTACACCCCTTCGGCCTTTGCTCTGCTTCCCCTTTGTTCCAGGGTCTTACCATAGCTGATTGCGGCCCGGGCATAGTCGCGAAACATATCCCACGGCACGGGTCGCCTATTATCCGACGGGCCGGCCTTGAAGTCTCCGTGATAGAGTTCACCGAGCCCCGCGGTGGGACGGCTCGCGGCTCGCAGAAGCACCTGAACGCCGTATGCCGTGCCGTGCACGCCTTTGGGACCCCTCTCTTTCGGGTGAAGTTTCTCCAACTCCTTGAATTCGGACACTGCCGATCCCGTGGTCTGCCGCGTGCCCAGAGAACCGCTCGACGGGCTTTCCAATCCGATCCTGTCCAATACGGCGAGCGCGGTCTCAAACCGCAGCGCCAATTCTTCCTGTCTCGGGGTAGGAAAGACGGCCGTGGATTCCAACACATACTCCATGGACATGGGGCGTTCCAGCCACCACTTGCCGTCTTCCAACACCCACAACAGAACCATCGTGAACGTGCCGGGACCGCGGAACTCGTCCGTCGGCGCGGGGCCGTGAAAGGTGAATGTGGACATGATGCGTTCGGAGGATCCGTCCTCGGACTTGAAACGATCGTCAATCGTCATACTGCGCAAGGATAGCTCACTGCTGCGGCAGCGTTCGAGAAACTGTTCCACGTCCTCGGTGCGGATCTCTTTTCCCGATCTGATATCCGGATGGATGATTTGTGTAATGCCGGCCGCGTCTTGAGTCAGAAAAAGCCGAGAAAATGTTTCCAGAGCTTTGTTGGGGTCTTCCACAGTGGACCAGAAAAGGGATGACAACCCCAACAGGCCCGCAAAGGCGAGACACAAATGGAGGCGAGAAAGATTTGAAATCACAGCAGTCATTTGGTCGGCCCAATCCGAGGTTCACTCCGGCCATTTCACGCAAACGTGCATTCTGTATACTGTTCGGGCCTTGAGATCAAGACAGTTCTTTCACGAGCGAAATCCATGTGAGGGCTGAACGTCGCTGCGCTCCTCACAATGACCGGAGCGACCTGCAAGACCGTTGAGGAACCGGGTCGAGCCGGCCGTGAAATTCACCGCGCGTCACTCGTGCGGCGACGGCTTGCCGAACGTACGTCACTATTTCCCGGTAACGACTTCCGTGCGGAACCCATCACTCCCGAGACCGTAACCGGTCACTCCAAAAGGATTGCCCTGCGCGGGGCCGCGATCAGATGGTCCCTTCGTCTTCCAACACCTTAATGAGGGGCACGGTGATTCGCCTCTTGAGTTTCAAGGACGCGTGGTCCAGTGCATCGAGGATGCCGTCCAGTTCTTTGATGTTCCTGGATTTCCGGCTGATCAAGTAGTGTATGACCTCCCGAGAAACGCGCACGTTCCTGTCTCGGGCAAGTTTATCCACAATCACCATGCGTATCGCGTCTTCCGGAGGTTCAAGCCGGAAGACCAATCCCGATTTGATGCGAGACTGCAAGTGCGGGTTGTCCGTGAACGTCTCTTCGAGAGGTGTTCTCGATCCCATGAGAAGGGGAGCGCCGGTGCGGGTCAACTTGTTGGAAAGATTCCACAAATGTCCGGCATCTTCGCCCTGAATCAGATGTACGTCATCGATCGCCGCGGCGAACAACGATCGTCCGTCGGGAGGATCCTCCGCAATGGACCGCCGCAAATCAGGAAAACTGGGCGGCAGGCCGACCGGCTCGATGGTGAGTACGGTGCAGTGGAGGCCTCTTGCTTCACGGATCAGCAGATCCGTAAGGGCTTTGAGGATGTGCGTCTTGCCGGTACCGTGAGTACCATAGAGATACAGCGACGGCGCGGGTCGTTGCAATGAGCCGTACACGGACCGTATGGTCAACACGGCCTCCTGGATTCCGTCGTGCACCACAAGGTTCTCGAAGGTGAACCGGGGCGGCGTGCTCAGAGGGAGAACAAGTTGGCTCATGAGACGCATATTACACCGAACGGGTCGCTTATCAAGAGATAATGCCCGCCGCGGTTCACCTTGAAGCAGAGGAGAGGGGAGACCGCGGATCGCGAAAACCGTCCGCACTGAGTCCCGGATTGAAACAAAAGACTTGACAGACCGACATGCGTTGATTATTACAATTACAAGTATTGGCCACTATTGAGAACTCCCTGCCAGGAGCATCCATTCCCACCGAGGAATATCACTGTTGGGTTCGGGGTCGTAACGAAGTGAAGCGACTCGTCTAGATCAATTGACCCGTCCTTGAAAAGAACTTCAAAGATAACCCCAGAGATCTCAAAATCCTTATTGCACGCTAAACAGATGTAGGAGACCTCATGGATGTAGCAGAATTGAAGGAAAAGAAGGTCAGCGAACTCCTGTCCATAGCCAATTCCCTCGACGTCGAAGGGGCAAGCAGCATGCGCAAGCAGGAGCTCATCTTTGCCATACTTCAGGCGCACCAGGCTAACGAGAAAGAGGCCCCCATCAGGGGCGAGGGTGTCCTGGAAACCCTTCCCGACGGATTCGGCTTTCTCAGGGCTCCGGACTACAACTACTTGCCGGGACCTGACGACATCTACGTGTCTCCGAGTCAGATCAGGCGTTTCAATATGCGAACCGGGGACACCATCGCGGGGTACATTCGTCCGCCCAAGGACACCGAGCGCTATTTCGCGTTGCTCAAGGTTGAAGCCATCAACAGTGAAGACCCCGACGCGACGCGAGACAAGGTTCTCTTCGATAACCTCACGCCTCTGTATCCGGACGAAAAATTGCAACTGGAGATCGGTCCCACGCAGTACTCCATGCGGATAATGGATCTGCTCACACCGATCGGTTTGGGGCAACGGGCGCTCATCGTGTCCCCCCCGAAGGCGGGGAAGACCGTGCTGCTCCAGCAGATTGCCAACAGTATTACCATGAACAGACCGGACGCCTACTTGATCGTTCTTCTCATTGACGAGCGTCCGGAAGAAGTGACCGACATGCAGCGGTCGGTGAGGGGAGAGGTGATTTCCTCCACGTTCGACGAACCCGCGCAAAGGCATGTTCAGGTCGCCGACATGGTGATCGAAAAGGCCAAACGCCTCGTGGAGCATAAGCGGGATGTCGTCATTCTCTTGGACAGCATCACTCGACTTGCTCGGGCGCACAATACCGTCGTGCCCCCAAGTGGAAAGATCCTTTCAGGCGGCGTGGACTCCAACGCGCTGCACCGCCCCAAGCGGTTCTTCGGTGCGGCCCGCAACATCGAGGAAGGCGGAAGCCTGACCATTATCGCAACGGCACTCGTCGACACCGGGAGCAAAATGGACGAGGTGATTTACGAGGAGTTCAAGGGAACGGGCAATTTGGAAATCCACCTGGACAGGAGACTCCTTGAGCGCCGCATCTTCCCGTGTATTGATATCAACCGATCGGGAACCAGGAAGGAAGAGTTGCTGCTGAGCCAACAGGATCTCCAGAGAATCTGGCTCCTCAGAAAGCTTCTTGCCGACATGAATTCGGTCGATGCCATGGAATTCCTTCTGGATAAGATCATGCAGACGGACTCCAACCGAGAGTTCCTGGAAATTATGAATAGATAGACCTTCACGGGGTCGGAGCGGGAGTCCCGGTCGGCCGGCGCAGTTTTGTGTTCACTTGGCCGGCGGCGCGTGCTAATATATATTGTTTAAGGTTAGTGACGGAGGAAAGGGAATGAAAAAGGACGTTCACCCGAAATTTCAGGAATCGGTCTTCAGATGCGCGTGCGGCGCGGAGATCCATACACGCTCGACACAACCGGAATACAAACTCGAAATATGCTCGTCATGTCACCCCTTCTTTACAGGAAAGCAAAAGCTCGTTGACAGCGCGGGAAGAGTCGAGCGATTCATGAAGAAATACGGCGACAAACCCGTGGCAACCGGGAAGAAGCCCGCCAAGACCTCAAAGAAAGCCCAGGCGGCAGCCAAACCCGCCAAGGCTTCGAAGCCGAGGGCCAAGAAAGAAAAGACCGCGGCCCCAAAACAATAGCCACGGCACATGGTGCGGCCTCTCAATAAGGCCCACACACCCGATCCAACGTCCACGGTTACTCCGTAGGGGCGAAATGCGGGGCACGCAGTCCCGCGAAATGGAAGCCTGCGTATGCTGATTGCTCACAATTCTTCTGAAGACAAACCGCTGATAAAGGTCGGCGGCCAGGCCGTCATCGAAGGCATTATGATGAGGGCCCCCAAGACCTTGACCGTGGTGGTTCGTAAGGCCTGCGGTGACTTATCGGTTCGTGAGGACCGATGGTACTCGCCTATGGAGAAGTGGCCGATTCTCAAGAAGCCTCTCCTGAGAGGGTGTATCGTGCTCTATGAAGCACTTTACAACGGGATTCAGGCGTTGACGTATTCGGCTCAGGAAGCCCTGGACGAGGAAGAGGAGAAACTGGGCCCCTGGGCCCTGGGAGGCACCATCGCCCTCGCCTTGGCCGGCGCCATGCTGTTGTTCGTGGTTATCCCGCACCTGGCAACGCTGGGCATGGGTGCGTTGGCCGGTACGGATCTCGGCGTGCGCAGCGTCTGGTTCCATGTGATAGACGGCATCATTAAGGTGACCATATTCGTCGGGTACATTCTCGTCATTTCCCTGATCGGGGAGATTCGTCGGGTATTCCAGTACCACGGTGCCGAACACAAGTCGATTCACGCGTATGAAAAGGGCGAGGAATTGACCGTGGAAAACGCCAGAAAGTACCCCACATTGCATGCCCGGTGCGGAACGGCTTTTCTCCTGTTGGTACTTGTACTCAGCATTTTTCTCTTCACCGCGGTATTCCCGCTTCTTCCCAAAGACCTGTTCGGCAACAAGATCGTTACCAACGTCTTCTTCATTCTGGTGAAGATCGTGCTTATGGTACCCATAGCAGGATGCTCGTACGAGATCATTCGATTGGGAGACCGATTCAACAATCCGGTGCTCAATTTCCTGCTCTTGCCCGGGTTGTGGCTTCAGAAACTTACGACGAGAGAGCCCAGTGACGATCAGATCGAGGTCGCCCTTGTCGCGCTGAGGAAGACTCTGGAAAAAGAGGAGACGTGGGCCGAGACCGAATCCTCGGCTTGCTGACCGTCGATGCACGTACTCGATAAACTGGAAGAACTCAACAAACGATACGAGGAACTCAATATGGAGCTTTCTCGTCCGGAGGTCGTTTCGGATCCGGTCCGGCTCAAGAAGGCCGCGAAAGAGCAGTCGGACCTGAATGAAATAATCAAGACTTATCGAATGCTTACGGGCGTCATCAGTGAAATGGACGACCTCGACCAGATCGTCGAAGACGGCGAAGACCCCGAACTCGTTGCCATGGCGCGTGAAGACCTCCGAGCACTCGAGGAACGACGTGCGCATCTTGAACAAGATTTGAACCTCCTGCTTCTGCCCAGGGACCCGAACGATTCTAAGAACACCTTCCTCGAAATACGAGCGGGAACCGGAGGGGAAGAAGCCGCGCTTTTTGCCGCGGATTTGTTCAGGGCTTACTGCCGGTACGCAGAGCCGCGAGGATGGCGAGTGGAGATGATGTCTTCTTCGGAAAGCGCCACAGGGGGGTTCAAGGAAGTTATTGCCCTCGTTCATGGGGATGGGGCGTACTCACGACTCAAGTACGAACGCGGCGTGCATCGGGTTCAACGCGTTCCCACGACCGAGTCGCAAGGACGGATCCATACGTCGGCCGTGACGGTCGCGGTTCTGCCCGAAGCGGACGACGTGGAGGTGACGATCGACCCGAAGGACCTGAAGATAGACGTGTACCGGTCATCGGGTCCGGGCGGCCAGAGTGTGAACACGACCGATTCTGCGGTAAGGGTGACGCACCTGCCGACCAATTTGGTGGTGACCTGTCAGGACGAGAAATCCCAGCACAAGAACAAAGCCAAGGCACTGAAAATACTGAAGGCCCGCTTACTCGACATCATGGAAGAGGAA
Organism: Desulfomonilaceae bacterium; assembly: GCA_031082285.1. GTDB lineage: Bacteria > Desulfobacterota > Desulfomonilia > Desulfomonilales > Desulfomonilaceae > JAVHLK01. The sequence continues at coordinate 36,978 of JAVHLK010000045.1, forward strand.
CGCGATTCCGAGATCAGTAAGGAGCGAAAAAGCCAAGTGGGTTCCGGGGACAGATCGGAACGGATCAGGACGTACAATTTCCCTCAGAATCGGGTCACCGACCACAGAATCGGCCTGACGCTCTACAGATTGGAAGAGGTACTTTCCGGTAAACTCGACGACATTATCGATCCCCTGGCCATTCATTTTCAGACCGAAGCCATCAAAGGGAATCTCACCCACTGATCCGTTGCCCACCATAGCGCGACCGAACTTCACCATTCCAAACCGTTAAGTTGATTGACGTCGGTATCGCCGGCCGCCCTCATATACGGATCTTTGTACGGATAAATTTCGTGACTCGTCGAGGTTGACCCGGAGGGCGAAGTAAGGCATCCTAAGCCGTTCGTCGGCGGGATAAGATCGGCTGGTTCGAGTGGGCATTTTCGGAGAGCTTCCGTTCGCACGGCGAGTAACGTTTTTGAAAGGAGACTACGCGTTGAGAGTCCTATCAGGCATCCAACCCACAGGATCGTTGCACATCGGCAATTACCTCGGCATGATGAAGCCGATGATCTCGTACATGGAGACGTCGGAACTCTTCGTATTCATCGTCAATCTTCATGCTCTCACCAGTGTAACCGACAGCAAGAAGCTTTCCGTAGGCACCTTGGAAGCGGCTGCCGACTTCATGGCTCTCGGACTGGACCCGGACCGGTGCTATTTCTGGGTGCAGTCGGATGTCCCTGAAGTGGTCGAACTTTCCTGGATTCTTACATGCATCACGCCGATGGGCCTCCTCGAGCGTTGCCACTCCTACAAGGACAAGATATCCAAGGGCATTTCGCCTAACCACGGCCTGTTTGCCTACCCGGTGCTCATGGCCGCGGACATTCTTCTGTACCAGTCTAATCTCGTGCCGGTGGGGCGAGATCAGCAGCAGCACATTGAGGTCACCAGGGATATCGCGCTGAAATTCAACCACATCTTTGGCGAGACCTTTGTCATACCCGAGGGGGAAATCAGTGACGACGTGGCAACCGTGCCGGGAATCGACGGCCAGAAGATGTCGAAATCGTACGACAATACCATTGAGATCTTTCTCGACGAGAAGACCCTGAAGAAGAAGGTGATGAGCATCAAGACGGACTCCACCCCCGTAGACCAGCCCAAGGATCCTCAGAACTGCAATCTGTATCAGGTCTATCGACACTTCGCGCCCAAAGAACGCGTCGCGGAAGTGCTGAGGCTCTATGAAGAAGGCGGCGCAGCGTATGGAGCGATCAAGAAGGAACTGGTCGGAATTCTCTGGGACTACTTCAGCGATCACAGGCAGGAGCGGGAACGACTCGTCAAGGATCCGGGACACGTGAGAGCGGTGTTGGCCAACGGGGCGGAAAAGGCGAGGGCGATTGCCGTGAAGACCATGGAGGATGTGCGACGCAAGGTGGGCGTGTTGTACTAGGTACAGGATTTCACGGATATGGTTACGTGTTTCAGTAAACGCGTGGAATCCTTGCGGAGTCCCCTGTGTTCTTGTAGGGGCACCCCCCTGTGGGTGCCCGGGGTAGGCATCCCGCGCAGAACGCGGGACCCCCACCAAATCGGCACGGAGGCCGGCGCTGCCAAAGCAGGGACGGTTGACCCACTCACACGATCGCACTTACGAGACACCCTACTATACGCCTGACCATTACCCATATCCTGGATCGCTGGACACCGGGAACATGTCCTATGTCGACCTGATTCGAACCTTGATGAAGGCAACATAGATGG
>JAVHLK010000046.1 GCA_031082285.1 Desulfomonilaceae bacterium
TCTCAAAAGACCGGCGAGCCATTTACTGTCGGACATGTCGGTCTTGCGACCGGGTACATGCTTGGTGTGGCGTGCATTAACCAGAATCACCTGGACGGAATCTTCGAGCACATTGAAGACGGGACGCCAGTACACGCCGGTGCTCTCCATGGCCACAATCGGACATTCGTTCTCGAGCAACCATTCCTTGAGGGCTCTCAAATCATGGGTAAAGGCACCGAATTCGCGGTGGTCAATCCTTTCACCGGTAGCCGTACCTGTGATCAAACAACAGGTGATCTTCTCCTTATGAACATCCAAACCGCAGCAAACAGGGTGCAATACTCTTATTACTCTGGTATCTTCCTTTTGGGCCATGGCAACCTCCTCTTCGGTTTTATGCTTTACCTATGAGGATGCCATGGTCTTTCCCAAAAGGGTATTTTCATCTTCAGTTGTGATCGCCCCGATCATGGAGGTTTGTGAAACAATATACTCGGTTTCATTCCGCACACATGACGGGACCGTCAACACACGACCTGAGACCGGTGCCGGTTCCGCAGCTTCCGCAGATTCCGATTCCGCATCGCATGATGTCCTCTCGTGCCGGAAAGATCTTGCCGCGTGGGACCCTGTTTTCCAAAGCCTTTACCGTAGCCCGCATCATGGGATCCGGCCCGCACACGAAGACTCGGCAATCGGTATAGAGGGCCGGGTTCGAGACGACGTCTTCCTCCAGGGCCCTCACGACCTCTCCCACGTGATCCGGGGAGTCGATGACAACACGGACATCCGGGTGCAACGACCCAGAGCTCGACACAGACCTGGACCCCCGTATCTCATCCTGAAACCACGACTCAATTGGCGCGGAGAATCCGAAGAAGGCTCGGACGGCCAACTCTTTCCATCGCGCCAGGGCCATCAAGATCGGGGCCGCGCCGGTCCCTCCTGCAACCAGTACGATACGGCTCCCCGAGGCGGGTTCGGGAAAGCCTTGACCGTACGGTCCCCTCATGAAGATTGAATCGCCCGGTTTGAGACTCTGAAGGGCCCGTGTAAACGGGCCGACGGCACGCACGAAGTACGTAGGCTCAAGGTCGCCGGCCGGCGAGAACGGCTTTTCACCGATTCCCGGTAAACGGAGAAAGAAGAATCGTCCGGGATTGCAGGCAGGTCCCCTTTCTAGAGACAATTTGAAAAGGTCCGGGCCGAATGGTTCGTTCCGCGTCACGGTCGTCTTCACGTATGTCGTTCGAGACGCGGTTGCAATACACTTGGGGGGCGACAATTGTTCGGGCCGTTGTCTCAAGGGCCGGCCCAATTCACCAAAAAAGGAGACTATTTGGGGCGTGGTCATGTCCGCGAGAGCCGACCCTACCCCGAAATAGCTCGCGCCGGCCTGCTTGTACGCGAGTACGTCATCCGCGCACGTGATGCCTCCCATGGCGATGATGGGAAGATCGACCGCGGCCGCGGCTTCTCTGACCGCCTTGATGCCGACCGGCAAAATGCCCGCTCCCGACAAACCGCCGGCCGTGTTGGTAAGAATGGGATTGCCGTCCACATCGGCCGCGGTTCCCGGGCCGACGGTATTGATAAGGCACAGGCCGTCTGCGCCGGCTTCCTTGCACACCCTCGCCATCCCCGGAATATCGCCGAGATTCGGCGAGAGCTTGGGGATAACGGGTTTGTCAATGCGTTCCTTGAGCAGACCGATAATGGATCGCACGGCATTCGGATCCGACCCGATGCTCTGCCCCGCGCCTTTCACGTGGGGGCACGAGAGATTGAGTTCAAACGCGTCGGCAATGGGATTCAGTATCAGGGCGCATTGGAGGAATTCCTCCACGTTCGTGCCCATGATGGAAACCAGCAGGGGTTTGTTCTCGTGCAAAGGCAACAACGGCTGCATGGCCTGCAGGAAGTTCTTCGCACCGGGATTTGCCAGACCCACCGCGTTCACAAAACAACCCGGATAATATTCGTAGAGGATCGGCTCCCGGTAGCCTTCTCGTGGTTCCACACTGATGGTCTTGGTCGTGAGGAACCCGATCTCGGGGATATCTCGTGCGATTCGCGCGATCACCGTCGGGACCGTGGTGACAATGCCCGACGGGATGGTGAACGGCGAACGGATGCGCAATCCCGGAATTTCCATGAAGCTCCTAAGGTGGTCAAGACTAAAGGGTACAGCTTGGTGAATAGTGTCAGAACACATTAAATTCGTCAACGTCACCTCGGGTCCTGCAGGCTCGCTATCGACTGCGTCGACTTCACACACTTTTCCCCTCACCGTTTGTGCGCTGCTTTCTCGCTTGACAGGTACCAAGTAATTCCGGTAACATGCCGGGCGAAATATCTGTGCAGAGTGTCAGAGCTACGTGTCTTGTTTTGGAGGGAAGGTGAGCTTTCACGAGGTTGCCGCCAGACTCGATGATCTGAAGGACGAATGCGTCGACTTTCTCGCTCGTATCTGTTCCATACCCGCGTTGGGACCGGAAAACGACGGTACGGGGGAGATGGAGAAGTACAAAGTCGTCAAAGAGGCGGTGGTCGCGCTCGGACCGGATAGAATCGAGGAAGTGCACGCCCCGGACGACCGGGTGCCGGACGGGTTAAGGCCGAACCTCTTGGCCGTGTTCAACGGAAGGGACACGTCTCGAACTCTGTGGATACTTTCACACATCGACGTGGTGCCCCCCGGTGAACTGAAGCTCTGGGAGCACGATCCTTTTCAGCCCCACGTGCAGAACGGATTCCTGTACGGCCGGGGAGTGGAGGATAACGGACAGGCGATAGCAGCGAGCATATTTGCGGTCCGCGCGGTCAAGGAGACGTGCGGGTTCGGTTTGAATGTGGGACTCGCCCTTGTTTCCGATGAAGAATGCGGAAGCCGGTATGGGCTGGACTATGTTTTGACTGAGCGCCCGGACATGTTCCGACCCGAGGATCTGATCCTCGTGCCCGACGCGGGCAACGATCAGGGCGATCATATTGAAATAGCGGAGAAGCATCTTCTCCAAGTGCGTTTCACGGTGCTCGGGAAACAAGCTCATGCCAGCCGGCCCGACCAGGCCGTAAACTCCTTGCGGGCCGTGTCCCATCTTGTGGTGGAAGTGGACCGGGTGCTTGCTGAGACTTTCACCGAGCGCAATCCTTTCTTCAACCCGCCGACAAGTACGTTTGAACCCACGAGAAAGGATGCGAACGTTCCCAACGTGAACACGATCCCGGGGGAAGACGTGGTCTATTTTGACTGTCGGATACTTCCCGAAGTGGATCTGTCGCGGGTGATGGAACTGATGGAGCAGGTTGCCGCCGGAATCGGCGAGAGATTCGGGGCGGGAGTTCGCGTCGAAGGACACATGAGAGTGGAAGCTCCGGAGCCGACCCCTGCCGATTCAGCCGTGGTAAGGGCATTGGCTCAGGCGGTTCAGGAGGTTTTCGGGGTACAGGCGCGGCCGCACGGGATAGGCGGACAAACCGTGGCCTCCTTTTTTCGCAAGAGAGGGTTGCCTGCGGCTGTCTGGGAAAAGCAGCTGCAAATGGCACATGCGCCCAACGAGAGGGTTTCCATAGAAAATCTTGTGGGAAATGCCCGGGTGTTTGCCAAGATGATGATTTGATTATTGCGGCCACGCAGGAAGATCGGGTGAAGAGTCCGGCCGATGGATCGGGGCTGCGGTCCTGCCGGACAACAACACCGTGTCGGTCTTCTCCGGATGTCGTCGCAATGTGATTTGGTTGTGTTCGGTCCAAGGTTTTGTGACCGTGTCTATACAGGAGGATCGGGGGTATGGTTGGTTCAAGGTCATCGGCGATATTATTGCGCGTCGCGGCTCTCTCGGCGGTCGTTGTGATGCTGGTCCCGGCGACGTCCTTCGGCGCCGGGGGCCGCAATCAGACACAACGAGCCGCCGGCAACACGCTTAACCTGGCGCAGGCCGTACAGATCGCGCTCGCGCGTAATCTGACGATGGCCGATGCTCGACTGCAGGTGGACGAGAAAGAGTACCAGCGTCGCGAGGCGTTCTCCGATTTCTTTCCCACCATAGACCTCACCTATTCTGCTACGGGATACAAGTACCGGCAGCCGGGAAACGTATCCGCACTCGCCTCCGCGCATGACAGCCGCAGACTTGCGGCCTTTACCCCCCCCGCAAGCTTTTCGAACTATCCGTACAGAACGGACCCGTACCGCGGTTTCACCATGAGCGCGACCATGACCCAGCCCTTGTACACCGGCGGCAGGCTGCTCAACAACTACAAGTATGCACAGCTCGGGGTGGATTATTCCGCGCTCCAAGTAGAAGTGACGCGTCAGGATCTCATCCTTGAGGTGTACCAGGCCTATTACCAGCTGATTCAGTCCCAGAGGCTGCTCTTTGTTGCCGAGCGATCCATTCGGGCCCTTGAGGCGTTGAGGAACCAGACTCGTGAGTTCTACAGGGCGGGCGTGGTCCCCAAGGTGGATGTGTTGGCCACGGAAGGTCAACTGGCTCAGGCGCGCGTGCAGAGGACTCAGGCGCTGACCGACATCGGCCTGTACAAGGCGACGCTCAATTTCCTTCTTCGCTACCCCCAGGAAACGCCCATCGATGTGGTTGAAGACATTGAATACCGACCGAATCCGTACGAGATACCCGGGATCTATGCCACGGCGGCCGCAAACAGGATCGAAATAAGACAGGCGAACATTTCGGTGGACCAGGCCATGGCCTTGGTGCGCATCGCCAAGTCCGATCTGTTGCCCACTGTAGCGGTCCAGGCAAACGGGGCGCGCTTCAACGACGATTGGAACACCTTCGATCACGAGGCGGTCAACGACTGGCGCCTTCAGGGTATCCTCACATGGACCTTCGACATGTTTCGACGTCGGGACACGGTGAGCGACAGGCGGGCAAACCAGGCTCGATCGTTTGTTGCACGAGAGTTGCTCGTGGAACAGATCATGGAACAAGTGAAGACCGCGTATCTCGACATGAAACGTTCGGAAAGCGATATCCAGGACAACCGGAAGGGCGTCGAATTCCGCAAGGAGAACTTCAGGATCAATCAAGAACGGTACAAGGAGCAAGTGGCGACCTATGTGGAGGTTCTCGACGCGGAACGTCAGCTCGCGCTGTCCGAAGGAGAGTACTACATTTCTCTGACCGGGTACTGGATCAATAGGGCGGTGCTGGAACGAAACATGGGGATGCTCAGGCAGTAGCGTCGGTGCATGACGGTCCTGATCACTGCGACACGAATTCTGGGCGGGATGTCAAACTACGGAGAGATTCGGTCGTGCCCGGACCCCGGAAGATTCAAGCTGCCTATGACCGAGGAAAGGCGAGGTTGACCATGAGGTTGAGCATCTTTGTGTGCCTAATCGTTGCGATCGCATGCGCGCCGGTGACGGCGCAGGCACAGTCGACCGGGACCGCGGCGGCCACCCCCGTGAACACGTCGACGGCCACCCCCAGTGCGTTTACGATCAAGCAACAGATACTCGCTCAGCAGCAAGCCGACATCCAACGTCGATTCGCGGAGGTAGCCAGGTGCATCCGTACCGCTTCACTCAACGTGGTCCTCTTTGATCCGGCCGGTCAAATAAACACCGTCCCACAGACCGACCTGGTCAACTGCGGCCGCCAACTGCGCGTTTTGGAAAGAAGACTGCAGCAACTGTCCCGCGCGGCGAAACAACTCTCCGGCGACGCGCAGGCCCAGGCCGTCGCGCTTGAAACGCAAGCTCGTTTGGCCCTGCTCCAACAGAACCTGCGCGCGCTCGCGAGCAACATTTTCGCGTCGTCGGCAAGATCTACCACGAACAGATAGCGTGGATCCGGGACACGTCTAATGCTTGCCCGCCCCAAGGTCACTCCCAACGCGGCGAAGCCAACGGCATTGTTCTCAAGTGACGCGCTCTGAAGATCACGTTGATTCCAGCCCAGTGCCTCAACCTTCCCACAGGCCGCTCCCGTCGTAGCGAACAGCGCAGTCCCGCGCAGAACCCGGGAAAGCAGTCACAGTGCTTCATGAAAGGCCGGCATGGCCGTCGTCAGAACGTACCACCGCCTTCCGGGACCCTCATCGCCTCACCTATTGGGAGCAAAACGCGACCCCGAGGAGGCCTCCGATTCCGGTTGATTGTGGAAGTGATGCTGAAGGAACGGCCCGGGAGTGCTTAACCTGTTTCCAGGTGACGCCCTGTGTGGGCGACGGCGCACTCCTGGGGTTTGCAGGTCAAAAGATTACACACAACCTGTGGGCTTGGGCAGCCCGGCGACCTTACAGGCGCCTTTGGCAGGTCCGGACGGAAAGAGTTCGTAGATCTTTTTCAGCTTGAAGCCCGTGTCTTTGCAGACCTTTCGGATCATCGGAGCAATATTGAACTCCAGGTAGTAATTGCGCAGGTAATGAACGACTTTCCAGTGCTCATCGGTCATTTCCTGAATACCCTCTGTCTTTGCGAAAAGAGCCGCAACTTCCTCGTTCCACAGATCCGGATCTTGAAGAAATCCGTCCTCGTCTACGTCAAAGGTTCTCCCTTCGATTTCCAGCGTCGGCATACGAAAGCCCTCCTTCATCTCAAGTTTGCCGGGAACAACCGGTCAAATTCTATAATCTTCCTGATGTTATCATCAGTGCCATGCAAAAACAACCCGCAAATGACGGAAACGCGACGGTATGACCAAGAGTCTCGTCCAGCCGCTCACAGAGAGGTGGCACGGCACTCGCCTCTCACTAATCTCCACATTTTTCACGTGCGGGTCAGGTCTCCGATCTCAGGGGAGCGCGTCGTTCGTTAAAACGTGCTCATTTCATCTTTATCTTACCTTGAACGTCTTCAATATATTTCTTGAGAACATTCTGCACCTGCGGGCGTTTTTCCTTCGCCAATGCGGCTTGATAAACCTTAAGGGCCGACCCGTAGTCCTGCTTGATCTCATAGACAAGGCCCATCAAACCGTAGGCATCCGGGTAGTCGGGATTCAGCTGAACGGCCTTTTTGAGGTCCTCTATGCTCTTGTCGTACTCGCCCTTCTTAGAATACGCAATCGCGCGGTTGTGGTACGCGAAAAAAAACTTGGGATTGTCGCTGATCGATTTCGTAAACAGATCTATGGCGCGGTCCCATTTCTGAACTCTCAGCGCAAACTCGCCCTGCTCGTAGTAGTCCAGATAGTCTTCCGCTCCTGCCTGCGCGCAGACAAGCGCGTTCGCAACGAGTGCACACAGGGCAATAATGGGCAATACGGATCGTGTCGTTGTACTCATGTTCTCCACGCACCCGAAAAAAAAATTACATTACCACAAAATCAGCTGGTTGGAACCTTTCTTTTTGAAAAGTCGCGGTTTTCATCCCACCGCAGGGAAAAGTGACGTTCATCAGCTGTCCCGAAGGAACGATAATCTCCATAGATGTTGGCCTATTGCGACCGCCGCACGGCACTACCTCCGGGGACCGGGCCTTAAAGTCGAGCTTGACTTCTCCGACGGATCTCATAAGTATCTGAATGGCACTCCTCGGTCAAGACCCCATTTCGAGGCGGCCGGTCGCCATTAATGCAACAGGAGGTGAGTGGAGCTATCTATGAAAAACCTCTCCGAAGTCAAGACGGTTCCCGATTACTTGAGCGACGGTCGCTTTCGACATGTCCCAGGCGTTCTCGACCAGGAACCTCCCTGGGTTCTGCGAAAACTAATGCCTGTTCTGTCATCTCGGGTCGTGATCGACGACTACGTCCAGGACAAGCTGCGCAGCCTGGCCGGTTCCGGGCCGCTCATCTATGCCATGAAATTCCGGAGCATTTATGACCTGCACTATCTCAGAATACGATTCGGGCAACTCGGCCTGCCGCTTCCGTCTTTCGCATTCGGCGTTTCCCCCGCGGAGTCGGGGTCGCTCCTCAAATTGGCCCAAGTGTGGAAAAACAGGGTTATAAACGTATTCCACGATCTTGCTCATCCGGAGCCCGTCGACGAACACGTTCTCAAGGAGATCTTGGAGCGCGGAGGTGCGGGGGTTCTTTTTTTGGTCGATGAGAAGACTTCACGCGCGCGATACATCCATCCGGACGTCGATCCCATCAGAGTTCTCCTTGACCTTCAGGGCCGTCTGGCCGCGTCCATCACAGTGGTTCCCATGACGATCCTTTACGACAGGAGGCAGCCCCGGACCATTCGGCCCTTCTGGGAAAGCTTTCTCGGTGACCCGGATCAACCGGGGCCTCTCAAGAGAATCCTGATCGCGTTGCGTAAGTGGACGGTGCCGGAACTGCTCATCGGCGAGCCGGTATATCTTGTGGGGCAATTCGAGGAATTCGGCTCGGAGAAGTCTTGGGAGGAACTCCCCTTTGAGGTTCGTCAAGAACTCATTGCATCCATCAATGCCAGGATACGCGTAAACAGGGGGCCGGAAAGACTGTCGCGGACCGAAATAAAGGAGCGCGTACTACAGGACCCGCGTCTGAAAAGAGCCGTGGACAGAGCCGTGAACAGAGATCCAGGCTCTGAAAGGAAGGTGCGCAAGCAGGCCGAATCCTTTGTCGACGAAATAGCGGGCGACCAACGGATCCAGGTCCATCATTTTCTCTTTTATGTATTGAGGTGGCTGTTTGCCACGATCTTTGACGGGATAGACCTGCGAGAATCGCAGTTCACAGTACTGAAATCAAAGAACCAGGAAGGTTCATTGATCTACGTGTCCTGTCACAAGAGCCATCTCGACTATCTACTCGTGGGTTATCTGTCGTTCATCAATCAGATGGCAATTCCGTACATGGCTGCAGGGAAGAACCTCTCATTCTGGCCGGTGGGTCCCATACTTCGTAATGCAGGTGCATTTTTCATCCGGCGGACGTTCAAGGGTCTGGGACTCTATCCTCACGTGTTTGCAGCGTACCTCAAAGTCCTGGTGAAGGAAAAGATCAATATCAATTACTACATTGAGGGAGGCAGAAGCAGGACCGGCAAGTTCCTCCCTCCCCGAATGGGAATGCTCGCGTTTCTCCTGCAGACGGTGAAGGAAGGCTCGGTCAAGGATTTGACCTTTGTCCCGACGTTCGTGGGATACGACCAAGTGCCCGAGGAACGGTCCTATCTCAGAGAACTTGCCGGTAAGGACAAGCAAGCGGAATCCATGTTTGCGTTCGTTCGGTCCAGGGAAATCCTGAAGAGGCGATTTGGAAAGGCATACGTCCGATTTCATGAACCGATATCCTACTTGGACTTCTGCGATCGGTTCCAGGCCGCCGCGGGGCCGACCGACTCGCCCGGCGTGGAGGACAACAGACAGCTGCTCAACGCGTTCGCGTATTACATAATGCACGGCGTAGTCAAAGCCGGAGTCGTGACTCCCATAGACCTGGTTTCCGCCGCCCTCGCCTGCGCGAATCGTCGCACGGTGACCCACGCTCACGTCTTGGCGGCTATGAGGTATTTTATCGACGCTCTTAAAGAGAAGGGAACGGAATACGTTGAAAGCCTGGAACGCATCGATGAAGCCGCGGAGAATACCCTGATTCAGTTCAAGTCCAGGGGGTTCTTTGAGACGCGCGACGAGGTGCGGCAATCCGAGGAAGCAGCGTACCCGATCAGTGAATCGAAAAGGGCAAACCTGGATTTCTATCGGAATTCGTTGATCAACTACCTATGGCCGGAATTCCTGTCGGCGACGGTGCTGCTCAAGGGGAACAGATCGGCCGGCGAGACCCGCGTCAATCTGAAGGAGGACTTCACGTTCCTGAAAGACCTGCTGGCCAAGGAAGTAATTTGGAACCCACTGGTCGAGGATGACGAACTCTTGGAATGCTCTCTGGATCTTTTCAGAAAGATGGGATGGTTACACGATCCCGCGATGCCGGGGCCCGAGATCTCCAATCGGCACGCCTTGGAATGTTTCCGAGGGGTTATCTCCGATCTGCTGACCGTGTATTATCTCGTATTGGCATCCGCCGATGAGGCTGTAACTTCGGGGATTACTCTGAAAGAGTTCATTAAGCGAACAGCGAAGACGTCCATGGCCTTATTCCCTGAAAATGGGGCTCGTCCCGGGCCGATTCTCGCATCGGTACCGATCTCCAACGCGCTGACCAGATTCACCGAAATGGGCATCCTCGAGTATAAAGCGGCCCGAAAACAGTTGACTCACCTCATTGACCCGGATCGCATCGAGAAAATCCGAGGTTTCTTGGCCGAAATCCTGGAAATCAAGACTGAGGACTCTCATCCTTGAGTTCGGTCACGCATCTGTCGCACTGAGACCGCGGTCCCGCGTTCTGCGCGGGAAAGCACAGGTCGCACGGACGCCGTCCATGTCGTCACGGCGACGTCACGGCCCGCAGCACTCTCCGGCGGTCGAAGACCGGTAAACGACCGAGTGAGCCGCGGTCCTTTGCATTGCGTTCGCCGGAATGGAAGAGGGTACGCGTAAGGCAGGCCTAACGTCCTCGGTGGTTGCGTCTCCACCGCTCCGCAGCGCTGGTAAATACCCCCTCGCCGTGACCGAGAACCCCGTATCCCCCGTAGAGATCGAACATGTTGTACGCCTCTTGAATTGTCTTCTTGAAATCGTTGGTCTCCTGACCGGCCGGATTGAGCCATCGTCGAACACCAAAACTCCGTTCATACGGATCCGCCTCTCTTGTGGGGTATCCCAGGGGGCGAATCAGCGGATAGTCAACCCCGAAGGGATTGACTTTGACCGTATTGGGCGGAAATGCAAAGGCAAGCGTACCCGTTACGGCGATAGCTACACAAAAGAGCGATACCAGGATGGGTCTTCTCATTGACATCTCCATAGGAGAACGTGATTCCGGCGCAAAAAGCTGGACGCCGCATTAATAATATCACACAGGTCATTGAATTAGCAATGGTAATATGCAGACATATCTTTTGATATTGACAGGAGCCCATCCATACGATAACGTAAAATTTTGTCACGGGGCGTAGCGCAGTCTGGTAGCGTACCTGAATGGGGTTCAGGTGGTCGCTGGTTCAAATCCAGTCGCCCCGACCACGGATTTCTTAAGAGAACCGCCTAGTTGCTTGTCGAAAGCTCGGGCGGTTTTTCTTTGAGCACAATCGGCATGGCCGAGCAATCCTTCACTTGGTCCGGAGGCGACCACCGGATTCCAACAAATCAAGGAAAGCCGCTTTCAACCGCCGAAGCGGCCCAGTGTAACGCCAGCTCCGTGATTGCAGGACCCGCAACATCTTATTACGCAGAGCTTCCTGATTCTGCCTGAGGACGTCGTTTTCCTTTCTGAGGCGTTCATTCTCTTTCGCAACGTCCTCGCCGGCTGAACCGGGAACGGTGTCGGGGGATGACGGATCCCGTTTCTTGGCCACGTAGACCTGAGATTTGGGAATAAGAGTGTCCAACAAGGACTCAACTATATCGGATCCGCCATTCTTGTGAAATTCGTCCCAGACCTCTTCCCAAAGCCTCACCAAATGAGTCCGAGCCTCTTGTCCGGTGGGCTTGCCACGACACGACGGCCAATTACACGAGTGGTGAGACGAGGAAATGATAGTGAAAACCCACCATAATGATGAAGAAAAGCCGACGAACGATCTTGACACAATCTCAAGTCCCGCATCAGTCAAAATCGATTCAATCTCAGCGCGATCAAAAACATGAATGTGGTTCGGGGGCTGAAAATATGAGGGATCGGCCACCAGTGCCAAGAGATTCTCCGAGAGCGAGTCGGGCACGGTAATGAGATACCGAGCATCGGCAGTTCCGACACGGATCATCTCAGTCACAAGGCGTCGCGGGTTGGGCACATGCTCCAAGACTTCTTGAGCGATCACCGCGGTCACCGAACCGTCGTGAAGAGGAATGGGATCGCCGTCACTGCGAATGCACCCAAAGGACCGCACCGCGTTGCCGTTCATCCCCGCATGCGCACATTTCAGGTTCTCCGGATCTATATCCAAAGCGATCACCCCAGCCCCGACTCGGCCCACCCGCACGCAAGTCTGCCCAATGCCGCAGCCGATGTCCAGAACGGTATCCCTGTCCGTAACCGTAAAACCCGGGTACAACGTTAACGAGTTCAGCAGGGTAGCCATGTTGAAGAGCCGCTTCCTTTCGTGGGAATTTCCGAGCTTTGCCTATGGGCATAAGTGACGCCGGAAGATTAGGTTCTTCAGACGTATCCGTTCAGGGGGAGCCCGACGCTCACCATGAAGACAGTGAACATGCCCCTGGGCTGATGAGTCGAAAGAAATTCGCCGTCACGCGGAAAATTCCGATAGTATGAACTGATCCATGTGCATCCTATCCAAGAAATACGGTCCGTAATGCCCGGAGCAGGAGAATCCCGGTCTTCCGGACGGAGTCAAACATCTCGCTGATTTCGAGGCATAGAATGAAGGAGAAGGCATAGAACCACGAAGGATACTTGTGCAGCCAACGCATCGGAGCGCGTACAAGATTCAGACCGGTTTTGGATGTCATGACCAGTGACGCATAGCAGCCTCCTATGAGGGCACCCGCAATCATGTCCGTCGGGTAATGAAGGCCTACATACATTCTCGGCAGAAAGCAGAAGATAAACACCCAAGCCAGGGCGAGTATCCCCATCCTCTTGGAAACAAACAGTAGGCCCGCGGCCAAAGCAGAAAAGAACACGGCGTGGTCGCTGGGGAAAGCGCTCCAGTCACTCAGCAGCACCGTATCCATTCCATACGGCACCTTGAAATCTATGCGTGGATCGTGAATGGGTCTGATGCGGTACGGCATAGCCACGGCCAAGAATCTGCCCACCAGTAAGGCTATGAAACTTGAGCCGATCAACAAGGTGATACGCTCACGAACCCCGGTGTCCGGATCCTCATGTCGAAACCATAACCACCAGCACATTGCGCATATTATGCCGCCCTTGACAAGAGAGTTGCTGATCAGACTTACCACGATGTTGTCAAAGATCTCACTCTTGTTGGAAACTGCCTGAAAACACGACATTATCGACGAATCGATGAAGTTCAAGCTTGATGCTCCGCAACATCCCAACGCACGGGCCGATCTTTCGTTCGGTACCCCGTGCATGGGAATCGAGATTATTTCGAAGACTTCGCCAGCTTTTTGGAAGAAGGGGAAGAACCCCTGATATGCTCAACGAAGTTTCCAATGTGCGGCACTCGAGCGAGTCGTGGATCCTCGTAAACATCAACATTACCCGGTCCCGGGCCACACACGGAATTTGTAAGCGGTCATGACCTCGTATTCGTATTTGAGAGGCTCAGTAGCCGCAATGAACTCCAGCCTGCCGGTGCTGCGGTAGTCTGCGAGTAGTTCAAAACAGTGCCGATACAATTCCACATCCCTGTTCAGGCCTCCAAAGTACTCACGACTGGACGGTTTGCCCTGAAGGACCGATGTGTCGAACATGAACTTGAGACGCGGTATCCGAACCACGCCCCGCTCCTGTACGGCCTGTGCCACGGCAGCCAATTTCAGAGGATCCATTACCGGCAGCACGATCAAGTCCGTCGACTCAAGACCAAGTCGATCGATTATGGATAGGAATTCGGTCCGGACCGCCTCTTGGATTCCGATCTCCCGTGCCGTGAAAGGAAACGGCGTCCTCTTGGACTTCACCGAACGGGCAGATTCGAGCCTTTCCCAAAGCACCTTCATGAGCCTCCCGACGGGACCTACTATCGTCCCCGAATGGTCGTCGGCCCTCCCCCTGTCTGTCCACTGCAAGATGCCCCGCGTGCATCTTGTCGTCAACGCTGCGATGCGTTCACTCACGTCATGCACGAAATTGCTGCCGGCGAACAATTTCTGCTCCCTCGATTTGTTGCGTCCGGTCAGAGTTCTTGGGTTCGAGCAGATGAAATCATCGTGTCGGTGACGTGTCCCGCCAATTGAAGTCCCCCGGCAATCGGTCTTGAACGAGCACTCGTGTATCCGGTAATTGTCATCCGATGCCTCATCGCGAAGGAGCCCGCGGTAGACGGCAAGGTCCTCCGGCCACACCGAAGGATCATGCACGACCACTGCCTTGAACGTGCTCCGCGTAGTTGCTCCGGATTGCGGCCGATTCCGTTGCGAGGAATGGCTCAACGCGGTTTTCCCTCGCATAAAAACCTCTTTGCTCGCTGCCTCATACAACAGGTCCATCGCCCCATCATAGCGATCTCGAGTGTGTCCTGCATCAATCTGTTCGATGGATCGTCGCGCGTAACGCTCCTGGAGGTACGGTGAATCAATGAGTGCAATGATATGATCGGTGAACGATCGAAAGTCTTCCGCGATCAGTAATCTGTCTCGATCCACGTTCAATCCTGAGACGGCTTTCCCTGTCGCGACAACGGGTTTTCCCAGAGTCATGGCCTCGAGCAACTTGATATTGCATCCGGCTCCATACATGATCGGACAGATGACTATTCTGCACTGATCATAGAAATCCGCAACCTTGTCCAGCCGGCCCAACTTATGAACCGAATAGTCATGTATACCGAACTCATCCGAGACCTTTCCTGCCAGCACGAATTTGATTCCACGCGGTTTGAGCTCCGGCAGATAACTCTCGAAATAGAAATCGCGGATACTCTCGACATTGGGCGACCATGCGCTGCTCAAAAAACCAATGTCGAAGCGCTTTGGGGATTCTTGACGGTCGGATGGAGGTATGGGCACATAGGGAGGAACGTACCAGACCCGATCCGGAGGGAGGTGTTCGAGAAAACTGCTCTTTTCTTGAGGGGATATGGCTATGACGTGGTCGAACCGCGCAAGAAGTTCGTCTTCCAGGGCCGCCTCCTGATGGAGATCATCGCCCCCGGTCGAGACCAATTCTCTCAGCGATGCCCATCGATTGTGGGTTTCGACGATAGAGACGCATTCCCGGCCCGTGCACTTCAGGAGTGCAGCGCTCGCGGCACTGTTGGTGACAAGGATATCCGCCTGCCCGATCTCCTCCCGGACTTCCGGACAACCGGCGAGCATGTCGAACGCGGCCGCATGCTCATGAAGATTCCACGCACTGAAATGGCGATAAAGCTTCGCACGAAAACTCGGCGCCTTTCGCGACAGCTTGATGAATCGAATCCCTACGCTCCCAAAGCGATCTTCGAAACCATGTTTCAGGTGCTCTTCACCCTCGGTCAGCAGGACGACGATTCGAAGGTCCATTCCCCTGCGAACCAAATAGTCCGCGTGATTGGCAACGACGAGGGAGCCCCCCGTTACGGCCGGATGGAACATGTAGTGGTTGAAGAACACGACCAGGGGCACTGTCTCACCTCCAGCGGGCACCTTCAGAGCAAGGAATTGCTTCATCCGCATCCGGATCTTCACCGACGGCCCCGCTCACGCTTCGCCCCGGGTCTCATGCCGAGCAAATGTCAACAGCCCATCATGGCGAAAAGTCGGGCAGAACTAGAAAGTGCGCAACCGTCGATCGTGTCGGCAAATCCTATCTCCTGAGCACTTTTCGAGCAAATGCCGGCAAGAAGCTTTTGCCCGCGGGAATACGGAATCGGTGACGCAGCCGGTATCTGATCTTCTTCGGGACGATCATCTTGATCGCGGTCGACGGTACCCTGAGCCAGAACCGCAAAGGCATGGCTTCCGGGCTCACATTATCATATGCGTTGTACGAGAAGTTCTGGAAAAGGAGCAGAAAAAGCTCGTCTCCATATCTTTGGTACGTGTCGGCATGGGCCTTCACGATAAGTTGATAGGCAATCCTGGCCTCATAGGAGGTACTGCCGGAATATCTTGAATTTCGTCTCATTCTGTAGAAGAAGAGCACTTCCGGAATGACGACCCCGGCCCACCCGCTCTCGGCTATGGAGATCCACTGCTCATA
Source organism: Desulfomonilaceae bacterium (assembly GCA_031082285.1). Classification (GTDB taxonomy): domain Bacteria; phylum Desulfobacterota; class Desulfomonilia; order Desulfomonilales; family Desulfomonilaceae; genus JAVHLK01. The sequence continues at coordinate 15,795 of JAVHLK010000046.1, forward strand.
ATCTTCCAATATGGTGGGAACCCAGGCTTTTCGGTAGGCGCACCGACGGATAAGGCTGCACGAGAACGCCTGGTTCCAGAGCAATGAGAAGGGAAAGTCAAAGTTGGGAACCGTGCGGTATCCGGATGAGTTTCCAAATTCTCTGGCCCAGGACCCGACAAACCCCACATTGTCGTATTGCTTCAGGACCGCCGCGCATTTCGAGAAATACTCCGGGTGCACAAGGTCGTCGGCATCGAGGAAGCAGAGAAATTCGCCTTCGGAAACCGTTGCGCCTAGGTTGCGCACCTCTTCCACTCCCCGGTTTCTATCCTGTCTCAGGATGCTTATGGAAAGCTCCGGGTCCCCCAGATGAAGATTCTCGATCTCATCCAGCACTCGCCGCGTGAGTTCGTCCGTGCTCGCATCGTCCACGACAATGAGTTCAATCGGTCTGTAGTCCGACCGGCACACGGAATCAATGCTTTCTCGAAGATATTTGCCTAAATTGTAACAAGGAATCACGACGCTTATCAGATCTCTGCCGCAATCCTTCAGCTTCGGCGGAGCAGGTTGCCCGGAAAAAGAAGGAGTCGGTTTCCCGTCCAAACGCGCGAGGCGTGGAAACAGTGTGCGGTTCGTACAGGCACTGCGCTCGATCAGGCCCTGATACCAGGCGACCCGTCCATTCAGTGACGAATTCGGGTCGCACCAGGTTCTGACACGTTCCTGAGCGCAACGTCCTAGCTCTTCGAGCTCGGAAGGGCCGGCAGCGAGGATGGTCTTGATATGCTCTTCGAGTTGGCCCAAATCTCGAAACATCAGGCCGGATCGTCCGGGCTCGATAAGATCCGCCTGTCCTCCCGACTGGGAAGCGATAACCGGCCGGCCGAAGGCCATTGCTTCCAGGTAGCTATGAGGCGTGTCGTCGAAGAGTGCGGGGTAAATCAGGGCTCTACTCTCCTTAAGCATCTCGCGGAGTGAAAGGTCGCCGCCCGTGCCGGTGGACAGATTGAGCAACCCACGGGAAACGTATCGCCTGTAACGGTCTCCTATGTGCGTTGCCATGTCGCAGCCCTTGACCGCGTGAAACTCGCTTCTGCCCGCGAGATTCACCTTGAAGACCAGTCCTTCGTCCCAGAGGTAGCGGCAAACCTTCAGGAGAGACAGCACGCCCGATGAATAACCCAGTCGTCCCCAAAACAGAAGCGTCTTGTTCGGAGCCGGAGCCATAGCATCGGGCCAATCATCATCCCTCACATAGGGTGGACATACGTAAGGAGATTCGCCATGTAAGCGCTCCTCCAGGGTGCTTCGCATAAACTGAGATGTTACGAGAATTGCGTCGGAAGCAACCAGCTGGTAAAGCTCGCGCGAATGGGCAAGATATCGAGGCAACTGATATGAATCTATCCAATTGGCCGGGTCGCGAAGAAAACCCGGAGCACGGCATGAAGTGACGACGGGCGCGCAGGCTTCTTTTCGCCCCAACAGGCGCTGATGCACCAGGAAGAAGCCGATTCCCTCAAGGGCATCGCAATCGACGACATCCGGAACAAAGCCTGTCTTGACGATGCCCGCAAAGCGGATCCAGTATTCGCATGCCAGTAGGAGGTCAAAGTCAGGTTGTTCACGGAGCGCGTGGAGCATCTCCCCATGGTCGCCCGCATCGCGGGGTCGCATAACCCCCGGCGCAAATTCATGAACCGTCACGCCTGCACGCTCCCGAACCTGTTCTCTTCGAGAAGGAACCAACAGGCGGACCTCATGACCCCGTCTCCCGAGGGCCGCCGCGGTACGGAGAGCGCACGTGGAATCATCGAGCGTATCATCGGGATCTGCAGGCATATGAGGCAGGACGAACAGGATTCTCATGTGCACTCCTGTCGGATGGCCGCGGCGGGTTGCATGGGCGCCTCGCCAAAGGGAGATCCATTCATTGGCTCCGGCTTCCACTGCTCCGAGGAGGCTGCCGGCGGAAATGCAGTGGAGGGGGTTCCTTCGTACGATTGTTTCCGCGCTTGGCTGAGATCAAGTCGACAAATCTGTCCGCCAACGTGTCCCAGTCGTGACTCTCCTTGACCAGCCGGTATCCCCATGCGGTTCGCTCCCGTACTTCATCCGGACTGTTCAACAAATACTCGATTGCCTTCGCAAGACCATGCGGGGTTGAGGCGAAGCTGACAAACCGCCGTCCGAGTCGCTCCACTTCGAGAATGGGCGTACTGATGATCGGCTTTTTCAGGGCCGCGTATTGGAACAGCTTGAGAGGCGAGGCGGAGTGTGCCACGGGTCCTTGCTTGAAGGGGATCAGGCAGATGTCGAAAGACGATACATACTTCAGCCCGGTATGATAGTCCTGGTACCCGGGAAGGTATACGTTCTCCAGGCCCGTCTTCCGAAGTTTTGAGCGGGTCCGCGTCAATTCACGTCCTCCTCCCGCCAGGACGAAAGACGCATCGCTCATTCGAGCAGCGGTCTCGAAGACCAAATCGTAATCAACAAAATACTCGAAAGCCCCGAAGAAGCCGATAATCGGGCGAGGGAATTCCAACTCAAGCCCATCGGATCGCCCGGTGGGAAGGTCGTCGAAAGATACGCCGTTTGGAAGTAGTGATGCCCTCCCTTGAGTCATCTCCACCAGGCTGGACGATGCGGCGGTGGTGAGGTGGCAGGAATTGATAAGTTTGGATTCCATTCTCCGCGCAAGAGGCTCTACCAAAGGCCATAATACCGGGCCTGTTTCATGCCGCAACATGGAGACAAGGTCGTCGGCCATGTCGAACACGGTCGTACACTTCACGTTACGGAGCATCGGGTATTGGGGAAGGTTGTACAGCATGAGCACCTCAATTTCATACCGGTCGATGAGGTCTTGGATCATGCGTGCAGAGGCAAGGCTAAGCAAGCCCTTCCACAACAGCTTCTTCATCGGAATCCACCGCGCCGACAGGAAGTCTGGAATCGAGACTTCACGGACAATCATGCCGGGTGGAAGCGAAATTTCAACCTCGAAAAAGCCATTTTCGTCGGAACATTCAAGAGGGGGGCTCTCCAGGACTACTACCTGGTGACCCTTCTTGCACAGGCTGGTCAACAACTGGTGAAAACGGCCCCAATTGGCTGATCTCCACCTGGCCATATAGGGGAACAGGATATTCACAAAATCCGCTCATCCTTTCACTACTCTGCTTTTCCTGAGCTGGTCACAGCCTGATCGAGTGTTGTACTCGATCTCCATGCCCGGATTACGTTCAGGAACAATTCCAGTATTTCCGCGATTCGTTACCGTGCAATACCCTTCGGAGCCAATCGCGGACTCCAACGATCGAATCGACCGGCGCAATTGAAATGACTGCAACAGAATAATTCAAGCAAATCCAACCGTGGAATTATCTACACCAGTTCGGTCTTGAAGGCAAGCGGTTCGACGGAACCCGCCACATACCTTGACGCTTTCTCCCACGGAAGCCGGGTTCTCCGTCTGACGACACAAACCGGGACGGTTCGGTCTCACGTCGTGTCAGTGGATGCCGTCTACTGCAGCGGCTTCATCGTCCTGCGGCGTGCGTCGGACTCGCATGATCCGGAGACATATCACGCGGCCGGCGAACCGAGTATCTGCCGCGCTCGCGCTTCCCACGTGTTTTCCCTGGCAACCCTGTCGATGAGCGCGAGGTAAGTTCGGTCGTCCGCCAGTTCCAACGCTCGGTCAATGGCCATCGAGAACTCTTCTTCAGTGGCCGCGGCCAGCACTCCCGGATATTGGACGCACTCTCTCATTGGAGTGACGACCACCGGTTTGCCGCCCGCCATATATTCAAAGAGTTTCAATGGTGACGTTGCGTGGGTCAGAGCGTTGAGAACAAACGGGATCATCGCGACGTGGAAGAGCGAAAGGTAATCAGGCAGCTCACGATATGAAACCGGGCCGAGGTACGTCACGTTCGGTTCTCTCAAGAGAAGACTCTTGGAAAGCGTCCTGTCCCATTCCACTCCAATCAAGAGAAATCTGAGGTCACGTCGACGTCTTGCAACATTCCTCAGGAGGACGTGGTCGAACCATCGAGCAATGGCCCCGTAGTAACCTATTATCGGCTTCCCGTCCAAGAAGTCCCGCCGGACCGTGCTTTTGGGCGGGGTCCTGTTCCGGGTTCCGCCCGATGCGAAATGATCGTAGTCGACTCCGTTGGGACAGTACAGACTGTCGGGACGTTCCTTTTCAACTTCCCGGTACAGGTCTTGGGCGGTCGCAAGGACCCGGTGGGCAGACCGCACCAACGCCTTATGTCGGCGCCGAAGTACGGTCTGGTTGAACGGGAACACGCTCAGCTCGTCCAGGTAGTCGTACACGATGTGAGCCGAGTTAAGGGATTGTAGATTCCAGTTGGTCCAGGCCTGGGTTATGACCACCGGGCTCCGAAGACGATGGAACGTGGCCGGCGGTACACGACACACGTACAGTCGATCGGCGAGTCTCTGAAATCCCACCGGCCTTTGGGAAAGTGGGGGGTCCACGTAGAATACCAATGCTCCCAGCCTGGAAAGGGCCGTGGCCAGTTGCTGGGGTCTCTGGAATAGGACGATGTCCCACTGCACACTCGGAGTAAATATGATGATCTCGCGATCCTGTCCTTCATTGCCGACTATGGCGTCCAAGTCTCTCCGGTACACGTCCACTCGCCCGCTTTGTCTGAAGTTCCATAGCGAATCGTAGGACCGCTTCAGTGACTGCTTGACACATGCGGGGAGATAATTCCTCAACGATTTTCGGGGAAGATTTGCCATGCCTTGGGATTGGAGGTTTTTTCTCTCCTATCTTTCCGATCTCTCTCCGGTAAAGCCTGAGCAGCTCGATACTAACGGTCGTTACGAACCGAGTCAAATGATGCTTTCAGAAAATCTCTCGTCTCAAAGACACGAGTTATGGACGGCTGGAGAAACCCTCCAAAGTGCGGTGGGACGGCTTCATCCTGGTCTATTGACAGTGGTTTCAGGACGGCATAGATTGCACGAACCGGACACCCGGAACAACGGTCACGACAAGATACCGAAAGATTTGGGCGTTCGCCGGTTGATTTCCCCAGCATTGAGTATGTTTCTTGCGAAAAGACTATCTGTTCATCGCGGCTCTCCGTTGGAGGAGGCTGCCAAGGAGGCGGGTTCCGATGAGCGACGATTCGTTGCCGGAGATCAAAAAAGAGGCTCTTTTAGCCCGAGCGCGACACGCCCTTGATACTGATATGATTGCTGAGGACGAGACCGTTCGGGGAGAGACGCCCGACGGGACGGTGAACGAAGCGGATGACGCCATGCTGCTGGATCTGGCATGTTCCCTCAACCTGTGTGCTCAACGAATCCATGCTTTGAGCCGGCCGATCGAGCGCATACCCGAAACGTTCAAGAGGCGGTTGTTCATTCTGCGACTCAAGCCCTTGGAGGCACTGGCGGTTCGGGTTATCGAGAGCATCTTCTGGAAGAATCGCGCATTGGCACGGGAGACCGCCGAGGCAGTGGAGATGGCGGCCGCGGCGCTGCGCTTGCAGTACCAGCGACAAAGGGCTTTGACGACCGAGCCAAGACTAAGGGAATAGGGCTTGGACAAGTTCCGTCCGTTGTCGCACCGACACCGGATCGGACGGCAAGGGGAAAGACGGCTTGGAAGGCACGGGGAAAAGAGTCCTGCACGTGTCCGACATTCGTTGTCCGCTCTCAGGCAACGGTCCCCATTACCTCGTCGAGGGAACGTTTGACGGATCCGGCAGTTTCGACATCGTCAACCGGAGCTTTGCACGCGCTCTTGAGGAAGCACTGCCGGGGCGAGTGGCCGTCTTCCCGTCGGAGGGTCGGGGACGGCTCGTGGGGGAAAAAGGCTTCGACCGAAGTGAGGGGCTTCACGAGCTGATCTCCCGCTTTGATTCGAAGGACGTACCCCATGTGAACATTCGAAGCTTCTTCCCACTGAGAGTGCTCGGCATGAGCGGTCGAATCAACCTATTGTTTTTCCCGTGGGAAGAGACCCTCGTTCCCCACCAATGGGTCGAGCAATTCAACCTGTTCCTGGACGGCATATTGGTACCCAGCGCCTTTGTGAAAAAGGCGCTTGTGGACTCGGGAGTCTCCATACCCATTGAGATAGTCGGCCATGGGCTCGACCACTTCGCTGAAGTCCTGAAGAGCCTAAGGAGGACTAATCCCAGGGAACGGACCGGATTTCTTCACATCTCTTCATGTCTGCCGCGCAAGGGGGTGGACGTCCTCCTCAAGGCCTATTCCAGGGCATTCGGCGCGCAGGACCCGGTAACGCTCACCATCAAGACATTCCCCGGCGAACTCAATAGGGTTCAAGACCAAATCCGGGCTCTGAAAGAGCTCAACCAGCAATACCCGGATATCGTTCTTATCAATCGGGATCTGGAGGAGGAGGACCTCGCACGACTGTATCTCGCCAACGACGCGTTGGTTCTCCCCAGTCGAGGCGAGGGGTTCGGTTTGCCTCTTGGAGAAGCCATGCTCGCCGGCATCCCCGTCATCACGACCGGCTACGGAGGACAGACGGATTTCTGCACCCCCGAGAATACGTGGCTCGTGGATTTCACGCTTCAGAAGGCACGAAGCCATTTCAATCAGAAGGATTCGGTCTGGGCGGAACCGGATGCGAAGCATCTGGAGTTGCAAATGAGGGCCGTCTATGAAGGCTTGAGAGAGAACTCGCCTGCTGTTCGTGCCCGAACGGAGTCGGCCCAAGCCTTTGCTCAAAGTCGGTTGCGATGGTCCGGCACGGTTGAGCGGACCGTCAGGTTCGTACGAAGACTGAAGCAACCCGAGATCCCCAAGCATCCCCTGGGGATCGCTTGGATAACCCCTTGCAGCGAAGACCGCGACATAGCCGACTATTCCCGTTCCCTGCTTCGCTTTTTCGACAAGAAGAGGTTCCGTCTACGAGTCTATTCAGCCGGAGGACAGACCGGATCGGACCGGTGGGATGATCTCGTCGCAACGGAACATGGAAAACTCGCCGAGGACCCGGAAGTCATGGCGAGGCATGTGCTGGACGACGATGCGGATTGTGTGGTGATTCAGTATCATCCCTCACTTTTCCCTTCCGGGGGATTGTCGTGTTTCATAGAAAAGCTCAGTGCAAAGAACGTGCGTATTGTCCTTTCGCTCCACAGAACCCGGGATATGAACGAGACTTGCCGGGCAAAATCATTAGACTTCATCACCAATGAGCCGGCCCTATGCGACCGCATTCTGGTCAAGTCCATACCTGCGTTGAACCGTATGAAGGCTCTCGGGCTCATACACAACGTGACGCTTTTCCCCCACGGCATCATGAGCCGTCAGCCGAGGCCCAAAACCGAGGTAAGAGACCTTCTGGGTATTTCCGCGTACGGGCCGGTGATATCGTCTCTCGGACCTCTGGAGGAGCAAGGGGGTGCCGGCGAATTGATCCGGGCACTTCCTGCGATTCTTGAGGCACATCCCAAAACTTTCCTGCTTCTTGTCAACAGGGTGGATGCCGGCGATTCGTCCGTGAGCTATCGCGATGATTGTGTGAAGCTCTTACGGAGCCTGGGCGTGAGCCGACACGCGGTACTGGTGGATGATCAGCTCACCGAAAGGGAGTCTCTTCTTCTCCTGGAAGCCGCGGATGTCGCGGTGTTTCCGGCCCAAGTTTCCGACGATTCCCAGATTGCTTCCGTCAGCCTCGCGTTGGCGGCCGGCCGGCCGATTCTCACAACCGACGTATGCGCTTCCGGCGAGTTCGAAGGAGCGATAGACCTGCTGCCGGGGCGAGAGAGCAAGGACATCGCTCACGGTCTTCTGAAGGCCCTAGAGGACCCCGAATTCACCCGTAAGCTTCCCGACGGGCGATCCGCGTTAATCAAGGCCCGCTCCTGGGGTACGTTGTCTGTTCGATTGCAGCGTATGATATTGGCTCTCGTTCGAGATCGCCAAGAGGTGGGCAGCCACATTTTTACCTGAGGTTAATCAGACGGTAGTATGGCGGCGAATTGCCGAGGTCCTCGGTCTCTCCTTTCACTCATCCGCGGTAAGCAGTCATTGCAGGGGAGAGAAGGCCGAGGCCTTTCTTCCGAATATCCATCCGAGTCTTTCGGAGTTGACCCGTGATTATCTGTGCCGCTCTCAATACGGCAGGGAAGAATTTCTCCTTTTTCGATTCAAGAAATCTGCATTACTCTCCACAATCCGTTCAAGACGGGAACGAACCAAACTGCCGGTATTCGCAGGCGAAAAATCGGACTTGATCCGGGTTGCGGCTCGGAATCCAATTCGAGCGCAGAGGTCCGGGTCGCCGGCGACCCGTTTCATGATTTCCGCTGCGTGTTCCGTATCGGGTTCCGCCCAGTGACTTCCTTTTTCAAAGGGGCCGACGTCCTCGTCGAGTTCAATCAACTCGAATCGGACGGGAAAGGAGTTCTCTGTGTTCATGAAGTCCATGTTCCCGGAATATCCTGTTGCAATGACCGGTTTACCCAGGTACATGGCCTCGGCAATGGGCAAGCCGAACCCTTCGGATCTATGCAATGAAACCAGACAATCGCAGGCGTTTATGAGTGCGTCAATCCGTGAACGATCGAAAGCGCCGTCAATGTGGACGATCGAATCCGAGGTGCTTAAGAAGCGTTGGATCGGCGGCATATCGTGTTTCCAGGAATGAGCTCCAATGGTCTTGAGACAGAGGTACACGCCATAGTTCTTCGACCCAAAGGCTTTGAAAAAAGCTTTGAGCGCTCCCACTGGGTTTTTTCGCTCAGACATGCTCGCAAAATCGGTCATTACCAGGAAGATGAATCCGCTTTCCGGAAGTCCCAGTTCCCGTCGGTCAATCCAGGCCGGCGGTTTGGGCGCTACATTGTGCGGCATGCGGACCACGGGGACATTCAACTCTCGGCTGAAGATGTCCGCGCAGAAGGTCGAAGGAGTCCACACCTCGTCGAACGATTCGATGTACGGCCGCCACGGTCTGGGAAAGCGTTCTGTTTCCCAAACCCAATAGCCGATGTTGTACCGACGGCTGAAAAATGTGGACCCGAACGTCTTGCGTGCAGCGGGCACAAAATCCGCCCCGAAATGGAGAATGTTGAAAATGACGTCCCGAAAATCGGTCCCGGAACGGTCCGTGGGGTCCGCACGACAAGATGTTAGTCTGTCGGGGGATCCAAGACCATAGACGACAGTCCCGATCCCCGCTGCTTCGCATGCGCGGACAATGGAGCGACAGCTTTCTCCAAGTCCGGTCGTCAAGTCGTACGGCCCTATGACGTTGGCGAATTTCAGATCCGGCGGTTTTTGCGACAATGGAGATCGCCTACTACCTTTGGAGCGCTGCCGCAAAGCCTTCAGCAAAGATATCCCATGGGCCAGGCCCAGACCATCTCTGATCTCCCTTCGCCACCGCAAAGGCAACAGATTCCTCATGCCACGATAGGACGCTCGCGCAAGTTCGCTCGGATGGTTCCCATAGTACGCGACGGACTGTCGAAATCGCCACATCCACTCGGCGCGCCTGAACCGGCCATACTCGATGCAGTGTTCCGCAGCGTCGGCATCCGCGTGGCGCACCATGAACGGAGGATGCTTTAAGGGAAACTCCATCTCCTCGCAGGGAAGCCGGCCAAAGGGATGGTAGCGCAGACTGGTCCTGTCCTGCGAGAAACCGGCGTTCGTAATCAGGTTGCGACTCGGCACGATTGAAAGGCCGTTGCGAACCATACAGGCGAATGCCCATTGGTAATCCCAGGTATCCGCGCCTCCCGCAACGGCGTCAAATTGCTTGCGGTACGTTCTCGCCTGAGCATTGTTTTCCATCAGGTGGAAGAGCCACCGGCCGTCTCTCAAGACCGGCCACAGCTCCATGTCAATGTCATAGTGCTTCCAAGCTCTCCGCCAGGTTGCCCATCCCCAACAATGGCAGAATCTTGAAAAATAGTACGAATATGGTGTGCGGTTTCGCCCCATCTGGAAGTTGTCGCCGCTGATCATCATTACCCGCTCGTCATCCCGGTAGCGGGCAAGCAATTCCTTGCAGAAACGGAAGAAAGTTGGATGAGGGATGCAATCATCCTCGAGGATGACGGCTTCTTCCACATTCTCGAATACCCATTGCAATCCGCTTGACACCCTCGCCTTGCAACCCATGTTTACGGGGGAATAGTTCGTTAGGACTTCGCAATCCCAGTCAATGAGTTCAATCAGTGCACGAGCTTCCGCACATTTGTCGGCGTCCTCCGGTACATGGGCTCGAGGACCGTCGGCCACGACCAGAACCTTCGAAGGCCTTGCCTGGGCCATCGAAGCGAGCACCTTCCCCGTGGGTTCCGGTCTGTTGAAGATCAGGAGGGCGACAGGCGGCGAAGAATCCCCCTCCGTCGACGAACCGGTTGCCATATCCGCAGCGTGGTCGCTATCCGCGGTTTTCTCTGCCCCAACAGCAGAGACCTGGTACCTAGGTTCCTTCTGTTCAAGATTTTCCGAAGACGGTCGATTCAGGTAGGGGAACCTCATGGACTCTGTTCTCGTCCTATCACTATCAGATGATTGCAGCCGTCCGTCAGAAGATAGGGCAGGAAAGCCGCAAGCCCGGGGGATCACTTCGTGCCCAATTTTCTTGGAGTCTGCCCGGGAACCTTCGCGTCGAGCGGGCTCGAGACAACTGCACCGCCCTTGCCAAGGGCAACAATGAGGTCAGTGCAGGCCTGCACACCGTCCCAATCTCCTCGTGGGTTCACGTCCAAAGGCTGCCAAAACACACGTTCGGAACAGGATCTCTTGCCGATCGAGATCTTACGAAACTCTCAATCTCCTCGCACTTATTGAATCGTTCACCGAATCCATAGCGGCGCTAGTTGGTTCCTGCCCTGAAGATTCTCACGATCCTCCCGGAGCGGTCAAGCGTTCAGCGTCACCTCACTTGCCCTTTCAGCCGAAAGAGTCGTTCCATTCCGTGCCGGTCGGCCCAACGCCTATCCTCCGGCTCCAACCCGGAGTATACCTCCTCCAGGACGTCCTTGATCTCTTCGTCGTCGTGAAGGCGGGAACCCCTCAGCAGGATGCGATTGGTTGCGTCCATCCTCGTCGGGTATGCGATGAAATCGGGATACAACTGCTTAAGGATGACCCCGTATTCTCCGCCGGCGTACGCGTTCCCCACGGACAATCCAAGAGGAATCGCTGAACTACCGAAAGCGCAGACCTGTGTCCAGCCTTCGTACCTCTCGAGGTTTCGAACAATCGTGAGTTGCGTATCACGGCATCGGTCGAGCATTTTGACGAGCGCAACCCATTGGGTCCCTTGGAACGCCGCTATAAGGAAGAGCATTGTCAGGAATAGCCCTGCTCCGGATGTGGCTCCGACCTGTTCTCTTCTTTCCAAGAGGAGTCCCAGTATGAGTGCGCCGCTGAGTCCCAGCAAACCAAGCGCAGGCACCAGGTAATGATACAGGGGATGCTTGGCCGTAACGAGAATCTGCACTGCCATCGCAAGTGTCACTGCGAACAGCCCTCTCCTCAGCGCCTTGTGGAGGTCGGAGGTTTCGTCGGTTGTAATTCGGCACCAGACGAGCAACCCGGCCGCATAACATACGACCGTAAACAGGAGCCGCTCGTACCTGGCGAGATCGCCTATCGCGGCAACATAGGCGGAAACATCAATAAACGCCGCGGCTCCCTGTCCGTACAAGCCCGTGTGGGTGGACAGCTGGAGAATGAACGTGAAGAAACGGGTGAGTCTGCCGCCAATGATGACGGGAAGAAACGCAATAAGGGCTGCAAGGAATGCCGCGGCGAGATACGTCAACCTGCTCCGGCGATCGTCGAGTATGAGCAGGGGTATGATTGCAAGAACCGCTGCCGTGATCTTGGTCACGATTGCCAACCCGGTGACGATCCCGAGCATGACGGCGATCCTGACGCCCTTGGATGAATCACGCTTCCACAGGTGCGCAAGAACAAGTGCCCCCATGAGACAGGACAAGCTGAGAAGCAATGACTCGGGTTTCGGCCTGGTAAGGGAATCCAGGGACGAAACGCTCAAATGAGGTCCAATTTGAATCAGGAGTGCGAGAAAGATGTTCCCCGTTGCCTTGAATGCGATGACTCCCGCGGCAAAGACCAGCACGGCATGAATCATGAGCAAGGTATAAGAAATTGCATTGGCGTAAGGCTCGGGATTCTTGAGGACGTCCCGAACCAGCTCGCTCTGTCCCGAGAATACGTGCTTTACGCGAATCGCGGCCGCCCCGATCAATTGAACGGTGGTGCCGGGATGATCCACGTGACTTGAAACTTTGAATCGCGCGGCGTGCAAGGAATCGACGAGGTAATGGTAGTGGGGGTCGTTGTTGTGGCCCAGCCAATGGGGCCCTCGTGCAGCCATGAGCCTCAGCCCAAGGGGCACGGTGGCTGCGGCCGTCGCGATCAGGAGGATCCACGCGATGATGCGGGTTCTCTTTCCGTTGGACACCCCTGGTGCCTCCCTGTCTCTCGCGTCACGGAGAAATGCTTCTCCACTCAAGCGAATCGCATCTTCACCAGCCCGTCCAAGGCCGTCTTTCTAAAGCCCACATCGACGTTAGATCTTGTGCAGGACTTCCAGATTGGGCATTCCCCAGCATTCATGACCCATTTCATAGGCCATGATGCCGAAGCCTTCGGTCTCGATTTCGCCTTGAAACCGTCTTCTCAGGATATCCATCAAACTGTATCTCTTTACTATATCGGCCTTTGTGGACAGGTGGTTCCGGGAACGTATAAGAGGACTCCTCGTACCAAACAGAAAGGGAGGGAAGATCAAGCCGTCTCTGTGCAGGTCGGCTCTCACGAACAGCATGGAGCCCCCGACCGCGTGCAACCGTACGAGGTCCCCTTCCTGCCGCAGTTCCTCCATGTGACGCGTACCCCTCTCACTCCACGCGTTGAGGTCGAACGTCTTACGGTCACTCTCCCTTACGCAATGGGGGTGAACGATGTCCTTACCGGTTTTGAGGAGTCGCTCAATGATGTCGGGTGGATAGCCGACCAAATCGACGTCGATCCAGAGAACCCAATCCTCGTCCGTGAGAGCCCTAAACAGAAGATGATTTCGACTCCGGGCAAGCACGGCTCTGCGTTCAATTTGAATCTCCGTCGCCCACCTCGACGCCCCCGGAGGTATGACGAAGCCGAAATCCTTTTTCCAGAGTCTTGTAGAGCGGAACTCCGACCCCAGGCTTTCAAGAAGCCTCTTCGACTCGGTAAAGGTATTGTCCCTGCTGTCACTTTCCAGGAAGCCGATCGAGATCAGAGAACGCGGATAGGTCAGATCCAGGAGAAGTTGGAAATACACGGCCAAGTGGTTCTCCGCATCCTTGAGCGGTGTCAGTATCAGTACTTTGTCGGTAGGAAGTGAGCACATCGGTCCCCCTTGGGAGCGAGCTTCGAGCATGGCCTGCATTCACACGCAGGGGCCGGCCGCCGGAGCGCTCCGGTGCCGGATGGAGTGAGGCCCAATCTACAGGGCGGATGGAAAAATTACAAGAACAGTCCGGACTCGCAAGGCTCTTGAAAATCTGCCGCCAATCCGGATTCGCGAATCATCGCTCAGCCGGGCGACCACAACGCCGCCGGCTCCAACCAGCGACGGCCAAGATGCTGGACGACCAGTGCCGGTGATGGTAGGATTCCGGATGTCCGAGCTTCGGGCCCCGCTCGGCACGTGGTCTGGATGGCAACGGAGAAGGCGGCAAGGGGAAAAACTTTGTCTTGGATCAATGGATCACGGGAACACGGAGGATCGGTCTTGTCCTCGGAGTGCGCGGGAGATCGGGAAAACCAGTGGACAAAGATCATTACACCGGAGCGGGCGTGGTTCGACATCGACCTTGGAGCACTCTGGCGTTATCGATACTTGGTCCGGCTCTTCGTACTGCGCGATCTCGTTGCCACGTACAAGCAAACGATTCTGGGACCGGCTTGGTTTTTCATCTCACCTCTCATAACGGCCGTCGTCTTCACTTTTGTTTTCGGCACGATAGCCGCCATTCCCACTGACGGCATGCCCCCGTTTCTCTTCTATTTGTGCGGAACGGTATGCTGGGGACAATTTTCGCGGTGCCTCGTCACCACCTCGAGCGTGTTCGTGGACAACTCCCACATCTTCGGCAAAGTCAGTTTCCCGCGCTTGGCCATACCCGTGGCTACGGTAATCTCGAGCGGAGCCAAGTTTCTCGTACAGCTCGTCATCCTGCTGGGATTCATGATCTATTTCAGGAGCAAGGGATCTCCGGTTGCACCGAACTGGTGGGCGCCGGCCGTCCTTTTCCTCGGGTTGCAGGCGGGGATTATCGGTATGGCCGCCGGTATTCTCATCGCGTCGGTCACGACCAAATACCGTGACCTTATGTTTTTCGTGCAGTTCGGCGTTCAGCTTTGGATGTACGCCACACCCGTCGTGTATCCGCTGTCCCAGGTCCCGGAGCGGTACGGATGGTTCTTCCTCTTGAACCCTATGGTTGCCGTGGTCGAAAGCTTCCGATTGGCATTGCTCGGGACCGGCGGTGTCGGTCCTCTGCAGATGGGGATGAGCGTCGCTTTCACTATTCTCCTGCTTTTGGCAGGACTCGGATCGTTCAACAAAACCGAGAACACGTTTATGGATCGAATCTGAGGAGCATGCGGGATGCTCCCCCAGGCGGGTAAAGACAATCCCGTCGAGTTCCTCCTCGACAATAGCAGAAAACGATGACAACTGTACTTCGCGTGGAACACGTCAGCAAAATGTATCGGCTCGGCGAGATCGGGTACGGTGCCCTTCGGGAGGATCTGACGGGCTGGTGGGCGCGCGTGAGAGGAAAAGAAGACCCAAACGCGTCCATTCACGAATCATGCAGGGGAGCGAACGGTTGCGATTCAACAACGATAATGGCCCTCAACGACGTGTCTCTTGAGCTGGGACAGGGCGAGGTGACCGGAATCATCGGGGGAAACGGAGCAGGGAAGTCAACGCTCCTGAAGCTTATCAGCGGACTCACCGCGCCGACGCGAGGGAGGATCTTTCTCCGAGGACGCGTTGGGAGCCTTCTGGAGGTAGGAATCGGCTTCCATCCCGAACTTACCGGCAGGGAGAATGTGTTCCTCAACGGCGCGATCCTGGGGATGACCAAGGCCGAGGTGCGAAGGAAGTTTGACGAGATCGTTGCGTTTTCCGGCGTGGAAAGATTCATCGATACACCCGTGAAGCGGTACTCGAGCGGCATGTACGTCAGGCTGGGCTTCTCGGTGGCTGCACATCTTGAGCCTGAAATAATGCTTATAGACGAAGTCCTGGCCGTGGGAGATGCGGAATTCCAGAAAAAATGTCGCGAGAAAATTCGTCGACTATCCAGAATGGGGCACAGCGTAATTTTTGTGAGCCACAACATGGAATCGATTCGAGAAATCTGCCGGCGGGGAGTCGTGCTCAATAGAGGGAAGATCGTGTGGTCCGGAAGAGCCGAGGAAGCAACCAGGGTTCATTTGGAACTCCATTCGGCCGGCCCCGGAGCATGGAATGCCGAATCCTTTTTCGGTCCGCTCACCTCGGCCGTCACCTATTCCACCATTGAGATCAATGGGACCAGGGCCCAGGGCGACAGCATCATATCCCCTGAATCGAGTATCCGAATATCCTGTTACGGAACGTGTTCCACCGGTCTGGAGTCGTACCGGACATCGGTCGGGATCTTCAGAGATGGAGTGAGAATATTCACCCTGCATGACCTGAAACGTCCCGAACCGTTACCCGAAGGGAATTTCATGTCCGAAGTGACAATTCCGCCCTTGTTGCTTCGTCCGGGGCGATACTCGATCGGACTTGGCGGACGCGACCATTCCGACGGGCAATGGCTGTGGGGGAGCGATCTGATCGGTTTTGAGATCGATAAGAGGTGGACTGACCAATACGGGAGAGACTCAACCGGCCTGGTCAATCTTCAGCAGGAAGGCAGGCGGGTCTTGCTGTCCGGTTAGGAATTCTCCCCACCGGATCTCATAATTCGCGCCTGTCGAAGAGTTTCGAATGAAGACCGGAGCGTGAAGGGATCTCGCGCACAAAAGATGTGGAGGTATCCTTCCCTCGGGGTCACAGAGTATACCGGCGGATTGTGAATGTGGGTCCTGCGTTCGGTGGAGGGCACGAGGAAATCTTTCACCTGGTACGCTTCGTCCTCCATTGTTTTCCTGTACGGCAAGTTGAAGCAGGCCTCGGTTTTGTCGATCAGGGTCCGCCGGAAGCTCAGGATCTTGGGATAACAGGCAAAGATGACCGTTTTGGGGTATGAACACCTGACCGCCCTCGGCCGTGCCCCAGCGTCCACTCAGAAGAGCAGCAAATCGGTTTGTGAGGCGGTCGGCGGTCTTTCGGCCTTCAACAGAGCGCTGTATAATGAATCCAGCTCGCTTGGACCTACGGTCACGAGTTCCTTGGATTGTTCCGATGCCCCGACGTCTACGATATGTTCATAGGCTGAAATCGCTCTGTGTAATGAATCGTACCCTCCAACCCGCTCCAAGGCGTACGGCCAGAATTCCACCACCATAGGGACTCTTCGGTTCAGCAAACTCTCGGCTCCCGCGAGCACGTTACCTTCGTAACCTTGGGTATCGAGCCAGCTAAGATCCACGTCGTCCACTGCAATTTCACCGTGTTCCACTAAGCTGTCGATGCTTCTCCCATCTACTTGGACGCAAGACCTGCTTTCCTCGTCATACAAATTGGGCCTACCCCTGAATACGTGGTTCCTGATTCGGTGATCGCCGAGATTATCCTCCGATCTCTCCAACGTCAACGGTCCGTCAGTGTTGGAAGCGGCTATCTCGAAATTCGTGCACCGTGAGTCAACGTTATTGATGATCTGGTTCACTCTGAGCAACCTGAAGTTCAGTGGATCCGGCTCGATGAAAATTGCTCTCTGAAATGAGCTCTTGAGGGCGAAAATACCATGACCCCCGATGTTTGCTCCGACGTCAAGAAAGCACCGGGTCTGAAAATCGCTCACAAACTGCTTTATTATTGTAATTACGTTCGTTATTTGGCTGGTCCCGAAGTCACCGCAGTTCATAAATCCGGAGCCTATAACCATATCCTTCTTGCATACTACCATGTGCCCGAAAGTCGTCCTGCAGGCAACATAGGCAGATGCCTCCAGATACTTGACGCGTTGCATTTCATGCGCGGAATAAGCGCTCAAGGCCCCTTCAGCGATCAAGGAGCCGGTGGATGCGACTAGGCGTTTAATATACTTCTTAATCATCGGTTGTTGAAAAGCCTTGTCCGCCTGAATTGCTCGACGCGCTTGTTCGAAAGACTTCAGGCCGTCGAAGGACCCTTCGATGGGTTCCGTCAAGCCTGCTTACCATGGACTCCTCCGGAGAGTCAAGGCGGTAACCGGAAATCGTGTAATGTCCCTGAACGGGTTTGCACCTTTTCTCGACCCTTCCAAGGATCGAACAGGCCGTTGCGAACGTCAGGAAAATGAAGGCCCGAGTCATAATGCGCGGTGAAGCGTACAAGGTCTTGCCCCCGGTCGCGACCAAATTCGGAAACGAGACGGGTACGCGGGGCCTGCATATGACCGAACGCCTGCAGCGAAGTCGACAATTTCATTGACCAATCAGTTCATTCGAACTATAGCTATATCCATTGCCGCTTCCGCTGCGACAAGACATCATTCCACACTCCACGTGCACCGTTCGAGGAGCGCATAAAGGATTTTGAGCGAGCTTGGAGAGTATATCTGTTCGTCAACTTATACGATCGACGGCAACGGCCCCTTTTCGAGACAAGGCGGCCTTTGTCGTCTTTTGTCTCGTATCGCTTCAGGCGGCATTTCTCATGCCTCACGTAACCCTGATGCAGGGAGAAAGAGCGAACGTGTTCACCGGTCTGTTATGTGCGGTAAGTTTACTTACGGCTCTGGCGCTGGTGAAACCCAACTCGAGGAACGGGACCGTCGGTGAAGCGGTCGTCTCACTTGTTCTTCCAGCTTTGATCGTGATCAGCGGATGTGTAAGCGTATCGCCGCAGTCGTCATTGTTAAGGGGATTTGTTGTGGCGGCTTCCGGCCTTGGGGGGTTCTGGACCGCGAGAATGGTGCTGGACACTCCGGAGAAACAGCTTCTTTTCGCATGGTTGTGCACGATCGTGTTGGCGATGATGCTCGTATTTTGTGTGGCGGGGCATCTGATCTTCGGCGACGTCAAACACTTGCTGGACTTCAATCCCCACCCTATCGCGGGTCGAATACTCCTGCTGTCTCTCGGTCCGTTGACCTTGATCCTTATCGGCGGAAGAGCAGCCCAGGTGTCGGCGGCAGCCCTGCTGTGCGGCGTCTACGCGGTGTTTTGTCTGACCGGTTTGCGGTCGGCCATGCTCGTCCCGGTTGCCCTGGCCGCGTTGGCTCTGGGGTTGCGAAAGCTGAGTCCTAGAAAATTCCTGACCCTCGCTGTTCCCATGGCACTGGTATTCGTTGTCTCGCTTCCGTACCTGCCCCAATATAAGACCGGTTTGGAGTACGAATCGGCGTACTACCGTGCAGAGAGTCTCCCATTTTCGTGGCACATCGTAAAAAAGCATCCCCTCTTCGGTATTGGGCTTCGCGCTCCGCGGGATCAATACCTCGAAGATTACGAGAAATGGTACCCTTACGTCACACGGGAGGAACTCGCTGAATCCGTACGAACCATCGTAACTTCGGAGAACACGTTTCTCACATTCACGACCGATGTGGGGATCCCTTTCTCATTGCTCTACGCCTTCTCCGTTCTGGTTCTGGTGCTCAAACTCGTCCGTTCCGTTCGAGGAGAGCCCCGGGTGCAGACTTCGTTACCTCCCATGGCCCTGCTCTTGCCGATTGTCGGGGCACTCCTGCATCTTCAGGTCGTTGACGGACTGCTGCTCCCCCAGTACGGTTGGTTCTTTCACGTGCTCTTGGGTCTCATCCCGACCTTGCCGAATGTTCAAAAGGAATGACCGGGCGGTTCTTCTCTTGGGCGGGTGCCGGTTCGCGTGTTGCGCCTTCCGTACGACGTTACCGTACTTCACTTACGACGCCTTCTCCCCTTGCGGATCGCAGCAAATTCAACAAATCCATACGGACCAGTTCCTCGGCGGCATCGAGGGGAGTTTGACCGGCCTTGTTGCGCAGATGATTGACCGCGTGACCCAGACAACTCAGTTCACGGCCCAGTCGCTCGGAGAGGTCAATCAGGGCCAAGTGGTCTTCATACCAAACGAGAAGAGCGATCACTGCCCGGGCTTCGGCGCAGTTCCGCTTCTTGCCGGATTGCGCGAGAACCTCGGGGTCAGGCCCGTACCGCTTGCACACCTGAGTGATTATCTCTCCCTTTTGTCCCGGATTGAAACTCCTCCCGAGAGCCGGCGCTTGTCCCATCGGCATTGTTGCTCATCAAACACAGTGGAAGGATGCGAATATCGCATCGCTTGCCCCCTTCCCGCGACAGATAGTGGAAACGAACCCGGTGCTACTCGTCAAAAAAAAATCCCCGCCGGAGTTCCCGCGAAGCATCACACGATAGCCGGCGCCCGGATAGTGCTCACCGTGCCGGCGGACTCCCATGCACTCAGATACCAATATGTCGAGCCTGCCCCCGACATGACCCCTACACCGACAGACCTGAGATCTGTTTACACGGATTCGGATCGCGACTACAATGGGATGCGGTGATCATCGTCTCCTCTTGATCGTGGTGGCTCCCCTGCCTCATGTCCATTAAGTCAAAGGAACAATGAGTGAACCAAAACGAGATCCGACCGATTACGGTGGATGAGGGCTGCGGTTATTGCCGTGACGCGATTTCAAATGGAGGATAAAAGACAGACCCTACCCATGGAAATTCGGAATATAGCGATCATTGCCCACGTAGATCATGGGAAGACGACCCTGACCGACGCTATCATGAAACAGACCGGCATGGTCCACGATGACAGCGTCACGATGGATTCAGATACACTGGAGAAGGAGCGGGGAATAACCATCTATTCCAAGAACGCTTCCGTCTTCTACCAGGGAACGAAGATCAACATCGTTGATACTCCCGGACACGCGGACTTCGGCTCTGAAGTAGAGCGTGTCCTGCGATCCATTGACAGTGTGCTGTTGGTGGTTGACGCGCAAGAAGGCCCCATGCCCCAGACCAGGTTTGTTTTGAGCAAGTCTTTGGAGCTTGGCCTGAAGCCCCTGGTCATCATCAATAAAATCGACAAACCCGCGGCTGATCCCGATCTGGCTCAGGAAAAGGTATTCGAGCTTTTCTGCGACCTCGGAGCCAATGACGAACAGCTTGATTTTACCACCGTATATGCCGTCGGCAGGGATGGGATCGCGAAAACGCATCTGAGCGATGAGTCTGGTGACCTCACCCCCCTTTTGGACACAATCATTTCAGAGGTTCAGCCGGCCCCGGCACGCACTGATGTGCCGCTGCGCCTACAGGTTTTTAATCTGGGGTACGACAATTTTCTCGGTCGCCTGGCTGTCGGGAGGATATACGAGGGAACCCTGAAGGCCGGTAGCACGCTCTGTCTCAAGAAACTCAGCGGAGAGTCGGCAATCGGCAGAGTGACAAAGCTGTTTACGTTCAGGGGATTGGATAGACTCGCTGTTGAAGAGGCTCCAGCCGGCGATATTGTTATGGTCTCCGGCTTTTCGATTATCGATATTGGTGAGACGCTGTGTGAGAGTGCCGACCAGCGGGCTTTGCCTGCCATTACGGTGGACGAACCTACCGTAAGCGTGATGTTCTTCGCCAATAGCTCTCCTTTTGCCGGCCGTGACGGCGACTATGTAACCAATAAGCAGCTTCGCGAACGACTTGAAAAAGAGTTGGAGGTCAATGTCGGTTTGAGAATCGACTTCATGCCCGATGTATACACCGTGTTCGGAAGAGGTGAACTGCACATCGCCATACTGCTGGAGAATATGCGGAGGGAGGGGTATGAGGTCCAGGTATCACAGCCTCAGGTGATCGTGAAGAAAATCGACGGCTGCACCTGTGAGCCTTTTGAAGAGCTGACCGTTCAAGTACCGGAAAAGTATGCCGGCGCCGTAATTGACAAAATCGGGACCCGCAAGGGCCTTCTTACTAATATGGAGAGCCATGGGAACCAGAAGATGATGCTCTTTGAAATCCCGACACGAGGTCTTCTGGGCTATCGCACCGACCTTGTTGTCGATACCAGGGGGGAAGGGGTCATGTATTCCCGCGGGCTGGGATTCAGACCCCACGTGGGTGAAATACGCAAGCGATTGGTGGGTTCAATGATTTCAATGGCCTCGGGCAAGGCTTCCGCGTTTTCCCTGTACAATCTTCAGGAACGAGGAACCCTTTACATTAGTCCGGGAACGGAAGTCTACGAAGGCATGATCATTGGCAATTCATCCAGAGGAGACGACATGACGGTGAATCCCGTCAAGGGCAAGCATCTGACCAATATGCGAGCAGCAGGAGCAGACGATGCCATACAGCTCACGCCGGCATCGGAAATCACTATCGAGCGAGGGTTAGAGATTATGGGGGAGGATGAGTACTTGGAAATCACACCCAGGAGTGTGCGGCTGAGAAAACGATTTCTTGCGGAAGCGGACAGGAAGAGGGCGTCCAGAAAGAAACGGACTGCTGCATGAGTCCGATCGGCTTGACGAAGTCTGCCTCGTGCAGACAATATGCCTCAAATCTTGACGGCCGTTCTGAACGTGCTCTTGGGCCTCATGCCGACTTTGCCGAATGTTCAAAAGGAATGACCGGGCGGTTCTTCTCTTGGGCGGGTGCCGGTTCGCGTGTTGCGCCTTCCGTACGACGTTACCGTACTTCACTTACGACGCCTTCTCCCCTTGCGGATCGCAGCAAATTCAACAAATCCATACGGACCAGTTCCTCGGCGGCATCGAGGGGAGTTTGACCGGCCTTGTTGCGCAGATGAGGAGACGCGCCTGCGTGCAGCAGCAGTCCCGTGCACTCTCGATTTCCCTTAAACACGGACCAATGGAGGGGAGTGTCGCCTTCATTGTCCGGATCGTCAATGATCGCACCTCTTTCAAGAAACAGTTTCACAAGATCCTGATTTCCTTCCAGGCATGCCCAGTGCAGGCAGGTCCTTCCATTGAAATCCTTGCCGTGCAGATCGGCTCCCCGTTGCAGGATCATTTCCGCGGCCGTCCGGTTGCCTTGTCTCGCAGCCTCTATGAGAGCCGTCACACCGTAGCGTCGGTGTTTGAGATTGACATCCGCGTGATGGTCCAGGAGCAACTCGACGACATCCCAGTGACCTTCTTCCGCGGCCCACGTCAGAGCCGATACGCCTTCCTGGGATTCTTCATACAGTTTTGCGTCGTTATCCAGGAGTAAACGGGCCACGGGCACGCTTCCGGACAAGCAGCACCACATGAGAGGAGTCAGGCCCAGGTAACCCGCTGCTTCAATGTCCGCGCCCGATTGTATGAGGAGCTCGGCTATGGAGGCATTTCCCGTCCTCGCGGCCGCAATGAGCGGCGTATCCTGATTTCGCGCCTTGGCGTTGGGATCGGCTCCATGTCTCAGAAGCTCCTCCACGACCTTGACATGGCCCCCAAAAACGGCCGGCATCAACGGTGTTTTCCCCGCCCAGTCGCGACAATTCACGTCGACTCCCTCGGCGAGAAGGCGTTTCACTTCGTCGAGTCTGCCTGTCAGTGCAGCCGTAAGAAGGCGACTGGACATGGAAGGCTCCTACGAGGGCGTCAGTCCCTCGGCGGACACTAAGTGCTCTGTGGCATAAATACGGTCGCACATTTCTTCCGCGTCGAGATTGCT
>JAVHLK010000047.1:0-33908 GCA_031082285.1 Desulfomonilaceae bacterium
TTTACCGAGGGCAGTCCCAACGTCATCAAGGAGGCCATGGCGTCCGGACTCCCCGTACTCGCCTCCACAGTCGGCGGCATCCCCGACCTGGTCACCCACGGAGAGACGGGCCTGCTTTTTGAGCCGGGGGATGTGTCGGGCCTTCGAGAGTCTCTTGCCTTGCTTGTCACGGACAAATCCTTAAGGACGCGCATGGGAGTAGCCGGTTCGGCGTTCGTGCGAACCGCCGGCCTGAACTGGGATGCAACCGCGGAAGACTTCGACCGGATCTTCAGCCGGATCCTTTCCTGAGGACAGGAACCCGCGGACAGGTCCCCCGTGCCGTGCGATTGTCCCATCCCGTTCGAGCGCCGGCCTCATTGAAGTTCCCGCGGAAAATACGCCCCACATACCGGAACGAATGCCTCCCTGCGATATCTGTTCTTGATTTCCGACACTCGTACTGTTAACGTTCTCTATCGACCAACCTTGCGATTCCATTGCCGACGTTCCAGTCAACCGTTTGGATGATCCCAATTCCGAAACGCGCCGAACATCTTTGAATTTGGAGGAATAGATGCACCACATGGAGAGAAATTCGGGGATTCTCAATCCTGAGGAGACGTATTCCGCGGAAGAGCGCCGCAGCCGGCAGGAGGGATTTCTCAGGGATTTGGTTGCCGGGTCCTACGGGAGCAACACGCCGTTGAAGGCGGTCATGGACGCAGCCGGTCTGAAGCCCGCGGATATCAGCTGCATTGAAGATCTTCAGAAAATCCCGGTAACCAAGAAAACCGATCTTGCTCGGGCCCAGAAGGCCAATCCTCCGTTCGGCGGCTTTCTCACAGTTCCGCCGTCTCAACTTCTCCGGATTCATCAGTCTCCGGGACCCATCTACGATCCGGTGGGCAGGGTCCCCGATTATTGGAAATGGAAAACGGCGCTGTATTCGGTGGGATTCAGGCCGGGAGACCTTGTGGTCAACACCTTCGCGTATCATCTCACTCCCGCCGGGCACATGTTCGAGGAGGGGATGTCGGAATTGGGCGGTACGGTCATTCCCACCGGCGTGGGCAACACGGATACCCAAGTGGAAATCATGAAGAATCTGCCGGTGACCGGGTACATCGGTACTCCCAGTTTCCTCATGGCCATTCTCAAGAAGGCGGAGTCCATGCAGGTGGACGTGAAGAAGGATTTCAGCCTGGAGGTTGCATTCCTGTTGGCTGAAATGCTCCCCGAGTCCATGAGGAAGCGTTTCCTGGACGATTACGGCATCACGGGCCGCCAGGCGTACGGAACCGCGGACGTCGGGTGCGTGTCGTACGAATGCCCTGAAACCAACGGCATGCACATTCACTATGACGCGATTGTTGAAATCGTGGATCCGGGGACCGGAAAGGCCCTTCCGAACGGCGAACCCGGAGAGGTCGTCGTGACGCGGAACAATCAGATCTATCCGCTGGTGCGATTCGGTACCGGAGATCTTTCGAGTATCGAGGAAGGACTCTGTCCCTGCGGCCGCACCGCGCCGCGGTTGACGCGCATCATGGGACGCGTCGACCAGCTTACCAAGGTCAAGGGGATGTTCGTGCACCCAAGTCAGGTTCAGAAGGTCGTGGATTCACACCTGGAGATCGCCAAGGGAAGGCTGGTGGTCGACCGAGCAGGCGACCAGGACGTGATGACTCTGGAAGTGGAATTGAAAAGCCCGGCCGGGGAAGCCTTCATCGGGGGCGTGGAGCAGACCCTGCGCGATGCGGTCAAGCTGAAAGGATCCGTGAAAATAGTCGAAACAGGGACGATCAAGGAAGACGGCAAGATCATCGAAGACCTGAGAAAATGGGACTGATCGCCCGGGCAAGCCGAGCGGCGGGGACAACGAAAACACGTCCCCGCCCGCATCGACCGCATTACGTGTCGGCCTGATTTTCGCAGCGGACCGCTGCGTGGAATCAGCCTCAGGAAAAGCCGCCGGTGGAGGTCGAGCCGCAGGAACCTGCAATACTCCTCTCTATGCCTGAACATGAGAAGACGGAGAATTCCTTTCTCGTCTCATTGCTCCCGCACGAGGGACACTCCACCCGATCGCTTTCCGACGTGAAGACCAGCCTCTCGAATTCTTTTCCACACGAGGAGCACACGTATTCAAAAATCGGCATGACTACCCCCTAACAACTGCAACCCTGGGCCGAAACACCGTCCAGTTCCGCTATGGGCCCAAACAGGGAGTTCTTGATCGTCAATCCGCCGGAATCCTTAATGACCTTGTGAGCGAAGGGATCGACCACCAAGGACAGTCCCTCCAGTTGAAAGGTCTCGTCCCCTTCTCGAGGCTCGTCCAGAGCCAGGCCCATACTGGGACCGCCTCAGCCGTAGCCTCCGAAGAAGACTCGCAGCGCCTGATTGTCTGCTACCTTATCCTTGAAATAGTCTTGACTTTCCTGATCGATGGTGAACATGCGATACCTCTTTGATTGTGATGATTCGAAATCCTTGGGTCGTACAGTATTCATATATAGTCATATTGTCAAGAGCAGCCGCGGACATGTCTCACTTCGCCGGGCAGAAACGAGAGCCGGGCGGACACGACCCTTGGGCTTCTCCGTCGCTGGTCGCCGCACCCGAACCGGCCGCGGCTCTATACGCACCCAATAGTCAAGAACACGAAGTTAACACGGAACACAATGCCAAGAGAAGAACTATCATTCGTAACGTCTTCATGGGATTTCTCACTCCATAAGTCAGATCATTCACAACGCGCAGCAGGACCACCATACGACATGCCCGATCAGGCCTCAAAACCATCGTTCAACGAATCTCTTGATTGCTTCCCAGTCCTCTCCAAGAGTCGGGGGACGCGCCTGTTTCTCACAATCGCACGGTGCCGGATTTGTCCTCGATGTCCGGTCGGCGGACCGAGGTGCTGCAGGTTTCGCGTCTTCGACCGGGCCGAGATAGGGCAGGGGAGCTCCTCCCGATCCGGCGAGCCGCTTGACGGTCTTCTCAAGGCCGGCCGAGATTCGGTCTTCACCGATCAAGATGGTCTCGCCTACGAGTATCATCGGCACGCCGAACTTCTCGGTGGAATGAATCGCTTCCAGCCGCTCCATGAGATCGTAGTGAGCACGCACGTCAATGTCGAAGACCTTCACCTTCACCGGATATCGTCTCTTCAAGACATCAATCAACTGCTTGACGTCGTCGCACTTCGGGCAGGTTTTTGAGGAAAAGAACACCAGCCGGACCGTGTTTCTCTTGTTGCCTGCGTGCGCGTCCGTTATCATCCACCAGAACAACAATGCCGTCAATACCGCCAGAGCCGCAGCTGCCGGCCGGCTCCCCTTTTGCCTCGGAACAGAGGTCGCAATCATCCGCCCAGAAGCCTGATCTTTGTAGGGATGGGGTAATGCACGCGCACGTTGCGATGGGTCCGAAAGCCGCAGGCTTCTCTCTGTATGAGGAGCCATCTCAGAGCGTCCTCCGCCTTGTCTATGAGAGCGTTATATTCACGGATGGAATCGTTGACCAGTGCAACATCGGGTCGTTCCGACTCGGAAGATCCGTTCCCGTAGCACACGATGAGGTCCTGGGCGCGCTCGCGCGCCTGCGTCGCCTTGTCGAGCAGGTCCTCGAGTCGGAGTCCTGTACTTCCGAGGCCTTCGGCCATTTCCTTGACAATATCGATTTCGGTTTCCGAGGCGTCCCGGAACATTCCCATGGCAAACCTCCACATGGGTTTGATAACATACGGTCCGAGCGAAGACAAGCCGCGTCGCGGTCGATTTCCTAGGGGTAAAAAGAATCGTATAACCGAAGAATAAATGAATTTACTTAGCAATCTACTTGACTTTTTAGATGTAAGCTAATATGTTCAGTGCACTTTAGGCTACCGGTTTCCGGGAGATCTCGAGATCCTCCTGTGAACGAGCGAATCCTTACCCCCCCAGTGAGGAGGTCCCCCATGTTTGGGAAGTTTTCTGTTTCTGCCTGGGTTGCAATATTGTCCGCGGCCCTGATTGCCGTTTGTTTGGCCGAGTCGCCCGGAGCAGCCTATAGGCTGTGCACGTTCAAGGGTACGGTTGTGGATCACGGATGGCGGTCCATGACGGTTAAATCCGGCGGACAGTGCGCGGAAGTCAATGTTGGTTGGAGGACCAAGTACGTTCCCAACAGGCGTCCTTGCCTGGGCGAGCGGGTCGCGGTAGATTTCATTCTTGAAGACGGCTACATGAAGGCGACCAAGGTTGTGAGCCTTTCTCCTCCCCCTCCCTCGGCGCAATGCTACCCGCCGCCTCCGCCGAGTTCCTCGGTGTGCCGGACTGTCGGCGCGGAGGAGAGGGCGTACGATATCGGCGACTGTCCGAGACCCGACCCTATCTGTTCCCCGACGCCGCCTCCGCACGTAAGGGACCCGGCGTGGTCTCCGACGAGAAGACCGGCCGCACGTCCGGCACGCGTCAAGCCGACGCCTCCGAAAAAGATTGTCGCCAAACCGAAGCCTCCGGAACCGGAACCGGCTCCTCCGGCTCCGACGCCTACGCCGACGCCGTCTCCTCCCGAGAACACGCTGACCGGCGAGGTCGTGGCATCGTCTCCGAAATCACTGAATTTGAGAGTGATGGAGGAGGGTCAGGCGGCAGAGATCGTCAGCATACGGGTGGGCCTCAAGACGAAATTCATACCGTTTCGCAGGCCGTCCGTCGGGGAAAAAGTCCAGGTGGAGTACCGTCAGGAAAACGGGGACAAGTTCGGGTACACGGTGAAGGTCATTCAATAAACGGGCCGGGGCACGAGAGCGCAAGTGCCTCCGGATTGACGGTTGCAGGTACGATGTTCGAGGGACTCACCTCCTGGAAGTCCCTCGAATTTCGTTCGTCCGGACTTCGGGAAGACTCTCGCGAAGCGCCCCTTCATCATCCACACAACGTCACGTCGGCGGTTCGCCGTACGTGAGCATATTACGTTGATCCTGTACTTAGGAATCTTCTCCCAATCCGAGGTCGCGACGCACTCTCGTCAGGAAGGCGCCGTAGAGACCCTCCAATTCCGTTGCTTCATCCGAACTGGCCTGTTCGAACCCGACGAGGAAGTAGTAGACGGCACGGTCGAAAAAGAGCGCCGTCCTATTGTTCAGCGCGACGATCGACCGCACGTCGAAGGGCTGTCCGGCAAAATTGCTGTCCTGAAAAAACAACCATATGTGTCGCTTCAGGAGAATCAAGGCCCTCACGATTTCGGAGAAGCTCAGTCTCTCTTCGCAGCAGCGTATGCCAAGGCGGACGTACTGGTCCGCCACCTCTTCCACGGCGGTACGCTTGTCGATATTCTTGGTAAATTCGGAGACAACGCTGTCGGCGAGGTCTTCGAGCATTTCTCGGCCCAGCTGATAGTGTGAGAGGATTTCTCGCTTATGAAAGGTGTCCTCGATGAACGCTTCTTTGATCTGCTCGTGAAAACGTTCGATAAATTTTGCGAATTCCAGTTCAAAGGTGCGTATCGCCATGAATGCCTCCCCGACTCACATAGACCGTGCGGTTCGTCCGCACAGGTTTCCGTCGATCTTCTTGGGGTCACATACGGGCCATTTTCAGCCTAGCTTTGAAGGGCGCCGTTGTCAACCTGACTCATCAGCCGATTGTGCCGACGCTCATGAGTCCGCGGGCATGATGAGCTCGGCATGCCTGCAGCCGATTTCGGCCCCGGCGTTCTCATGCCGAGTTCGCCCGTGCGGCCGTGCGTTTCCCCGTCAGTCCCAGAGGAACGGTTTTTCGAGCGCGAAGTCGGGGATTCCCACCTCAGAGGCATCCATGTCCTGAATGAAGACGTTTTCGAACCCCATTTCCCACGCCACATTCATCGCGCCGTCG
Organism: Desulfomonilaceae bacterium; assembly: GCA_031082285.1. Lineage (GTDB taxonomy): Bacteria > Desulfobacterota > Desulfomonilia > Desulfomonilales > Desulfomonilaceae > JAVHLK01. The sequence goes on from JAVHLK010000047.1 coordinate 5,850, forward strand.
TACTCGTGCTCAAAGAGCCTTCGATTCAGTTCTGGGACGTCCGCGCTCCGGTGAAGAGGCGAATACTGGGACATGAGTGAGATGGTGACGGTGAGAGGGAGGCCGGCACGTATCCAAGCGAGCGTCGTTTCCGTGCCCGCAACCCCGTTCGGCAGCACGAGGAGCCTGAGAATCATCCCCCGGACGGCCGTCCCGCTGGTGTTTACCACGAGGTTGCCCACCTGAGCATGCATCCTGAGAACCGCGGCCCTGGCGATGTCCACGTAGTCTTCGGAGTCCGAACATCGTAAGGATTGCGTGGAGTCCGCGTACTTGAGGTCGGGAAGATACACGTCGACGATGCCTTCCAGCAGGTCGAGGGTTTCCGCTGTCTCGTATCCGTTGGTGTTGTACACCAGGGGGAGTTCAAGGCCTTGTTCCTTTGCCAGGGCCAGAGCTTCCAGCAACCCGGGCAAGTGGTGGGTAGGGGAGACGGGCTCCAGAACCGCACACCCTTGCCGCTGCAGCTCCATCATGTGCGTTGCAAGGACTTCCGGAGACATGAACGCGCCTATCAGCCCCCGGCTTATCTGGTGGTTTTGGCAGTACACGCATCGGAGGTTGCAGTGTGACAGGAAGATCGTACCCGCGCCGCGGCGACCGCAGATCGGCGGTTCCTCGCCAAAGTGGGGTATCACGGCCGCGACCCTCGGAATCGGACCGGCTCCGCAATAGCCCCGATCCCCCGCAGCCCTGTCCACACCACACATGCGGGGGCACAATCGGCACGGTGAGGAAAGCCTCCGTGCCTCGCGTGCGCGCTCCCGAATCTCGTTCGCTCCCATATTCGCGTTCATCTTCTCTTCAGATTAGCACCAATTTGCCCGGGCGCACAACGAGGAGATTGGTGCCTTCGCCACGGCGGTTGCGCGGTGAAGGAAACGACGGCAAGAAAAAGCATCTTGATCGCGAAGGAGCCTCTGGGTTACATTCTGCGCGGTAACCATTCGCTCTCGCGGGGAAAGAATTCAACGAGCAGTGTGTGAGTGCGATCAAGGCCGATCGCTCTCGTTGATTCGACTGCGTGGAGAGAGATTTCTTCACGGCTTCGCTCATCGCAACCGCGTAGTGTCGCGGGCAGGTGAATTGATATTTTGCGGATGGTGCACGTACTCAGGGGACCGAATCATGTGGGCCTGCGGTAGCGACGAGCCGGGGACCGGTTGCTCGGCTTATAGGTTGTGCTCCGAGTCGGACCGACGGTACGAGTGAACAGCCGCTCGGCCTCGCGGTGCCCTTGTTCCCCAAGCAGGTATGGATCATACCGGAGTCGTCCAAAGGAACCGATCAATGAAAATGTCGAAACTCTTCGCTCCAACCTTGAAAGAGAACCCCGCGGATGCGGAAGTGATCAGCCACAAGCTCATGTTGCGGGCAGGCATGATTCGGAAACTTACCTCGGGGGTATACTCGTATCTACCGCTGGGATATCGTTCGTTGAGGAAAGTGGAGCAGATCATCCGGGAAGAGATGGATGCCGCGGGCGCTCAGGAAGTCTTTCTCCCCGCGGTGCAGCCGTCGGAACTGTGGAAGGAATCGGGTCGATGGGAGGTGTACGGGCCGGAGCTCCTCCGATTCAAGGACAGGCACGACCGTGAGTGCTGCTTCGGCCCGACTCATGAGGAAGTGATCACCGACCTGGTACGACGTGACGTACGTTCCTACCGGGACCTGCCGTTGAACCTCTACCAGATACAAACGAAGTTTCGCGACGAAATGCGTCCACGATTCGGCCTCATGCGCGGCAGGGAATTCATCATGAAGGACGCGTACAGCTTCGATGCCACGGAGGACGGAGCTGAGGCGGCCTACAAGAAAATGTGGGACGCATACGGCAGGATATTCAGTCGTTGCGGTTTGCTCTTTCGACCGGTGGAAGCGGATTCTGGCCCTATCGGAGGAAGCTTCTCTCATGAATTCATGGTGCCGGCCGCCACGGGGGAAGACATGATCGTTTCTTGCGATACCTGCGATTACGCGGCGAACATGGAGAAGGCCGAAATACGTCCCTGCGACCCTTCCGATCACAAGGTGCCGGGAACACGGAAGAAGGTGGCCACTCCGGGCATGACCTCAATCGAACAGGTCTCGGAGTACCTCAAGGTTGCACCGGAAACCCTGATCAAGACCCTGATCGTGAGAACCGAGGCCGGATCGGTCGCGGTCCTGCTCCGGGGAGATCATGAACTGAACGAGGTGAAGGTCAGGAATTTACTTAGGGTGGCGGATTTGGAACTCGCCGACGAGTGGACCATTGAAGAGGTCACGGGCGGGCCGTTGGGATTCTCGGGTCCCATAGGGCTCAAGGCGGACACGGTGATCGCAGACCAGGCGATTCGGGGCCTCACCTCGGTTGTTGTCGGGGGAAACGAAGCCGACGTGCACATCATGGACGTGAATCCAAACACGGACTTCAGGGTGGACCGTTATGGCGATTTGAGGTGCGCGGTCCAGGGGGATCCCTGTCCGCGGTGCCACGGTACACTGAGGCTCGACAGGGGGATAGAAGTCGGTCACGTGTTCAAGCTGGGCGTCAAATACTCAACGGCCATGGACGCGACGTTCCTCGACTCGGACGGAGCCGAGAAGCACATGATCATGGGATGCTACGGCATAGGCGTAAGCCGGACCATTGCCGCGGCCATCGAACAGAATCACGACGACGACGGAATCATTTTTCCTCCTCCCATAGCCCCCTTCTCGGCAATCGTGACTCCGGTGGGGGCCAGGGACACGGAAATCGAAGAAACCGCGGAACGCGTGTACCGCGACCTGTGGGCCCAAGGAATTGACGCGCTGCTTGACGATCGCGACGAGAGGCCGGGCGTGAAGTTCAAGGATGCCGACCTGATCGGCGTTCCGTTCCGGATAACGGTCGGCAAGAAAGCGTTGGCTCAGGGGAAGGTGGAACTCAGAGACAGACAAACCAGGGAAACGGAATTAATCGAGGTGTCGGAAATTGTCGCCGAGGTAAGAAGGAGCCTGGAAAACTGGAAGCCCATCCCGAGATGAATCGACGCGGTTGATTCTCCGGCCTGCCAAGGGTAGTGCGTGTCGTCCACGGCATGAGGCGGCGTGAGCGGCTTCGCCCGATTCCAATCATCCTTGGGTTGCGCCTCGGAGGTGAGGCGGAAAGACCGTTCAGAGGGCAACCAACCTGGGGGAGTCCGCCGTCTCCCGGACTCGGCGCGGGCCTCTCACGGTCGAGCCGGCCCGTCGGTGAGTGCCGTTCGATCCCGAGCCGGGTTACTGACCACCGTAATAGTAGTGGTATGGGTTGCCTGAAAAGTTCTGTCCGACGGCGTTCTGTTGTCCCTGCATGTACCCGCCGGAACCGTATCCGTAGTAGGCATGACCGCCGTGACCGTAGCCGTATCCGTATCCGTAATATGGGTACCGATATCCGTACGGATTGAAGTAGTTTGGAGGTTCGGGCGTGGGCGACCACTGATTCGGATAGTGGCTCATAGGCGCGGACCACTTGATCGGGTCATCGGCCCACGCTGCTGCACAGACAAGAAGTATGGCTGAAATGCCGGCCATTGTTGCGACCACGCGGCTTCTCATGGAAGACCTCCTCATAACATCATTCTCACGCGGCAGTACACGTTGTCAAATAGTCGTTCCATCAGGATACCGCATATGGCGCGGATGTTCAACCACAATTCACCACTACTTCCTACGTGATACCGACGATTCTCTAAGAAACACCTTATGGAAAGGAAGGGACGGCGTGCTGAAAGAGACTTGCACGGCCTCCGGCAACTCCGCGGCCGTCGAGCGACATTGCGGAATTCCGCTCGCCGGAGGGCACGCGCCCGGCCCCTTTCGGCAGGGTGATCCCCCGTGGCCGCTCGAACCACGGCCTCAGGACGCTCGTCGTTTCTCTCGCCCTCGGGCTCCCGAACGACAAAAATAGAGAAAAGACAAGATCCGAACCCGCGGCCTGTTGCATGCGGCAGGGAGAGTTGGTATGAATCGAGGTTCATGAGTCGTTCAAGAAAACGCAAGAAACCGTTGGGAAAGAAACCGCGCGTCGGTGCCGGCATGATCGGCCCGCGATCCGGAAGCAAGGCGGATGGAGAGGCTCGTCGCTCCACGTTAAAGGACGTGCTTCTCGGTATCGCGGTGAGCCTTCTCATCCTTGGTCTGCTGGAAGGCGGACTCAGGATTTCAGGCCTGCCTTCCGTAGATGCCTCCGAGGACCCGTACGTCGGGTTTTCCCGTATCAAACCGCTCTATCAAGTGCACGAGGGAGTCGCGTCGACCGCGCCCGACAAGATCAAGTACTTCAATCAGGTATCTTTTAAGGCCCGGAAGCCTCTAAAGACGTTCAGAGTCTTCGCTTTTGGGGGGTCCACCACCTACGGCCGACCCTTCGACGGCAGGACCTCTTTCTCCCGATGGCTGCAGGACCTTCTCAATGCGATGGATCCGGGAACCTCGTTCGAGGTAATCAACGCGGGAGGGATCTCCTACGCGTCTTACCGTATCGTGCCGCTCATCAAGGAAACTCTTCGGTACGAGCCCGATCTTGTGGTCATCTATACGGGCCACAATGAGTTTCTCGAACGCCGCACGTACGAGGGACTGTTTTCCCAGGGGGCCGGGCTCGTCACGGTCCGTTCAGTCCTCGAAAAGCTGCGCCTCTACCAGGTCTTGAAGCTCGGGATCGAACCTCTGTTGCCCGCGGCATTGACGGATGACGGGAGTAAGTCCGACGAGGTCTCACCGAAGGGAGACGCGGGGGGCACGTCGTCCCGACGCTCGTCCCGGCCGAATAAGTCTATTCTCAAAGATGAAGTCACCGCGATCCTTGACCGGAGCGCGGGCCTGGATCGTTATCACCGCGACGAAGAGTTCTCCCGAGGCGTGATCCAACATTTCGCCCACAACTTGGAGACAATGATTCGTGTATGCAGGAAGGCCGGCGTTCCGGTGATCCTGATTGAACCCTCCTCCAACCTGAAGGACTTCTCACCGTTCAAGTCCGAACACAGAAAAGACCTCACGGTTCGTGAGAAGTCCGCGCTTGATGGAAAGATTGCACAGGCCGTGGATCTCGTGAAGCGGGGCGACTACGAAGCGGGCCTTGCCGGCCTCAATGAGGCGATCGAACAGGATCCTCAGTATGCGGAGACGTACTATTGGCGGGGCAAGGCCATGCTGGGCATGGGCAAGTACGAGAAGGCACGCGACGACTTCGTCAAGGCAAGAGACCTCGACGTGTGCCCGTTGAGGTGCATAACCCCACTGAAAGAAACGATGAGAGAAGTCTCCGGGCGGGAACGGGTTCCGCTTATCCGTTCGTACCAAGCGCTTGCCGACCGGATCAAGAGCAACGGAGACGCGTCGGGCATCCCGGGAAACGAGAGTTTCATGGACCACGTACACCCCACGGTGGAGGGTCATCAACTGCTGGCCGAGTTGATCGCAGGTGAGATGATCCGGGGAAAAATGGCGCAGCCCGCGCGTCATCTCTCCCGAGAGGAAATGGACGCACTCTACGACAAGGGCATGAAGGGACTCGATACGCGATTCTTCGCGACCAAGGACCTGAATCTCGCGAAGGTCCTCAGATGGGCGGGCAAGAAGGACGAGTCTCGACGGGTCCTGCTCAGAACCAAGGAACAGTTGGGCGATAATCCGGAAGTCCATAAGATGCTCGGAAGCTTCCTGCTGGAAGACGGACGGTACGAGGAAGCGATTGAAGCGTACAAGAAATCGGTGAAGCTTTCCGGAAACGATCCGCTGTTGAAGTACTCGTTGGCCAACGCCTATTACAAGGCCGGGCTGCGGTCGGAAGCGCAAGAGATCTACGAGAATCTTTTGGAGAGCGATCAACCGATGCCCGAGGCGAGCGCGAATCTCGCGACGATACATCTGGAACAAGGCCGGGTCGATCGAGCACTGGTCGCCCTGAGGGAGGCGCTCGCAAGAACTCCCGATGCAGAGTCGCTCTTCAGCCCGTATGCGTTGGCCTTGGCCATTTCCGGAGAGCCGGCGGAGGCCATACCATGGATGGTGAGGGCGGTTGAGGCGGAACCGGGCGATCCGGGCCTCCTGTACAACCTTGCCGGGATGTATGCTCTTTCCGGAAGTCCCCAGGACGCTTTGCGGACCCTGGATCAAGCCGTGGACAAAGGGTACGCGGGGGCCGACAAGATGGTACAAGACCCCATCTTTTCGTCCATAAGGGATCTCCCCGAGTTCGCGAGGATCGTGGGCCGTATTCGGTGAAAATCTTTCCTGCATGCCGCATCCCGAGGGCCGGAAATATTCTTGATTCCCCTGTTTTTTCTGTGGTAAATTGTTTATTTGTGATTTTTCAGTACGGTCCTTCGTTTCAATCCATACAGCATTAGGAAAAAGTCACAGTTTTTCAAAGCCCTAGGAGGTTGGGTCCATGTTCGAAATCCTGGAAAAAGAGCGGATTGGCCCTGGAGTCAACAGGGCGGTTATTTCCGCTCCAGCAGTTGCTCGGGCTCACAAGCCCGGGCAGTTCATCATTTTGAGATGCCACCAAGACGGTGAAAGAATTCCGCTTACAGTCGCAGACAAAGACGTTGACAAGGGAACCATCACACTGGTTTGGCAAGAAGTCGGAGTAACCACGTACTACATGGGAACCATGTGCCCGGGCGACAGCCTGATCGACGTGGTCGGTCCGTTGGGGACGCCCACCCACATAGAGAACTTCGGCACCGTTGTGTGTGTGGGCGGAGGAATCGGTGTTGCGCCGTTGTATCCCATCACGAAGGGTATGTATGAAGCGGGCAACCATGTTATCAGCATCCTCGGCGCCCGTACCGAAGGTCTGCTCATCATGACGGAAGACCTGAAGAAGGTGAGCACTGAGCAACTGATCGCCACGGACGACGGCTCCTTTGGAATTCACGGTTTCGTTACTCAGGTTCTGCAGGGTCTTATCGACAAGGGGACCAAGATCGATCTCGTGGTCGCCATCGGCCCCGTTCCCATGATGAAGGCCGTGGTGAACGTCACCAGACCTGCCGCGCTTCCCACAGTGGTGAGTCTGAACCCCATCATGGTCGACGGCACCGGGATGTGCGGTGCGTGTCGCGTGGAAGTGAATGGTGAAACCAAGTTCGGGTGCGTCGACGGGCCTGAATTCGACGGATTCGCGGTCGATTTCGATCTGCTCACCAAGCGGCTTGCCATGTACAAGGGCCCTGAACTCGTGGCGCTGAACAAGTTCCGTGAAACACCTCGAGGGTGTGAATGCACGTTTCCGGAGGGGATGTAATGAGTGAACAAGAAGAAAAAAAGGCGGTGAAACCCAAGAAGCCCAAGATTCCCAGGCAGAAGATGCCGGAACAGGACCCCATCGAGCGTGCCCATAACTTCTATGAAGTGGCTCTGGGTTATGACAACGACCTTGCCCTGTTGGAAGCGAGCCGCTGCCTGAAATGCAAGAAGCCGTACTGCATATCCGGGTGCCCGGTGGAAGTCGATATACCGGATTTCCTTGAAATGGTGAAGGCAGGCGACCTGATCGGCGCCGCGTGGAAAGTCAAAGAAAAGAACAGCCTTCCGAGGATAGCCGGCAGAGTATGTCCTCAGGAGAGCCAGTGCGAAGCCAAGTGCGTGCTGAACAAGAAAGGCAAGGGCGAGCCCTGCGCGATAGGCCGTCTCGAGCGGTATGTTACGGACTGGGCCGCGGTGCACGGCGAAGGCAAGATGCCGCAACTTCCCAAACCCACCGGTTTGAAGGTCGGCGTGGTAGGTTCGGGCCCGGCGGGATTGACGCTTGCCGGAGCGTTGATAAAAAAAGGAGTTGCCGTCACGGTATTTGAAGCCTTGCACGAACTGGGCGGAGTGCTGGTCTACGGAATCCCGGAATTCCGTCTTCCCAAGGCGATCGTCCGTGCCGAGGTCGATGAATTGCGACAGCTCGGTGTCGAATTCAAGACCAACTGGGTCGTGGGCCGGACACAGACTGTCGATGAGTTGCTCGAGAAAGAGAAGTACGACGGAGTGTTCATCGGTACCGGCGCGGGAGCGCCGTTGTTCCTGAAGATCCCGGGTGAGAATCTGAACGGTGTCTATTCGGCCAATGAGTTCCTCACACGAGCCAACCTGATGAAGGCGTACCTGTTCCCCCAGGCCGACACTCCGATCGCCAAGGGCAGGAGAGTGGTGGTCTTCGGCGGAGGCAACGTGGCAATGGACTCGGCCAGGACCGCTCTCAGACTGGGCGCGGAAGAAGTCACCATCGTGTACCGACGTACCATGGACGAACTTCCCGCGAGAGCCGAGGAAGTACACCACGCGGTGGAGGAAGGGATACGGTTCGAACTGCTGGCCGCGCCGCTGGAGATCATCGGAAACGAGGCCGGCTGGGCCGTTGGTGTGCATTGTCAGAAAATGCAATTGGGAGAGCCGGATGCTTCGGGCAGACGACGACCGGTACCCATCCCGGGAGAGACCTTCAACATAGAATGCGACACGGCCATCGTATCCATAGGCAACGCTGCCAATCCACTGGTTCCCAGCACCACGATAGGGCTCGAGACGAACAAGTGGGGCAACATCGTTGCAGACCCGGAATCGGGAAAGACGTCCAAGGATCGAGTCTGGGCCGGCGGCGACATCGTCACGGGTGCTGCCACGGTGATTCTGGCAATGGGAGCGGGACGCAAGTCCGCTCTTGCAATGATGGATACATTCGGCATAGGCTGAAAACCGTGTAACCGATTGCGAGTCCCCGGTCGTGAGAGTCAATTCCGGGGGCTCGAATCCCTTTCAGTGAGTAACGTTCAGTGAACCGACCATGGTGCGTGACGGTTGCCGTCCTCCTTCTTGCAGTCATCCTTCAGATGCCTGGGGCGCGGTCGTATGCCGCACCCATTCAGCGAATGCAGGGTGTAATCTCGGAAGTGGGAGAGGGCTATCTCCTGGTCGATCCCGATGACCGTTCCGGCACGCGAAAGTTCATTCTCCGATGGAAGGCCCGCTTCACGCCTCCCAAGCTCCCCATCAAAGGGGATCGAGTTCTGATCCTGTACAAGGACAAGGACCAGGGTTCCGTGATCTACGGGGTGAACTATTTGGTCGGTCCTCGCAATCAAGGGAAGACCGGAGACGTCGAGGATCACGAGTGAGACTGAGGTCGTCCCGTCTCTGGTCTGGTCGGCAACGCCGCGTACCATGCGAGCGGCGGAGAAGCCGGCGACCCCTCACACATCGTCGGCCCTTGTGTTCGGCCGACATAAGGTAGTTTCCCCATGGACTTTGCCGTTGTCCTCAAGGCCGGTTTTATGGGATTCGCCCTTTCCTTGGGCGTGCTGTTGCTCGTCTTTTATGTCGCGGGAATTGTGTTGAAGACTTCCGACAAATACTTTCTACGTGTGTTTATTCTTGCCTGCATCGTCTCCTTCATAGCAGTTTATGCATATCTCCATTACAAGATCCGTGTCTCGGTCGTCGAACAGGCTCAATTTTTTCTCGTCGGATGCATCGGCGGCTGGCTTGGCGGTATCTTGTTCGGCGCGACCAACTTGCGTAAGTTCTTCAAGCGGACCCTGCGATAGCGTATTGCGACGAGAGCGTGTGTTTCGTTTTCGATTTCCTCTCAATGACTCATTCTCTCTCTCCAATCAGGTTGGCCGGTATGCTACGATAGGTATGGGAGCGTTCCCTCGCAAGGGCTCGGTCCGGTTTCGTCAAAGCGGCTGAATTATTATCAGGCCTGCGGGAAATGATTACTTTCCGGAAGAAAGGAGAAGTCCCATGCAAACGATTCAATCGGGAGACCGGGTAGTCGGCGTCACGGCGGATGGAGAGACCATCGAAGTCTATACGGTGGCAAAGGTATTGGCGGACGCAGTGCAGGTTGAGGGCACCTCGGGGAGGCTCTCCAAGGCCGGGTTGCGGGTCTACGAAGAAAACGCCGTGAACAAGATCGCGGAGAAGGAGAATCAGCTCAAAGTTCTCAAGCGAGAGATCAGAAGGCTCTACGAATCGCTGAGCCCGGTGGCGTGATCGCTGGTGCACGCAGCACCGACACGTTCGGAAGCGCCCGGCATCCCGCGCAGAACGCGGGACGGGATGCTGCCGAGCTCGTGCAGGAATGCGCGACCGTACTTGCGCAACAGTGAACCTAGATGCCGAAGTAGTCCCTGACGTCGGCCGGGTCGGCGGGCTTCAAGGAGCCTTTGTACGCGGTCTTGAGCGAATGAATCCTGCTCAGGGACCCTTGAATCCCGGACTCGGAAACCTCTCGGGTCTTCACCGCCCGAACAAGCTCATCCCGTGCTGCGAGCGCTTTCTCCGGGGATCGGCAGATCAGGAGTACATCCACCCCGGCTCTTACGGCCATCAGCGCACAATCTTCCGTCGAGAAACGCTTCGCAACCGCTCCCATGTCCAAGTCGTCGGTGATCACCAATCCATTGTACAACATTGATTGTCGAAGGATGCCTGTGACGATCTTGTGCGACAGGGTGGCCGGGTACACGGGATCGATGGCGCGGTAAAGAATGTGCGCGGTCATCAGCATCTCCACGTTGTTCGCGACCGCGCTGCGAAAAGGAATGAGATCGAGCTGCTCCAAGGACTCAACAGGGCGCTCGTCCACCGGCAGATCCACGTGAGAATCCACCGTTGTTCCGCCGTGACCCGGAAAGTGCTTACCGCAGGGGATCACCCCGCCGGCCCGCATGACGTCCGTCACGATGTTCCCCAAGCGGGAGACGGTATGCGGATCGAAGCCGTACGACCGGTCGCCGATCACTGAGGATTCCGGGTTGTCCCTCTGTCCGAGGACATCGAGGACAGGAACGAAGTCCAGGTTGAAGCCGGCGAGACGGATTTCGTGAGAAGTCACACGTGCAAATTCCCGGACCGTATCCTCGGGGTCCGCGGTCCGGGCCAGGCTCAGGGCGGGCGGGAAGGGCCTGAAAGGATCCGTCAGGCGTCGCACTCGACCTCCTTCCTGGTCCACTCCAATGAACAGCCCCTGAGAATGCTTCCTCAACGCGTGCCGCTGAAGAGCGTGGGTCAGTTCCGCGGTCTGCACGGGATGCTCGATGTTTCTCGAGAAAAGTATCACTCCGCAGGGATTCAGATCGTCCATCAGGTCTCGAAGCTCCGCCGAGAAGCTCGTCCCCGAGAACCCGACCATGAAGAGGCTTCCGATTTCAGCCGGATCCATTATTCTCTCTTTCTCTTTATCAACGACCCTCATGTCGCTTGGCGGTATTGGAGACATGAAAGGTCGTTCGTCGGCCCCGGTTACCGCGGCCGATCCAAGTATGCGATTGCATGGATACCGCGCCGTGACTTTGGACTCTTCGCCGGCCCCGCCCCGGTTCATACCAATGGGATTTCAAGCGAGCAACACAGGCTCGATATGTCTGCCGAGGTTTGCGGCGGACCTCCTCCGCTTCGGACGGCAAGACCCGACTTCGCTCCGGAGATCCGCCACAAACCGCACTCCATGAGGTCACGTTCTTGAACGCACATTGGTATCACTCGTCATCACTAAAAGTAACTGTGGAGACCTGGCAGATAGTTCACGCCGAAGTAGGTGAAAAGCACGGCTGCGAAGCCGACCAGGGACAGAACCGCGGTTCTGTGCCCTTTCCAGTCCCTCGCCAGCCGGGCATGGAGGAATGCCGAATAGACCATCCAGGTGATCAGAGACCAGGTTTCCTTCGGGTCCCATGACCAATAACTTCCCCACGCGTAGTCGGCCCATGCCGCGCCCGTAATAATGCCGACGGTGAGCAGGGGATAACCGACCAGTACTGCACGATACGTGATTTCATCCAGGAGTTCGGGGGTGGGAAGGTATTTGCCGTGCGCGTCGAATGCTTTCACGACCAAGTAGAGTAGTGCGGCTATGAACGAGACCGTGAATCCCGCGTACCCGAGAAAGCAGGTCACCACGTGAATAACCAACCAATTGGATTGAAGGGCCGGTATGAGGGGCTTAATTTCCCGGTCCAAGAAAAACGTGTAACCCATGGTCACCAGGACGAGTGGGAGCCCGATCAGGATTACGGAGTCGACGCGGTAACGGAGCCTCACAATGATAAGTGCCAGTGCGATGGACCAAGAGAAGAATATCAGGGACTCGTAGAGGTTCGACAGCGGGGCGCGACCGATGCCCATCTGATAGGATTCAATCCACCTCAAGCCAATGGCGGCAGTGCTCAGACCCCACACGATTACAAGCATGCCCAGCATGGCCCGGCGGGCCGCGGATTGGGGAGGAGTTGCCGTGCAGACCAACAGATAGCCAAACCAGCAGGCCAAGTACAAGAAGACTACGTAAGTTGTCAGAGCCGAGCTAGTCATGAAACCTTCCAATAGATGGTGATGATCCGATCGTCGTGGGGATGAGGCCGGGGTGTCACGATTTTTCGAGGCTCCCTCGAACTTCATTCTCGATCGTTTCGCGAAATTCTGCGCGATTCCTGCGGCTTCGGCCGGATATCACAATTGTCGTCTTCCCCGCTTCGGACGTCAGGCTTGCAGTGACGCTCCGGAGATTCGTGAAGAGGGTGAGACAGAAGCCGATGACCAACAGACCGCACCCGAACCAGACGATGTTGGTTCCCGGATCGTATCCGATCTGAAGACCGGTCGTGTAGAGGGGTTCATAGTTCCCAAACGTGATCTTCACGCCGTCCAGCTGCAGCGCCGCGGAGTCGTCTCGGAAGACGGAGGCACGCTTCGGGGCCTCTCCGGTCTTAACAACGTTCAGGTCCGCGCCGGGTCCCCGCGTTGTGGATCCCGGGTCCACGCTGTGGATCCCGATGGTATAGTCGGTTCCCGGCAATCGAGCCGATTCGGGAGGGCGAACAACGAGTTCCGCGGTCTTGCCTTGTTCGTCGACCACCCGTAAGGTCACCAGTTTGACCCCGATCAATTGGTAATTAGCCTGGTAAAGAGATATTCCTTCATAGGTGAGAGGCTGGTTAACCAGAATGGAGCCCTCGGCAACCTGTTCCCCGTTCTTGAGAAGCCTGACGTCACTCCGGTATTCCTTGGGTTGCCCGGTCGGGTAGCGTTTCAGGGTGAACTTGTCCACGGCAATGCTGAAGGGGAGCGTGTCCGCGTCGCCCGACGGGTATCGCACGAAATCTTGTCCGGCCTCACCTTCCTCAATGACGATGTTGCCGCGCACCCCATAGAACAGTCCCACGACTCCGCCAAGCAGGATCGCGATGATCGCCGCGTGAATCAGAGGAAACGCAAGCAGGAAGACTCGGTGCCGCACCCATATCAGGATTGTTGACTTCGCGTCTTCAACTACCGACGGAGACGAGCCCATAAGCTTACCGAGGACCGGCGCCAGTATGGCTCTCACCTGGTCCTTCGGTCTGGCGTCACTGAGAGTGAACCGGATCGTGCCTTTTTTCCCGACCCCCTTCCACTCACCGGGTATGCGGGGCAACCGTTGAAGCAGACATCCCAGGAGATTGCCCGTGAGAAGCAGGAGGAGCAAAATGAACCACCAGCTGCGGTACACGTTGTGAAGATCCAGAATTACGACCAATCGGTAGTAGAAGGGAGAAGCGACCCGTCGAAATTGATCGAGGTCCACATTCTGGGGGATTATGGTTCCGAAAATGGACGCCACGGCGAGCACACACAGAACTACAATCGTGGTGCGCACCGACGTGAAGATGCTTGTTACTTCAGAGAATATGGAGTCTTGGTTTCGATCGCCGATATCTGCGCTCTTGGAGCCCGTCATGGGTTGTACTCTCCACGGCCGATTTTGTGAAGGCAAGCTTTACTCGTGCATTGCACTCAATTGGGTCTTCAACCGCCGACGGCGCCGGTACACGCATTCGGCCCGGAGACCAGGCCTCGGTCCGGCAGGATGTTGCCGGCGGACCGAATGATAATTCTTCGGCACAGAAGGGCGGTTCCGGCAATGCCTACGACAAAAAATTCGAGTTTACACCATGTCGGTCGGGAATTCAATAACGCGGTTTTGCGCGGATTCGGGGGCTTGAATGCTACGCGTCGGAATTGGCAATCGCATAGTCACTGATGAAGTCCCCCAAGAATTTGCTCACGGATTCGCCCACTCGAGCATGAAGATTCTCCGCTCCCGCGAATCCCACCGACCCAATCTCCCAGGTTGCGGAACTGGTGACAAGCGTCGGTTCGCGACGGAGGCTGACCTCCTGTTTCAACTGGAGATCCAGCGAAAAGAAATAACCTGTGGGATACTTGAGCGTGTTGACGCTCACGTAGAGCCACGGTCTTCCTGATGTCTCTCGCCATTCCCCATGAGGTATGACGGGTATGTCCGCGTCTCCCAGCTGCCGCTCGATCGTGCTCTGAAGTTCGGCCACGTTCAGACCTGCCGCCTCCGCATCTTCTCTGACGTTTTCGACGATCACCATGACTCCCGGCAATCCTCGGAGGGTTATCCGCGTGTATTCTCTCAAATCCATAGTCTAGAGCCTCCCGCCCCTCTTTCTTGATTCTTAGACGGCCGTGAAAAAAACAAAACCCGGGACGGTCCCGGGTTCCGTCTACATCATGTCGTGCGACCGCTGCGTCAACATTGAGAAGCGTGGGTATACTCCCCAAAGACTTGTCGAAGGACGCCGCAAATTTCTCCCAGAGTCACTCTCTTTTTCACGGCATCAAGGATGGGGGGCATGAGGTTGTCCGTTCCCTCGGCCGCCTTCCGGAGATCCGCCAACGCCGAATCGACTGCGGAAGACTCTCGGTCCGAGCGAATCTTCTGCAATTTCTTCATCTGAGCATCTCTCACGGCGGGGTTCACCCTCAGCAGGCCGGTCGGCAGCTTCTCCTGCACTTGGAATCGGTTCACTCCCACGATGACCTGTTCCCCGGCCTCGAAGGCCTTCTGGAACCGATACGCGGAATCCTGAATTTCTTCTTCTATGAACCCGCACTCCACGGCTCTCACTGCCCCGCCCATGTCGTCGATCCGTTTGATGTAGTCGAGAGCCTTGGACTCAATTTCATTGGTAAGCGCCTCGATGTAATACGATCCGGCCAAGGGATCCACGGTGTCCGCGGCACCGGTCTCGTGCGCGATAATCTGCTGCGTCCGAAGTGCAATCTGGACCGATTCTTGAGAGGGAAGGGCAAGGGCCTCATCCCGTGAATTGGTGTGCAAGGACTGCGTACCGCCCAGTATTGCGGAAAGTGCCTGAAACGCGACTCGAACCACATTGTTGTCGGGCTGTTGTGCGGTGAGGGTACATCCCGCGGTCTGGGTGTGAAAACGGAGCATCATTGCCTTGGGATTCGTCGCTCCGAAACGTTCTTTCATGATTCGTGCCCACATTCGCCGGGCGGCCCTGAACTTGGCCACTTCCTCGAGGAAATCCTGATGGGAATTGAAGAAGAAGCTGAGCCTCGCTCCAAAGCTGTTTACATCCAAACCGGCATCGATGGCCGCTTGAACGTACGCGATCCCGTTGGCAAGCGTGAACGCGACTTCCTGAACGGCCGTGGAACCGGCCTCACGGATATGGTACCCGCTGATGCTGATCGTGTTCCATTGAGGAACGTGCCGGTTGCAAAAAGCGAAAAGGTCGGTGATGATTCTCATCGATGGAACCGGCGGAAAGATGTACGTGCCTCTCGCGGGGTACTCTTTGAGAATGTCGTTCTGGATGGTTCCACGTAACTTGGAGACGTCCGCTCCCTGCCGCTCGGCCACGGCAAGGTACATGGCCAGAAGGATTGCCGCGGGGGAGTTGATCGTCATCGACGTACTGACTGCCGACAAGTCGATGCCGTCGAACAGTTGGGCCAGATCCTCGATGGTATCGATGGCGACCCCGACTTTGCCGACCTCGCCGGCGGCCAGCTCGTGATCGGAGTCATAGCCGATCTGCGTGGGCAAATCAAATGCCACGGACAGTCCCGTCTGTCCTTGTTCGATCAAGTATTTGAACCGCTTATTCGTTTCTTCCGCGCTTCCGAAGCCCGCGTACTGTCGCATGGTCCACAGCCGGCCTCGATACATGGTAGGTTGAACCCCGCGGACAAAGGGGTACGAGCCCGGCGTCCCCAAATCCTCGTCAAGGTTGAAGTCACCCATGTCCCACGGCCAATAGGCTCGCTTGATGGGGATTTCGGAAACCGTGGAGAAATTCTTCTTGCGTTCGGGATGCTTCGAGAGTTTCTCCTCGACTCCACTGTTCCACTTATCTACCGTCTCTTTGAAGTTGTCCGACACGTTTCACCTCCCATGGTAACCGGAAAAGAAGAAAACCGAATTCTGCACGAAAAAAGGCCGGTGCGCAATCGTCGCCCCCAATTAGGGGACCTTGTGCTCCGTCGGAAACGCGGCATGCCGGCGACACTCATTGCTTAGAAGGCACGACGAAGGATAAAGGCCGTCAGTCGGCGTGATCGACGCGCCGCCGCGTCGCGGGTCGACGGAGGACGACACGGCGCCGTTCCCTGAGCGCCGGACAGGGCAGTCACCTCGCGGGGCCCCGACGTGTCGCTCCGAGAAAGTCTGTCCCCGGCAGAGGGCGGTCGCGGGAATGGGCGTACATGCGAGAGACGTTGCAGAGACCTTGCAAAGGCAGGTTGAAATCGATCTTATGCCTTCAATCGGCAATGAGATCGGGCTCGCGTGTCAAAGAACACGACTCGACTCGACGGTCGGTCTCCATGCCGCCGGCGAAATCCGGTTTGAGCGAGTCTCCATGGAGCCTACCGTCAAGCTCCATGGGACGGAAACACTATTCAATGACCAGGAGAACGTCGCCGACCTGGTAGGACTTACCCACCGAGGCTTTCACTTCCTTGACCGTTCCTGAAGCCTCTGCCACTACCGGCAGTTCCATCTTCATGGCTTCGATGATGACCACTTCCGCATCTTCCTGAACCGCGTCGCCAACTGCCACCTTTACGTCGATCACTTTACCGTTCATGGGCATGACCACGTCAGCCATATCTCGATCCTCCTCACGCTTATTTAACGAAACATACGCCCGCTCGTCTAACGACAAGCCCCGGCCGATCACGTCACCGCGGCCCACCGTGTGAGCCGGAGACTTCACTGAACTAGTACCATGCTCTTTCGTCCGGAGGACACGGGAAGGTCGCGTACAGGAGCCTTTCGCCGCTCCGCTTACGCGTCGCAGGCAGGTATCGTCTTGGCACTTTTTTGCCGCGGCCAACGGCACTCGAGTGTGTCACTCTCTTTGAAAGCGCATCCGTATGAAATAATCCCGCCCCGATCCGATCCGGCGGGCTTCCCCAGGGGAAGGAACAACCGATCCGTCGTTTATCGAGGCCAAGGCAGGTCGACGATGCTCCGACACGGACCGGTGCTCGACGTCTACCCGTGTATTTCCGCAGTCGGCTGAACCAACTCCATCAGAATGCCCGGACCGGCTTTGGGATGAATGAACGCGATTGTCATGCCGTGAGCCCCTTCACGTGGGGTCTCATCGAGCAGCCGGACCCCCTTTTCCTTGAGTTCGGCCACGGCCTGGTGAATGTCGTCCACCTCAAATGCGATATGATGAATCCCTTCACCATTCTTATCGAGGAATTTACGAATCGCGGATGATCCCGATACGTCCTGGAGCAGTTCTATGGAGCTGTCGCCCACAGGAAGGAATCCTATCTTCATGCCCTGATAATCCTCGGTGTGAGTCAGTTCCAGAGGAAGCCCTCCTGTAAAGAACTTCAAGGCCGAATCCAAGTCGTTCACGGCCACACCGAGATGGGCGATTCTCTTTATTTTCATGGAAACCCGCTCCGTCAGCCCATATCAGGACTCGATCAGGAGTCCGTCGATGAGGTGGAAGGTGCCGGCTTGCTTTCGGAACCGGATTCCGTTTTTTTCGGAGGCGTATGTCCGGAGCAACCGTCCTTTCTCGCGTAGTCGGTAACGTACCAGCCGGTGCCCTTGAGAACAAAAGTGGACTGCGAGATCAAACGGTGGGATCGTCCTCCACAATCGGGGCAGTGATCCACGGGCGGGTCGGCGAATTTCTGCCATTCTTCAAATTCCCTGCCGCAGTTCTCGCACAAATATTCATAGATCGGCATTTTCAGCAACCTCCTTGGGAGCTTGAGATATCTAAGGATCCGGTATCGGAGTAGTCTCCGCACTTGTAGAGATCGAGAACGTGATTCGTATTGGTGACCCCCGACAGTATTTCGGACGTCATCTCGTGAACCGCAAGCTCCTCCGCTTCCCGGTCTTCAGCGGAGGCAAAGAAGTCCACACCATGTTCGCCGAAGCGGACGATATGCGTCAGTTCATGAGTCAGGACAAAGAGCCCAAGCGTCCACAAGTCCGGGCATCCCGACCTGAGCAAGGCCAACAGGATGTTCGGATCGTGAAGGACGATGCCGTATCTGTCCTTGTGCGGACGACTCCCGGACAAATCTCTTCGGGACCTAAAGCGGACCACGTTTGCAAAAGCGTTCGGGTTACATAGAGAGTAGTTGACTTCCTTGAGCGTAAAAATACCGTAAGGATTACGCCTCCAAAGATCGTCCGCGAGACCGAAATAGCGTTGAGTCAGTCCTTCGGCGAGAAAAGCCGCTCTCTGGATGACCCCGCGATCGGATTTAGTAAAGTAACCCAGTGAGCCCATGGCGTGCCAACTACTTGTTCTTGTGACGCTGTTTGGCGCGAAGCTTCTTGTGTTTGTGCTTGCGCATCTTCTTTCTTCTCTTTTTAACGATACTCCCCATTAAGACCTCTCCAACGACTGTGAAGTTCACGAGCTTACCACGATCGAGGACCCCTGTCAACAAGGCGTCGTCGATTCGCGGCAAGGCGATCGGTGAATTTATCTCGCTCATGAAGTCCCTCGCATCAGCGACGGACTTCCACCGGTATATATGGTGTTCCCGGAAGGTTTTGTCAAGCGGCCTCCTCAGTGGTTCCGACTACCTTTCCCTTTCGTGCCGCCGAACCGCGGAGAAGGGCAGACGGTTGCAGGCGGCACCAGATGGACGAAGGAGGCGCGAGCGTGCCGGCAGACTCCCTGGGAATTCGAGGGCTTTTCGGGTGAGCGGGGTGCAACCCGACAAAACTGAAGAGTAGATGTCGGCAATTATCTTGACATTACCGGTAAAGTAAAATATAAACGACATGTGATATTCTTCATGACCGGGACGTCTTTTTTTGGGGAAACTGCATGCGCATTACTACAACAAGCCGATACGGGGTTCGAGCCCTTTTTGACGTGGCTTACCACGGAGGCGGACAACCAACTCAGATCAAGGATATTTCTCGGCGGCAGAAGATCTCGCAGAGATACCTTGAACAGATCTTCAACAAGCTGCTGAAGGCCGGCCTTCTCAAGAGCCGCAGGGGCCCCAGGGGGGGCTATATGCTCGCGCGGGATCCGTCGGAGATCTCCATCGGGGACATCATCTACGCTGCCCAAGGCCCCATTGTGCCGGTGCGCTGCCTCGCGGAAGAAGAGTGCACGAAAGAGGAATGCGACATCTTCGAAGGCTGCATCACGCGGCACGTATGGAAAGAGACCCAGCGACTTCTGGTAGATTACTACAGTTCGGTGTCCATCGGGGATCTCTGTGCGCTCGCCCGGAAGGAAGGCGTTTCAAGAGACTTGGACCACAAGTACATGTACTTTATCTAGAACGGTAATGGTAAACCTCTCATGAAGCATGGGGATACTTTATTGGGCTGCATCGGACGAACTCCACTGGTTAAGTTGAGATTTCCGGATGCTCAAGGCGGCGCGCAAGTATGGTGCAAGCTTGAATTCATGAATCCCGGGGGATCGCTCAAGGATAGGATGTGCCTGGCTATCGTCGAGTCGATGGAAGAGACGGAGCGACTCCGTCCGGGCGACACCCTAGTGGAAGCTTCGTGCGGGAACACCGCGCTCAGCTTGGCAATGATAGCTGCGGCACGAGGCTATGGCCTCAAACTTGTGATGCCCGACACCGTCAACCCGGAGCGGAAACGTCTTCTCGAGTCTTTCGGCGCGAAGATTATCCTGACTCAGTCTTCCAACGGTATGCGGGGCGCGGTGAATCGCGCGCATGAGATACATGAGTCTTCGGAGCGAACCTTCACGATCAACCAGTTCGAGAATCCGGCAAATCCCGAGACGCACAGGCGAACCACGGCAATGGAGATACTCGAACGATTGGGACGAGCGCCGGACGTGTTCGTGGCGGGAGTGGGCACCGGGGGCACGATAACCGGTGTGGGCGAGGTTCTCAAAGCGAGAAATCCCTCGGTCCGGATCGTGGCGGTAGAACCTGCCGATTCCCCCATTCTTTCGGGCGGTAATCCGGGTCCTCACATGATCCCGGGAATTGGTGCCGGGTTCATTCCCAACGTGTTGAATACGGAAATCATCGATGAAGTCGCAGACGTCGAGTTTTCCGACGCGGTGGAAACCGTCAAGGTCATGGCCGAGAAGGAAGGAATATTCTCGGGATTGTCTTCGGGAGCCGCGATGTACGCGGCGCTTCGCCAGGCCGAGCGACTGACGCCCGACAAGGTAGTCGTGACGGTGGCATACGATGCCGGTGAGCGATACACGTGTTTCGGACCGTGAGGCTCGTCCGCGAATCACATTCCCGTACAGCCGCGGCTGTCTGATGAAATTGATACGTGAATACGGCATTTCCGGCCGTACGGGAAAAACCACGTATCCGGGCGGCAATCCACCACGTGGGCAGGCGTCCGGCCGGTCGCTCCCCACGGGAGCCTCAGCCCACAAATAATCTGCGTGCGCCTCAAGACCGGCGAAACACTACATATCTTCACATTCCCAGCGTGTACTGGTATCACTACTCATGTCGACTTTCTTGCCCGGGGCCGGCTCAGGCGACGTACGACCGGCAGGGACAAGTCTGTCATCTGGAGGTATCCGTATGAACGTGTTTCGCACAATTGCTTTCTTCCTCATTGCAGGCGGCCTCGCTGCCGCGGCGACCGTGAGCTTCGGGATGGAGGGGCGATCGGCGGATTCGTCGCACGCCGTCGAACCCGGCAAGGTCTGGAGGAGCGAGGAATTGGACATGCTCGCCATCGGGATGGCCGTGGGCGACGTTGACGGAGACGGGAAGAACGAAATAGTGGTGATCGATCCATCCCGCGTGTACGTGTACCGTCCCGTCTCGGGGCGATTGGATCTGCTCGCGGAATATTCCTCCGGCAACCTGGAACTCAAATGCGTGGATGTGGCCAAGATACGAAAGCAAGGACCGGCGCGGATTTACGTGACGGCACAGAATAGGGGAACCGTCGAGTCTTTCGTGCTCGAGTACAGAAACGGCGCACTGGATCCCGTGATACGGGGGATACCGTACTTTCTCAGGGTCATCGTCTATCCGACGCATGGTCCGATACTCCTGGGGCAGAAAAAGGGCCTTCGAAAAATGTATGAAGGCCCGGTGTATCGACTCGACGACAAGGGAGACGCTCTCGATGCGCAGGGACGGTTCGGCATCCCGCTGAAGATCCCCATATTCGGATTTGCCGTCGGGGACTTCGTCGGCAACCACAAACCCTTGATCGCCGTATACGACAGATACGACCACTTGCGCATCTACACGCCGGCGGGGAAAAGGCTCTATGTGACTCGAGAATACTACGGAGGCTCCGACGTAATCCTCCGCTGGGCCGGGCCGGAGAAGCAGCACGGCTCGGCGGGGATGGACGATGACAATGAAGTGGTCTTCTTTCGTCCGCGCATCGTTTCTTTGGATCTTGACGGCAACGGAGTGTACGAGATTCTTGCGTCAAAACACCATTCCAAGACCATGCGGATGATGAGCCGCACCAAGATGCTGGAGGAAGGGCAGGTGGTGGGCCTCCTCTGGAATGGCGATGTCCTGGAGGACCTCTGGTCGACCCCGAAAATACAAGGAATGGTCACCGATTTCGCCGTAGACACGTTGCCGGGTTTCAGCGGGCGCCGCTTGATCACGTTGGAAAGAATGAAGACCGACTGGCTGGCGTTTCTCCGGTCCAAGAGCCGGCTGAGGGCCTATGATCTGGACAAGATCATCGGCGAGGGCAAGGAAGGGGGCGGTCGGGAGGAGTGACGGTCGGTAAGCAAGAGATTTTCTTGGGATCCGCACACTGTTTCTGGAAATCCTTCCGTATCTTCTTGTCAACCCCGTTCCCTCGAATCCTGAATTGCTTCGAGTATCTCATCTCGGGTCAGACGCTTGCCCAACCCGGGAACATCGAATGGGGAGCGGCGAGGCCGGCCGGACTTGGGGACAATGGCATACATGTCTCCTTTGCGCCGCCGAATAATGACCTCTTCGGTCCTCGACTCCTCAAGGATCCGAGCCAATTGTTGTAGCGAACCGAATCCTCATGAGCACTGAATCATCCCGGGGTCACGAGACAGCAATGAGATATGTGACGAGAACTTCATTGGAATATGCTCAAATTTATCATCTTGACTAATCTGATTGTGGTCGTCAGATTCCATTATGGAGAAGCGGAAACCCCATTACGACTTGGCCAAGGTGCAGGAAGTGATCAGTGATCCGGAGAGCCGTCCATTTACTATTGCGGCATTGGATGGAGGGCTCTCTATGGGATTGAAAGATGACGAGATGCGGAAGGTGATTTTGGACCTCTCTCTCAAGAATTTCCACAAATCCATGACCACGTACGCGGACAGCTAGGTTTAGCAGGACGTTTATCCTGGCGTAACACCGGATGGAGATGCGGTATACATCAAAATGACACTGTATCCGGACGGCCGTCCGCCCATCATTCAGTTCAAAGCAAAGTGAGGTGAGACTATGCAATGTCCGTCCTGCGGTTATCCTGAAATGGATGAGAAGACAATAGACAAAACCCTTTCCTACGGCGGTCGTTCGAGAACTCTCAAAGGAATGAAAGGTGAATTCTGTCCGAGATGTGGTGATGGAGTGTGGGATGCGAAGAGCTACCGGCGATTTACCAAGGCACAGGCGGATTTGGTCGATGCCGCAAGAAACACTGTGGGCGCGTGTACTCCAGGTCGGTCTCAAAAAGGCGTCCCTGCCAAATGTGCACTTGGCGCGGTCGTGCCTTGTGGTATAATCTGCTCAGGGCACGTACATCCCTGGTTCCCCCGGGCAATGGTCGTGCGTCTCGATCTCTTGATATGGATCGCCGGATTCCTCTGCCGAGAGGACGGCCTATTTTGCTGAAGCGTGTGTTGGACTGGGTGACAGAAGTAAGCCTTAGTGCTCTGTTTCCCAAATATGGTCGCGGAAGAAATGTGCGGCCGTACTTCTGTATCAGTGTACTTAGGTTGCTTTCTGAGCCAATCGGAGAAGAAAATGACACAGGTGGACATCCTGCAGGCAAAAAAACGTTTCTTGGAACTTGTCGAACGAGCCGCCGCCGGAGAAGAAGTGATCATTTCAAAGGACGAGAAGCCACTCGTGAAGTTGGGGCCGGTTGTCTCTCAGAAAGGGCGGCGCAGGTTCGGGAGCGCCAAGGGCTTGATCACTATACCAAGAGAGTTCGATGACCCGCTCGAGGACTTCAAGGAGTACACGTAATGCGCCTCCTGCTCGACACCCACAGCTTCCTTTGGTTCATCGGCGGAAATGAACAGCTCCCACAGGCTGCTCGCGAGATTATTATCCGCATGGACAACGAGGTGTTGTTAAGCATAGCGAGCTTGTGGGAAATTGCGATCAAGACGAGCTTGGGTAGACTCATCCTGGGCAGGCCCTTTGAAGAATTGATCCCTGAACAAATCATCCTCAATGAAATAGGAATACTACCTATTGGCCTGGATGACTTGAGCACGGTAATCAAACTCCCATTCCATCACCGTGACCCCTTCGATCGACTGATAATTGCTCAAGCAATGACAAAAGGGCTTCCCATCATGGGCAACGACGCACAGTTTGCCAGGTATCCGGTTGAGTTGGTCTGGCACAGCCATAAGCCTTTCATAAATGAAAAGAACTGGGGAGAGACGAGGTGAGCACTCCGGTTGATGCCATTGATACCGGATTAGGAGCATCAGCGTTACCGAGGAAGATACATGTGATCCACTCCAGTCCCGTTGTGTCCGAAGAGCCTGTGCCTTCATCCGCATCCTCGCAATCGGCATCTGAACGATCCCGCAGGTACCACGCGTCCTCCAGTTCTTCAACAAGTGTTTCAACTGGAGTCTAAGAATCTCGGCAATCATTCAGTGTCTTACCAAACAATGTTCTTCCCTTGGTATCTTTGTGCCGTCGCTGTTCGCTTCTTGTCCCTCGAATCGGCGAGTTACGCCGGGGTACAACCACTCCATCCGACCTTGCAAAAATGAATTCATGTGGTAGCTTCTCCGTGCACGGTCGGCTCAGGCACACTCGGCTGGGCGGCACTAATGTATGAGTAGACAATTGACTCAGGAAGGAGACGACAATGAGAAACCTGGTACTATTGACGGCATTAATTGCGGCCCTCATCGCTGTGGTTCCCGGGCCGATTATGGCCTCGGATGCGGATAAAGGGTCTGCTGATACCGACAAAGGGTCTGCCGAGGCAGTGAAGAAAGAGGCCCAGGAAACCCTGGAAGCTGCCAAGAAGTTCGCCGAGGAGCAGAAACAGGACTACCAGCAGAAAATTGAGCAGGAACTCGATGCACTGTCCGGCCGTATCGAACAATTGAAAGAAAAAGCACGCTCCGCTCAGGGTGATGCGTTGACAAGATTGAACCAGGGGATTGCCGGTCTTGAAAAAAGGAAAGCAGATGCCCAAGGGAAGCTGAATGAGATGAAGACCGCCGGCGCAGAAGCATGGGTGAAACTCAGATCGGGCTTGGAGAGTGCGGTCAATGAATTGCGGAACGCGTTCGAGGGGCTTGCCGGGGAAGACAAGAAATGATTTCGGAATCAGAGGTCGACGGAAATCCCTGACCAATGAGCGATCCGCGGGAATTCATAGACGTCTCGATACCGCTTCCTCTGGATGGACCCTTTACCTACCGGGTACCTGAGGGTCTTCGAGAGCGTGTCGAGATCGGTCGGCGGGTCCTCGCTCCGTTTCGGAACAAGATCCGCGCGGGATTCATCGTGGGCTTCGGCTCCCCGGAAGCCGGCGTGGACGAGATTCGTGAAGTAACGGACATTCCCGATGAAGACCCGTATCTCACACCCACGCTCTGGCAATTCCTTCGGTGGATGTCGTCATACTATCTGATACCCACCGGGTTAGTGCTGAAAACCGCACTCCCCCCCGGCTCGGATAGACGATCCAAACCCTGGGCCATTCTCACCCCGGAGGGCAGGCGTTGGTTCGGCGGGATGGGAGACGACCGCGGACTCACTCTCCCGAACAAGTTGGTCCGTTCCGGCGTCATGCCGCGAAAAGACCTGGCGGACGCCATCGGGGAGGGCGGAGTTCAGAAAGCCCTTTCTAAGGGCTGGATTCTCTTCGAGGAGAGGATCGCTCGGCCGAGGACGAGTCTCCGCAAGAGAGAACTCCCGGAACTGCTCAATCCGGTGGGCACGCGGTCTGCCGACCAGGAAGACGTCCCCGAACCGACTCCCCATCAAAAGGCCGCATACGAGCAGATCAAGGAAGCGGTTGATTCCGGCGGATTCAAACCGTTTCTCCTGTTCGGCGTCACCGGTTCGGGAAAGACGGAAGTTTACTTGCGAGCGATCACGGAGGTGCTCGCGCACGGCAAGCGAGCCCTCGTATTGGTGCCCGAGATTGCACTCACCCCACAGTCGGCCCGACGGTTCCTCAGACGGCTTGGAGGGGGGTTGGCGCTCTTTCACAGCGGTCTCACTCCGGCTCAGAGGCTCGATGAGTGGCGGAGGATACGAGCCGGCAAGGTGAATGTGGTCATTGGCGCTCGGTCGGGGATCTTTG
Source organism: Desulfomonilaceae bacterium (assembly GCA_031082285.1). Taxonomy (GTDB): domain Bacteria; phylum Desulfobacterota; class Desulfomonilia; order Desulfomonilales; family Desulfomonilaceae; genus JAVHLK01. The sequence goes on from JAVHLK010000047.1 coordinate 31,720, forward strand.
TGCCCCTTGAGAACTTGGGGCTCGTCATCGTGGATGAAGAGCACGACCCCTCTTACAAGCAGGAAGACAGCTGTCCATACAATGCCAGGGATATGGCGTTGGCTCGTGGCAAACTGGAGGGTGCGTGCGTGATTCTGGGGAGCGCCACTCCGTCGTTCGAGACGTACGTGAACGCGCGTCGCGGAAAGATCACTCGCCTGGATCTTCCAAAGCGTCATCATGGAGGCGGTTTGCCGACCGTACAAGTGGTCGATCTCAAGGAGAACCGGGACGCACTGAGAAATGCGTATCTCACGCCCACCCTGCTCACGGAAGTGGAGGAGGCCCTTGCGCGAAAAGAACAGGTGGTGCTCTTCCTCAATCGCAGGGGATTTGACACGTTCGCTCAGTGTCGTTCCTGCGGACACGTCTTCAAGTGTCCCAACTGCGATATCAGCTTGACTCACCACAGGAACGCTCGACATCTCCTGTGCCACCTTTGCGGATTCTCCAGGGCCTCGCCCCCGTTGTGTCCCGCGTGCGCCGGCGAGAAGCTTTTTTTCGGAGGGGTGGGCACGCAAAAGGTCGAAGAGATGCTGGCCAAACAGTTCCCCGAGGCTCGGATCGCGCGTCTCGACCGGGACGTCGTCCGACGCCGCGACGAACTGGAGAAAATCTTAGAGAAGTTCCGCAACAAGGAAATCGACATCCTTACCGGGACGCAGATGATCGTCAAGGGGCATGACTTCCCGGGGATCGGACTCGTAGGAGTGCTCTGCGGGGACCTGTCGCTGCACTTTCCCGACTTCAGGGCCGCGGAACGGACATTCCAAATGCTTACCCAGGTTGCCGGTCGGACGGGTCGAGCCTCGGACTCGGGAAAGGTGATCCTCCAGACGTTCGATCCCGATAACGAAGCGATCCGCTTTGCCGCGGTTCATGAGTTTGAGGGCTTCTTCGAGAATGAATCCATCCCGCGCAAAGAACTGCTCTATCCCCCGTTCGGCCATCTGATTCTCGTGCGGGTCGAAGGCGCCGATGAGAAGAAAGTGGAGAACAAGGCCGTCCGAATAGGACGGGCCGCACGTCTGCTCAAAGGGGCATCGCGGGATGTGATGATTCTGGGACCTGCTCCATCGCCCAGGAAGAAAGCCGTCGGACGTTACCGGTGGCAGGTTCTCTTCAAGTCCGCGGAGCGAAATCCCGTGCGGGCCCTGGTCCGCGCGCTCATGGAGGAGGGCCTGTTCAAGGGGAGCGGACTGAAAGTCATCGTCGACGTGGATCCCATCGATTTGATGTGAGAGGTCAACCACGCGGCGAGCAGCGGGTCGATCATGTTCCGTGGGCCTTGGCCTGAGCCTTTGTGTCTTTGTGGTTCATGCCTCCTTCTTCCTCGTGATCGTTTCCGTCGCTCCTATGAGGGCACGGTTACGGAAACACTTTGCAACAATGGCAAAAGCGAGTAATATATGAAGAATGGGCAAACGGAGGACGGAGGACCTATGGACAAAATGAAATTGATCGTATTCACCACGGCAGGACTGCTTCTGGTGGTGGGCCTGATCCTCTCTTGGGCCGTTTATCAACAGAAGGACGTTGCCGAGCAGGTCGGCCATTTAAAGAGTTTCACCGACGAGAATTTTGAGAAAGAGGTGGTCCAGGCATCGATGAAGCTCCCCGTGCTCATCGACTTCTACGCGGAGTGGTGCTTTCCGTGCAAGATGCTTGATCCCGTGCTCGCGGAGGTGGCTGCGGAATTCAAAGACCAGGCCGTCATCGGGAAGCTCGATACGGACAAGAACCTGATAGCCCGCCGATTCGGGGTCAGCAAGATCCCCGCTCTGTTCCTGATCAAAGACGGAGAGATCAAGAACGCCTTCTACGGCGTGGTGCCGAAAGAGACCATCGTTCGAGCGCTGAATGAGTTCGGGTCGTGACCCCACATGCAGCGTTTCATACCCACGCGATTATCCGATCTGACAATCATCATACGAGGTGCGGGAGAGATGGCCTCCGGGACCGCGTTGCGCCTTCACCGGTCCGGTTTCGTCAAACTTCTCCTGACCGATATTGAGAACCCGCTTGCAGTAAGGCGAATGGTGAGCTTTTGTGAGGCGTTGCATCACGACACGTGGACCGTTGAGGGGGTTCGTGCAGTCAAGATTGATTCTCCGGAGGACGCGCCCCGCTGCTGGAAGGATCGAGTTGTT
>JAVHLK010000047.1:33918-37468 GCA_031082285.1 Desulfomonilaceae bacterium
TTGTTCCGGTGATGATCGACCCGGAAAACCGCTCCAAGGAAGTTCTTGAACCCGCGGTCGTCGTCGACGCGATCCTGGCCAAGACCAACATTGGTACGAGCATGACGGACGCTCCGCTCGTCATTGGTTTGGGACCGGGTTTTTGCGCAGGCAAAGACGTGCACTACGTCATCGAGACCAATCGGGGCCACAATCTGGGCCGTCTCATCTTTGAAGGAGAGGCTGCGCCAAACACGGGCGTGCCGGGCGATATTGCCGGCCGGACCTCCCAGAGAGTCCTCAGGGCCCCGTCGGACGGGGTGTTCGAGTCTGATGTGCGGATCGGGACCGGCGTGCAGGAAGGGCAGGTCGTGGGGTATGTGGGCACCGACCCGGTGAGGGCGGGCGTGAGCGGGATTGTCCGAGGGCTGATTCGACCGGGCACGACGGTGCCACGCAACGTGAAAATCGGCGATGTGGACCCGCGTGACGATGTTTCCTATTGCCATACTATTTCTGAAAAAGCTCGTGCCATCGGAGGCACTGTTCTCGAAGCAATACTCATGTGCTTCAACGATCCGCCTCATGCCGAATGACCGGGAGGAATTGCCCATCGGGATACCTATTGAAATTTAGGGCATTTTGAGGTATAAAAGAGAAATACTGACGTAAATCCTGTCATGGATTTGGTATTCACTCGGGTTGTTGAGGGTGTTGTAAAGTGTACAGAGGATATGTGTTGGCCGTTGTTCTGGCCGCGGTCGTGTCGTGGTCTTCGAACGGGGTTGCCGACGTTCAGCGTGGAGGACGAATTTCGGATCCGGCAACGGCGATCGGCGAATTATCCGCGGTCAGTGGGAAGCCTGACGGTAAAGCAATCGTATTGGCACGGAACACCGGAAAGCAAGAAACCGGTGGGACCCCCGGGAGGATGGCCGCCAAGGCTCGGCAGTCGGACGCAAGAGCCGTCAACTCGGAGACCGTGGTGCTGCCGGCAGGCGACGGGCTTGATCTGCTGTCGAGAGATCCTCTCGATTTACTTCGCCTGGATGATATCAAACCGCTCTATACGTCACCGGTGCTGCCCGGAGAAGGCGTCTGGGAAACCTGCAACTCGCCGAGGGACGCGACGGGAAAGCCGGTTGTCTACAAGACGTTCTATCGACCGAGCGTTGATTTTCCCAATGCCGTGGTCTACATGATGATCGTCGACATGCGGCAGGCCGTGATGCAGTACTACGTGGGTTCCCAGGAACCTGCGGCACCTCAGGCCAAATCCGAAGTGGAATCTTCGCTGCGTTCCCGCGTGTTGGCCATTACCAATGCAATGTGGCAACAACGTCATTCCAGCGGAGCCGGGGCTGTGTTCCGCGGGAAGGTGCTCTACTCCATGGTTGACGGGATGGCGACGCTGATCGTGTACCGCGATGGATCGGTGGACATTCAGGAATGGAGTTCGGACATTCCCATAGAACATGTCCATGATGCTCGCCAGCTTCGGCACCTTATTGTGAAGGACGGCGTCGTGGTCCAGGCCGTCAATCGGGGAGGGCGTCTCGAGGATGCCGAGATCGGCCTGGGTTTCTTGTTGGGTGGTGGAGGAAAAGACCTGGATGGTAAACATTTCTGGTACGTCGCGCATCGGAGCGCGTTCGGAATCAGAAAAGACGGCAATCTCGTCTTTGCCATAGGGCACCACATCGGCAGCAAGGATCTTGCCAAGGCCTTGGTCCTCGCAGGGTGCGAGCGCGGCATACATGCCGATGCCAATCCTCACAATATCGTTGGAAATCTTTACGTCCGGGATTCGTACGGCAACCTGATAAGGAAGCTCGGGTTGTCGCCCGAGCAGTCCAGGTACTCGTTGAACCGTTATGAAGACGGTTACACCAAGGACTTCTTCGCCTTTTTCCTGAGAAATCCCGGGATATCAAGCAGCGGCGCGCTGAGCCGACGCGGCACCGCCAACCGTTCCCATCAGTGAAGAGACGTGGAGAAGTGATGCGCTTGCACATTTTAGCGATTGGAGTTCTTTGCGCTCTCGTTTTGGCCGCACCGCACGCGTGGGCAAGAGAGAAGCGCGACGCGGCCGGGACCTCGGCCGACGATCTGGTCCGCATGGGCATTATCGCCGCCAATTCCGGAGACTTGGACCGAGCCCTGAAATTGTTCTCCGCGTGTCTCGATGCATCAAAGAACAACGCCGAAGCATGGTATAACCGAGGAAAGGTCCACCTCATCCGGGGGTCCTTGAAAAACGCTCAGAGCGACCTGGACAGAGCCGTAAAACTCGATCCCAAAGTGGCGGGCGCATACACGGCCCGGAGTATCGTGCACCGCCGCGGCGGCAACCTGGCTCAGGCCGCCAAGGACTTGAACAAAGCGCTCGAACTCGACCCGAACGACTCAATTGCCCTCATGAACCGGGCCGACCTTTTTTTTCTCTCCGGTGAGTACGAAGACGCGCTGGCCGACCTGACACACATCATCAAGACCAACCCACGCATGACGCGAGCCCTGGGCAACCGGGCGTACCTGTTGGAACAGATCGGAAGGTACGACGAGGCGATCAGGGATTTGAGCGCGATCATAGCCCTCCGGCCGGACAATGTGCAGGCGATTAAGCATCTGGGATTTGTGTACCGCCAGAAAGGGAACCCCAACGAAGCCGCGCGATGGTACATGATGGCGCTGAATATCGAGCGCGATCAGGCCCGCCGAAAGCTCCTGGAACAAGAGATTCAAGAAATGAAGCGCAGGGCCGGCGCGAACTGAAGACCGGGCGACACGTTAATCGTGGCTGCGTCCCGCGGCGAGAGAAGCGGTTCTCGACACCGAACCTGGGGGGACCACCGGCCGTCAGGTATCGGTCACCTTTCCGGTCAATGGGAATGAAGCGCTTCATCTTCAGGCCCGTTTTCCCTTGAGACAACGAGCGAACTTCAATAGACTGTTTCCACACCGACGCGAATTGACACAAGTGTAACCGGATCGAGTTGTACGTATACGTATGGACGTGCCCACGAGTGGAACGCATGGCCGTCGCCTCGATCGGGGGATCGACATACCGGCCTTTGGGGACCGCGGCGGTCGGCATGTGTGTGTGGCGTCTTTGACGGCGAATCGGTCCAGGCTTCAGTGGGGAGACGTACCATGAGATCCAAGAGATTGGATTTGCCGGCAGTCAAGTCCGCCGCCCAAGCGATCGATCGCCTGGGGTCCGACAACAGCGAGATGATGGCCACCCGGGCAATTCACATCAATGTGTTGCTGGAGCAGGTCCCGGGCGATGCGGCTCGTTTGATCAAGTCGGTCTACAATCAGGTGGGCGCGGAGGCCGCCATCAGCAGCCAAGCATACCATGGAGAAGAGGGGGCGATCACCGACATGATCGCGATGGGCACCGTATACCAACACCGCGAGGTCCGGCGGGTACTGACGACCACCGCCCCATGGGTCCGTCCATGGCTCGACCGGATTGAAGAAATCGTGGAGAACGCTCCGGAAACGGTCGGGTAAGCACGGTGATGAGATCATGAGATTCCGGTCGTTCTATAGTGACGCGCATTGA
>JAVHLK010000048.1 GCA_031082285.1 Desulfomonilaceae bacterium
CTCGATCAACGCAAGAAGTCGGCGTTCAAGGTGCGAGTAGTCGGAATCTCTTATGTCGAGACAGAGGTCGAGAAACCTCGCAAGTTCTTGGGCCTTGAACTCCAGCCCCCGGTCCCCGGGCTGCCGTACGTAGACCAACTTTCGATAATGCTTGAAGAACTCCTGCCTCATTTCTTCGTCGTGGAGTTCCAGCGGTTGCGCGCAGCAGCGTTCAAAGTCCGTTATCAGTTCCTGTTCGAGGAAATACGTGCCTGCCGTCTCGTCGATCAGTCGGTGGAACAGATCCCTCCCGAGAAGCATCTGATAACAGTTGCATCCCGGCACCCGGCGCGCGCCGTGTTCGGCACAGAAATCGTCGATCCCCGGAAAACACTCTCCATATAAGCAGGTTATTCGTTCGTTTCTCCTCTTGGCCGCTCGTATCTCCTTGAGCACTCTGCGTTGGAGGATAAACGGGTTGATATGGAGATTCGACGGCAGGAAGCGAAGGCGCAACCGAGGGAACCTCTCCGTAATCTTCATGTGCCGCATGCATGGTCTGAAGACTCCACATGCGATGACGATTTCCTCTTTGCGTGTACGCATCCGAGACTCCCGTGGATTGTTGCCTTGACGGAGTCCTGTCGTGTTACCCGAGCCGATTTCACGGGCCTTCTCACCCGTTGTTGCTCAGACAAAGCCTCAAATCAACCGTTGCGTAAGCCGGGAAAAGCCTCCGTGATCGCTGCAATGACTGTCCGATCCAAGAGGCCGTCCGAGTTCTCTTCGAGTATGCGTTCCACCATGTCGTGTGCCCGCGTCAACATGTCGGGCCTTCCCCTGCCCTCCCAGATGTCGAAATTGGACCGCACGGCCAGGACGGGGTAGAAGTACTCGTCCATCATGTGTTCTATCGTATGGTCCTCTATGACGTAGTTTCCGCCCGGCCCCACTTTGTTGACGACATCGAATGCGAGGGTCTCTTCGTTCACTTCTATGCCCGCCAACACACGGTGAATCATCCCAATCACTTCATTGTCGATGACGTACTGCTCGTACGAGATGGAGTTGCACGAGTCCAGCATCCCCGCGGCCAGGTGGATGCAATCTCCTCCGGCCATGGCCACGAGCAGACTTGAAAACATCTTTTCCACACCCGATTGAATGTCCGGCCGTTTGGATTCCGTGGTACCTCCGGATGCATAGATAGGCAGGTCGTACAGTTTGGCCAGGTGAACCGCGAACGCGTTCATCAACGCGGTTTCAACGGATCCCATGGTGAAGGACATGGTCCTCAGGTCCATTGCGGAGGGAACCGCTCCGTAAAGTACTTTGGCCCCCGGTTGGAACACCTGGGTGAGCGCCACGCCGGCGAGCGCTTCCGCGTGCATCTGAGCCAACGTTCCGGCCAAAGTGGCCGGAGCCGTGGCACCGGCAATGGGCGCCGGCGCACACGTTACGGGAATGCCGTGAGTGCTGCAAAACCTCAGGATGCTCAATGTGGTGCTTTCAATAGTCAGAGGGCTGATGGGATTGGTGATTACCGAGGCAAACGGCCTCTCCCTGAATTTCTCTTCTCCGCCCGCAACGATCGAGGCCAGTTTCCACATCTGTTCCGCGCCGTGAACGTGGTCGCATCCACCCATGACATGTTTCGTCGTGTGGTTGAACGAGTTGTAGAAGTCGTTCAGGTGGTAGTTCTCGGCATCGATGTCGTGAGCCTGACACGCAATGATGTAGAATCGAATGTTGTCCAGGCGATCCACCAGCGCGGCAGTACGGGCCACGTCCCTGAGCATGGTTCGCCGAGAGCCCCCGGTGGCCATATTGAGGATCTGAAAGACCCGTCCCCCGTTGGTGAAGTGTACCTTGCCTTCTCCGAGATGCACGTCGTTCCTGCCGTCTCGCGAATAGAGGACAAATCGACGCGGGGCCGTCTGCAAAATATCGTCCAGCCAGTCTCCGGGGAAACGCACCCGCTCTGAATCGTAGTCCACGGCCGCGCCCGCGCGGCGCAGCTCGTCCAGGCAGGAGCGATCGGTTATCCTTATCCCCGACTCACCGAGTATGCGCCGGCCCGTCAGGTCTACCGCCTTAATGTGTTCCGCCGTTGGAGGCCGGTAAAACTGAGATGTTATTCCCATATCCGAACCTTGTGAAAGTGTCTCTCAGCCAAGTACCGCGGCGACCTCCTTCAGTACGTCGTCGGGCTTCGGCTCAACATGGTGCTCCGCAAGAATTCTCTTGGCCTCCGCGTTACATCGTTTGTAGAGATCCCGCGCGCCCGAGGACAACCACGCGTCGTACCGGGTCCGGTCAAGGAGCACCGGCAGAAACTGGGCCTGCATGAAGTGCTCGAACGTATGGTCGTCCATCAGGAACATGGAACCGGCCTCACCCTTTGCCACACGTTCTATCGCGTCCAAGGCAAGAGTCTCCTCGTTGACCGGGATTCCGTTGACGAAGAACCGACTCATGGCCACCAGTTCGTTTGCCATGGTAACCATCTCAAGGGACGAAGTGCTGCCGTATTCCAAGTATCCGACGTCGTGAATGAGGTTGGCTCGACACAGCATGCTCGTCACGATGGAAAACATGGCCTCCGCGCCCGCCTGAGCGTCCATGACCTTGGAGTCGGACGCGCCGGCGAAGGACCAGATGGGAAGTCCGTAGATTTCGTCCCGCATGTCCGCGAGCGCGGCCTGCGTCAGACTCCATTCAGGACACCCATACGACACCACCGTTGACTTCATGTCCAGCGTGCTGACGTTGGGACCGAACAGGAACGGGGAACCCCTACCGGACAACTGGTGCACAACCAATCCCACGAGATTTTCCGCGATTCCCATTGCCATGGCGCCGGCAAGCGTGACGGGCGCTCCACCTCCGCAGTTGGATCCTGACGGCAGGCAGATGGGAATCTTCTTCCGCGCACAGAAGATCAGCTTTTCCACTACATAGTCCGGGAACCTCAGCGGGCTGATGGCCTCGGAATAGTTGAGCAGGAACGGTTTTTCCGCCAGTGCGGCTTCTCCGCCGGCCACTGCGGAGGCTATCCGGTGAATCTTCACGATGTCCCGTCCGCTGTCCGCAATGAACACGATCGGCTTGTTCGCGTTCCGGATCATTTCCGCGAAGGCATAGACATAGATGTCCTCGGTCACGGGAACATCCTCGGGATTGCCCATTGACATGACGAATGACAGATTGTCCAGGCCGTCCACAAGCCGCGCGAAGTTTGCCGTGTCCTGGAGAACGCACCTTCGGCGCTCACCGGTTTCCAGGTCGAGGGTGAACGTGGTGTCCGAACCGGTTCCGTAGAAGCTGTTGCCGTTGGTCAACGACATGGCCTTCCTGCCCAATTGGTCGTAGAGGATGATTTGCCGAGGGGCCGATTTGAGCGCATCCTCAACCAGATATGACGGCATCTTGAGCCAATAGTCTCCCGCGGACCGACAACCGGCATCCAGGAGCATTCGGTGGGCGTACCCGTGCTCCATCTTGAAACCGATCCTGTCGAGAATCTCCAGTGCCGCATTGTGGATCGCCCATGCCTGATCGCTGCTCAAGACCTTGAGTCGGGGTTGAAACGTGAGAATATCTGAAAACGCCATTTTCCACTCCTTTGGTCGCGCGGACCGCTCAGGAGATGCCGAGAAGTTTCTTCACTTCCACCACCGCAGTTGCGGCATCGGGGGCGTAGCCGTCGGCATCGATCTCGTTGGCATATTTCTCGGTCACCGGTGCTCCTCCCACAATCACCTTCACCTTTTCCTTCAGTCCCGAAGCCGTGAGCGCCTCAATTGTCGCCGGCATGCCCGGCATCGTGATGGAAAGGAGCGCGGACATGCCCACCACATCCGCACCCACTTCCTGAGCCTTTTGCACGAACTTATCGGGAGGGACGTCCACGCCGAGATCCGTAATGGCAAAGCCGGCTCCTTCCAGCATCATGGAGACCAGGTTCTTGCCGATGTCGTGGAGATCGCCTTTTACAGTCCCGATCACCACCGTACCCTTGGTGGTGACGTCGCCCTCTTGAAACAGCGGCTTTATGATGTTCATGCACTCCTGCATGGTCTTGGCCGATCGCAGCATCTGGGGAACGAATATCCGACCTGTGGAAAAGTTCTCGCCCACCGTGTCCATGGCTGCGATGAGCCCCTTGTCCAGAATACTCTGCACATCGGCTCCGGCATCCACGTACTTCCGGGTTTCGCTCACGGCTAGTTGGATGTCTCCCTTGATCACCGCCTGGGTCAACGACTCGTACTCATTCATTCTCAAATCCCCTTTGCTCGATTACGTACGTTTGAAAACCTCGCCGCCTGCTCCGCTCCGCTCATGCTCCTTGCTCCGCACGGCACACATTGGTGAACGTCGGCGCACCCTGCAGGTCGTTGTCGGGACTACCCCGTGCAGAGACAGAGACGACCCGACCGATGCAACGGAGCGCTACGCTTCGACGATGCGCCCCTCCTGATAAGCCTCGATGAATTTCTCACAATATTCGTCTCGGCCCAGCAGCATGTCGACCGCCAGGAGCGTGCCCATGAGCCGTCTGTCCATCGGATCCAGGATGGCAGCGGACAACCCGTACGACATTGCCAGGGCCAGAAAACTCCTGTTGATCAGCCGCCGTTCCGGCAAACCGTAGGATACATTTGAAAGCCCGCAGATCGTCTTGACGCCCGGGAATGCCTTCATAATCTCACGTATGGCCCCCAGTGCGGCAATTCCCATCTGCACATCAACCGAAACAGGCTGAATGAGAGGATCCACGTAGATCCGTTCCGCAGATATCCCCGCCTCCATGAGTTTCGCGACCAACTCTTTCCCCACCTCCACCCTGTCCTCAACCGTGGTCGGCATGGACGCTCTCCCCATGCATAACGCCACGACTTCGCAGGGCTGCGAGGCGACAATGGGGAGTACGGCTTTGAAACGGTCCTCTTCCAACGAAATGGAGTTGATCATGGGTGCGCCGTTGTGGCGTTTCATGCCTTCGGACAGCGCCTCGGGATTCGGGCTGTCGAGGCACAGAGGAAGATCCAGTTCGCTTTGGACCGTTTCAACGAGCCAACAGAGGTGAACCGCCTCGTCCTTGGGAAACGTTCCCGCATTGACATCAATGTAGTCCGCGCCCGCCTGAGCCTGGTCGAGTGCGGTCCTGACGATCAGAGCCCTATTCCGTTGCTCCACGGCCTCTCCCATGCCCGGCCTGCTGGTATTGATCTTCTCTCCCACAATAATCATGATTGAAATCCTCGCGAGAAATCACAAGGCATCGCCGCGCAGGCGATGACCGCGGATGCCCTCTTCCCAGAGTCAATGGACTTGAAGTTATTGGATTATTGCCGCATATGACGCCCTGAATGTGTACATATTTTAACATACTGTCCCGGGTCTCGCAACTCCGCATCAGAATTGGGTTTTCAAGGATACTGATGCTCATGTCATTGCACATGATTAGATCCACTTGTCCACAATGCACTTGAACCGCGGTTTCCTTCTCGACTTCGCGGTGGACCGGCATGAGGATTTCTTCTATACTGACCGTGGGGGAGAGACCGGATAATTGATGCCTATTTGTGCGAAATTCAGCTTGCGCGAAACGAAGACCGGTCTACCCATATTCCCGGGAGGGAGCAATGACTGCTCAGTATGTGACCTATCTTGCCGCCGTGTTGCTCGTACTGCCGACTCTTTCATCGGCCATGTCCCCGACCGATCTTCCAACCAATCCCTACGCGAAGCCATGGGTTCGACCGACCTCCGAGGGACTCACCGTTGAACGGGCGACCGATGGGAATGAGCGTGTGGTTCGGGTACGATCGTCGGAAGGTTCCACCGCGATCAAACTTGCCCGGGAACAGGTCGAAGGACCAGGCGACGCGAAACTGCAGGAAGACGGATCGCTGCAGGAACGGGAAAGTACCCGCGAAAATGACCCGATCCTTGAACTCAAGAAGAACATTATCGAATTGCAGAACAAGGAAAAGCTGCGATTCAGGAAGGTGGTTCTCTGCAGCAAGGTCGAGGGATTCGGCGTCTATTCGCCGCTCCCAAAAGGAAAGCTGACCCCGCAATTCGTTCTCTACTTTGAACCCGCCAACGTGAGCACTTTGGTGTCCGGAGATCGATACGTCATCGACTGCACCGTACAGATCGCGATTCTCGATGCGGCCGGCACCCCGGCCGCAGGCAAGATCAAGACGCTCAAGCTGCACAAAGTTGCCCGATCGCCCCTGCTCGACCTCTTCTTCATGCTGCCCGTCAACTTCAACAAGCCGCCCCAAGACGTGTTCTCACTGAGGGTGGTATTGAGCGACAACATCAAGAACGAGAGCGCGGGAATCACGTTTCGGATCGATCCCAAGAAGAAGTTGCAGGGTCCCGTGTAGAGCATTGTACCCTCGGGGAGGCGTGACCATGGCCTTTCCTCGGCAAGACGTGCATCTTCACGGCAGGGAAAACGCCCAAGTATGCCTCTTCCGCCGACCTTGAGAGCCGACGCACATCTGCGAAGGCCCGGGGACTTCCGAGAGATCGGCCTGCCCGGTCGTTGTCCGGGCCGCGGAATCACTCGACGGCCCGGATTGTCACCACGAGCATGCAGATAGCGATGAAGGCTCCCGTCCAGAACACCGCGTCCATGCCGAATGATGCGAGTATTGCTCCCATCAGAACCGGAGCCACGGTCTGGCTGAATCGCTGAACCATTCCATTGGCGGCCATCACCGCGGCCCTCTGGTTCGCGGGAGCCAGCCCCGTCAGAAGCGTAACCCGGCTGGGACCTCCCAGTCCCATTGCCGCGCCGAAGATCCCCAGGGGAACGAGAAAGCTCCAGAGCCCGGGCACAAAAGGTATCAGTACCATGGATGTCAGGAAAAGGAAGAACGATGCCCGCAGGATCGACACATCCCGGTACATCGAGGCCAACCTTCCCAACTGAGACGAAGCCAGCCCCGTGAACAGGGACGACACCGAGACGATAAGCCCGACCATGACCGAGGACAGGCCGAACTTTTTCTGGAGAAGCAATGGAATATAGGTCACATACGGCCCGTACAGGAGCAAGAAGGTAAGGAACGTCAGGGAAAACAGGCCGATCGCCCTCTTGGTCAGGATCACGGACAACGCTCCCCTGAGATAATCCTTGAACGCGTGGGTGGTGTGAGGTTCGGGATTCTTCAACGAAAACATCACCAGCAGCGCCAGAGGGACGGCAATCACCGGAAGCATGAACGGATAGTTCCATCCCAGCAGCGCCAGTGCCCCGCCCACTGCCGGCAACAAGGCGGTCCCGATGCTGAGCACGGTTCCCACGTACCCCATTGCCGTAATGCGTTCCGTGCCCTCATACAGATCGCCGATCAGCGTCGCGTTGAGAACCCCGATGGGGGCCATGCCCACCCCCTGCAGCAGTCTGAGCACGAGAAGCGTCTCAAAATCGGGGGCAAAACCACAGGCGGTGCCGAACAGCCCGAAGATCAGCAACGCGGCAACCAGCACCTTCTTCCGACCTATTCTGTCCGCCAGAATTCCGGCCACGGGAGCAAGCACCACTCCGGGTAGTGCGAACAAGGACACGACCAGCCCGATTGAGCGTTCCGGCACGCCGAGTTCCACCGTGAGTTCGGGGAGTACCGGCATCACGCTCAGCACCCCCAGAAGCACCATGAGGGTAACCCCAAACATGATCTGGAGATTCGGGTCCAGGTACAGCTTCGGCGGCGCCCCGGCTCGGATCGACTTCCCATTACCCTCTGTCATACGATCGTGTCTCGCCCACGGTGCGTTCGGGAGCCCAATACAGTATCGCCATGCCGACCACGGCGCTGCACAGGGATCCCAGAAAGATCGACATCTTGGATTCATCGAATACCGGCGCACCGTGAAAGGCCAGATGAGCGATGAGCAGGGACATGGTGAAGCCGATGCCGCAGAGCGTGGCCCCGCCGTAAATCTGCCGCCACGTGGTGCCGGTGGGAAACGCACCGAAACCCGTCTTCACAGCCAACCAGACCGCGGCGAACACTCCCACCGGCTTGCCCACGAACAGACCGATTATGATGCCCAATGACAACGGACTCGTAAAGGTCTTTCCCAACGCCGCCCATTCTATGTGCACCCCTGCGTTCGCGATGCCGAACAGGGGAACGATGAGAAACACCACCCACGGATGGAGCGCGGATTCTATGCGCAGCAACGGAGGGAGGACTCCGTGACACGCACCCTCCAGGGTCTGGATCGCCGCCTGATGGTTCTCATTGGTGTACACACTGTATCCGCAGGACCCCGCACACTCGAATTCATTGAGAACGCTCCTGGATCGGACCAGAAACGTGTCCGTATCGTATGCGGACCTGGCCGGCGTGGTCATGGCAAGCAGGACCCCCGCGATGGTCGTGTGCACTCCCGACAGGTAGATCGTTACCCAGAGCAGGATGCCAAGAATCATGTACGGGATGGGACTTCGGAACCCCAATACGTTTGCCGCCGCGAGCGACACCACGATCAGCCCGCTCAGCTGCAGGTAATAGATCGAGATGTCCGCGGTGTAGAAAACCGCAATCACCACCACCGCGCCCAGGTCGTCCACAATTGCCAACGCCGCGACGAAGACCACCAAGGAGTGCGACACCCGTGATCTGAGCAGGGTCAAGGCGCCGAGGGTCAGCGCGATGTCGGTGGCCATGGGGATGGCCCAGCCCCTCTGCAGCGGGCTTCCCCAGTTGAATACCGAATAGATCAGTGCCGGAACCAGCATTCCCCCCAGCGCCGCGACTATGGGAAGCGCTGCCTTCCGAAAGGAGGCCAACTCGCCCACCAAGATCTCACGCTTGATCACCAACCCCACCACAAAAAAGAAGACCGTCATCAGGCCGTCCGTCACCCAGAAGTGAAGCGTTTTCTCGAACGACCAGTCCCCGATCCCAAGCTTGAGAACACTCTCCCACAATAGTTCATACGAGTGGTTGAAGGGTGAGTTTACCCACACGACTGCCAGTCCCGAGGCAAGGAGAATCAGCACTCCACTGGAAGCCTGTCTGGAAGCGAAAGCATGAAAAGGCCTTACAAGCAGCTCTCCAAGCGCCTCTCCTTTACGAAAGAGTCCATTCTCAATGAACGGCGGTTTCATCAATTCATCCCCACGGTCCTGCTCGGGAGATTCTGTCTTCACGTCGCGTCCGTCATGATGGACAGCGCGGGAAGCATGAGGATTCTACCCCATTTCGAAGGTGAACGCCAAGGCCGGGTTCGCATGGGACCGTCGGGAGACCTCATGTGTATTCAGTTATCATTATGGGATGTTACCTTCCATCCCTCGGCATACATCAGCCGATTTCTCGTCTTTCCTATTAATATTTTGAAATATATGAGACTTTTTTCTTGACATTAGATGATGCGGTAAGTATTGGAATGAAATTAGAGAGTTTGGCACGGAGGAAGGGTATGTTGAGAAGTAATACCCCTATCACACCGTTTCATCTCAAATTTCCATACTGAACACAGGCCGCGACCGTCGGGAGTCACGGGGGATTTCGGTTCCCCGCCGCAGTAATCCGGTTCCTCCCGTCAGGAGTGCGGCTCAAGGCCGACAGCGGTCGTACGTGCGCCCGAAGTGAGCGCAGACACATGACCGGCCGGTAGTGACGTTCACCAGGGGGGGAGGGAATGCGATCGGCAGAGATCCCACGGGTGAGGTCTTGTCCCCCAGCTCGACATCCCACGTGTGCCGCCGCATTCTTACGTGTGATACTTCAGTAATTCATAGGTACTATATCGTGAATTTAAATCATAATATTCACGAAACGAATTAGTGCGTCTGAAATACTTGTGATACACCGCGAATTAATCCTCTATCTAGATAAAAGAGCAAACTAGCAGTAATTGTACTCGTTTTTTCTTGACATCGGATACGCTTATCAGATTTAAGCAATACCAGTATGTTCGAGCTGGGAGGAAGGGTCAGATGAGAAGAAGACCTCGTACCGTACTGGTATGTCTAGTATTTCTGTACATTGCGTTTCCACTTATTGCCGTTTCCGCGGATCGCGACGCTCTCCACGTCATTGTGAATCCAACACCTCAACACGCTGCAACCGCGCCACCGATCGTCGCACGACAGGGACTGTTCGACACGACGCGGGACGAGGCGATGTTCCAAACCGCGGCCTATGCACCGCCGCTCCATTCACGCGGCACGTCCTTTTATCCCAACAAACCCGTCACCAAATGCAAGACCGCGATGTGTCCGGTCGTACCGGTCCCTACGGGACCGTCGTGCACACTGCCGCAACGTCGGTGGCGGCAATGGGAACTGAGTGCTCAGACCTTTTACGCTCGGGTGCGTGGAAAACTCTCCTGGGTGGATCCCTGGTCCGGGTTCGTGCATCCCGACTTGGACTTCAACGACGGCATGGGGCTGCCCGGTCACGAGTGGCTCATGGAATATTCGGCCCGCTATCAATTTCGTCCCCACTGGTCGTGCTTCTATTCGATCATGCCCTTTGAAATGAATGAACGCTTCCAGAATCCCAATTTCCCCGGGATCGTGTTCCATACCAAATGGGAGCATGTGTACCAGCGAGTCGGCATCATGTATCAGCCCATCGTTACGTGCAACGCGTCCGTCTCGATCTACAATACGTGGCTGTTCATGGATCAGAAGTTCAGTCTCAACTCGGGTTCCCATTGTGCGCGGAACAGTACGATCAGAGTGGATCGCACGAGGCACATGATCATGTCCGGCATCGAGCTCCAGAAGTGCGTACGAACCTTATGCAACGGCGGCACCTTGTCGTGCGACGCAAGGGTGGGCCTCGGCTACCTGGACGACACCTTCGGCCTGGACGTGCAGGCGGGTTTTCGATTCAGCGTGCCGATGAACTGCGGCCGATGGGGATACGCGCGAGGTGGGTATCGACTGGTCGAGTTCAAGGAAGACCGCAACGACCTTCGTATGGATCACTCGTTGGAAGGCTGGTTCGCGGAACTGGGCCTTATATTCTAAGTACGCAACTCCGGGAACCCGTCGACAAGACATGCGTGGCGTCCCGCCGGCCAAGGAGCTCTTGTCACAACCGTTGAGACGCCTGCCTTTTTCTCATGAGGATGCCGGCATCTCTATTGAATCTACGGTCCAACAGTGATTGAGTGCAGTGAGGTATGGTATACTTGGAATAACCGGTCGTTTCGGTGCGAGGAAAGGAGCCCGAGGCATGACGAGAGAAGAAGCCGTAACACGCCTAGTCGCGCACCAACAGGAATTGCAGGCTCGAGGCGTTAAATCGTTGGCCCTGTTCGGGTCTGTGGCGCGCGGTGACGCGGACCGCTCCAGCGACGTGGACGTGGTGGTTGAGTTGGATCGACCCGTCAGCCTCTTTGGTTTGAGCGACATCAAGCACATGATTCAGACAATACTCGCTGCCGAGAAAGTGGATCTCATAACTCGTGACGGCATACATCCCGCGCTGAAGGACATTATTTTCCTCGAGGCCGTCGATGTCATCTAGACGGTGGAAATTCTTTCTCGAGGATATACTCAACGCCATCGAACGTGTCCAGGCCTACGTGGCGAACACGTCGTTCGAGGAATTCTCTCGGAACGATCTTCTGTCGGCCGCGGTCGAGAGAAAATTCATTGTGATTGGAGAAGCCGTGAGGCATATTCCTGACGAAATCAAGAGTTCGTACCCCGCGGTTCCCTGGCGTCAAATGGCCGACATGCGCAACCTCGTTGCACATGCTAGTGGGGTATTAATCCGCGCACTCTGTGGGACACCATCCATCAGGACTTGCCGCCTGTAATTCCCTTGCTCAAGGAGATCGTCGCAGAGTCGCCCGACTGAATCTGTCACCTACCGGGCAGTTCGGGGGACTCGCCGCCGCTCCTGTCTACAGGGCAGCTATTCTCTCATGGCATGGCTCAGTGAATTTCGGCGTCGAACTGGACCTCACTCGCGATCCAAGTCCGGTCCGGAAAGTTTTTCTCCATGAGATACCTTCTCGGTACGAACGTTATATCCGAACTCGTCTCAAAGCGACCAGACGCGGGCGTAATCCATTGGGTTGACGATGTGCCCCCTGAGCAGATTCATCTCGGTGTCAGTACGATCGGGGGCTTTCCAAAGGTATTGCAAGACTCCAGCCGGCCCCCCTTCCTGATCCTCTTTGCAGCGCTTTACCCAACTTGGCAAATGAATTATCATATACATGGTTGAGTAATTCGTTGGAGATGCGTGGAGCGCCGAAACATGAGAAGCACTATTACCGAGCGAGGACAGACGGTCATACCTGCTGAAATACGCCGCCGATTCCGCTTGGGCCCGGCCGACCGACTCGAGTGGGTGGTAGAGCCTGAGGGAATCCGGGTTGTGCCGGTACGGGCTAATCCCATCGAGGCATTCCGTGGCCGAGGCAAAGGTGGCGGGACGCAGCGGTTGCTTGCTGAGCGCCGGGAAGAGCTGGCCAAGGAATGAAAACCTATCTCCTCGATACATCCGCACTCCTGACATTGCGTGACGACGAGCCGGGGGCCGACCGGGTGGCCGAGATGCTCGAGCACGCGCAGGAGGGAGCCGTACGATGTATTGGATGTTTCATTACGCTCATGGAGGTGATGTACCGAGTATGGCGGGACGAGGGAGAGGCTGCCGGTCGGTTGGCGCATGAGCAGTGCTTGGCTTTGCCTATTACATGGATACATGAATCGCCGGATTTGCTCAAACGATCTGCCGAGATCAAGGCATGTCATGCGCTATCCGTGGCGGATGCCTGGATTGCCGCCTGCGCATTGGAGGAAGACGCCCTCTTGATCCACAAGGATCCGGAATTTCAGGCGGTGGCAGTCGAGCAGGAAGCACTTCCGCTGAAATAGAATTCCCCGAGATACAGGAGAGAATCGCTGCCTCTTGCCTTCGCCCCTTGCCGGCTGTCTATGGGGTCAGGCCTGACATATTCGCATTTCTACCCGCAAAGAATCGAAACGGATCCGGAGCCGGGACCATGATCGGTCTCTTGGTGTGACACGAAGAGCACCCGTCATTTACCCAACTCGGCAAGCAATTGGGCCGTAATCTTCGGCGAGTTCAGCCGCTTTTGATTGCAAAATCAATCCGATCTCGTACCATTTCACGGCTGCAGCCGGACGCATTTCCTTGACGAATTCTTCCGGACTCCTTCTGAGCACCGAGAATGCCCCTTCGGGCAGCTCGATGATTACCTGTTTCGGCATGGCGGACCTCACGTTTCACGGCATATCTCTGCTTCAAACATAACCTCTTGCAGGATTCGAAACCATCGCGACTCCGATCCTCAGCCGGACAAGCATCGCCGAGCAGTGAGATATCCGGCTTAAGAGAGGGAGTTCCGAATTCGGGTGACACTACACTGCTCTTGTCAACAAGAGAGCCATTCTCCATTCTCTCATAGCATGGCTTGGCCCGTCCGTCGCGCATCGTGGTCCCCGACTGTCCGCACGAAGTCGCGCGGCGTGATGTTCGTTCGATGGACGTGTTTCATTCGGCATGGGGTGCGACCCGCAGGCCACGGAGGCTTTGTCGCGACGGTTGAGAGTCCGGCCGGGACCTGAGCTGGGCACGAACAGTGAAGCCCCGAAAGCGATCGCTGCGAAAAAGGTGTCATGTCCCCGGAATTCCCAACGGGCAGCCTCCTGCAAATTGCCGTTGCGCGGTACGCCGTCAGGCAAACTTGCCCCGGAAGATGAAAAAGACCGCTGCGACAAGACAAAGACCGGCCCACAGGTAATCTCGTTCCAACGGTTCTCCCAAATAGAACAGCGAAAACGGAATGAAGACGCTCAGCGTTATGACTTCTTGAATTATCTTCAGTTGCCCTACGGACAAGACGGTATACCCGATGCGATTGGCCGGAACTTGAAGCAAGTATTCGAATAATGCGATTCCCCAACTGACCAGCGCTGCAATAACCCATATCTTGTTATTGAGCTCCTTGAGGTGCGCATACCATGCAAAAGTCATAAAGACGTTGCTGCAAATCAAAAGGATTATGGTTAATGCTACCGGACGCAACTATTAAGCCCTTTCTTGCAACGGACGTGTGTTCCGGTTCAGCGGGAGCCGGCCGGGAATCCCCTCAGCGGATGCTTCCCAGCAAAGCGTATATCGTATCGGAGACACTGCGGTCAAGTATCGGCGCACGTGTTTTCTTAACCCAACGAGGACATATCGGAGGACCTTTATCGGGCTCTTGTCGCGGTCGGGTTTTCCCTTCTCCCCAGCCGAATTGGTGACATGGGCTCGGTTCAGCGGTAGGTTCAGACTATGAAAGAGAGAAATCAATGGAAATCAATTGCCTATATCGAGAGGAAGAAGGAAGGAACAAACGAATAGGTGAGAATGAGCAATTCAATTGGTCATGTTCTCGTGTGGCATGGCTCCACTCAGAGACTGGTGCGGCTCTCCACATGAACTCGTAGCGGCCCAGGACCGTGTCGGAGCTACCGAAAGGAAGAACATCCCCGTTTCACTGCATGGTAACCCAACCGCGTCACGTGCTCTTGCAATTGACCTGCATGACTGCTAATGCTCTTAACTCACCGGCAACGGCACATTGTCGCGTTACAATCCTCTCGGCCCCTTCGCAGCATGCGTGCGGCTCGGAGACCAAGATGAACGGCGGACTCTTTCTCGGCTTGGATTGCGGCTCGGTGAGCCTCAACATTGTCACCCTCGATGAGAAATCGGGCATGCCTGTCTCGCCGCCTAAACCGAAGCACCCGCGGTAACCAGTAGGAAGAGCATGGATTCCGTGACCTCGGTCATGGCCCCGAGCATATCGCCTGTCATGCATCCCATCCGTCTTTGAAAGTACCAGAGAATCCCCGCAGTCAATGCGACAAAGACCAGAATAAGCAAGATGCCTGGCCAACCCAACCAGAAGGACAGGACCACGGGGATAAGCAATCCCCAGAAGTCGGCCGGCTTCAAGCTATTTCCGAAGAGCGCATGGCCGGTGCCGCCATCCGGTCTCCCGTACTCGAGAAAATGTATGCCGAGCACCTGTCCTGCCCGAGCATAGGCGGGGATGACGATCAACAACAGATGCCGGTGACCGTCCAAGCCCGTGATTCCTCCCCATTTCATGAGCAGCCCGCAAACAACGGCAATGAGCCCCATGGCCCCGATCCGGCTGTCTTTCATAATTGCAAGGGCTTGCGCCCTCGACCGGTGTCCCAGCAGACCGTCCGCGGTGTCTCCCAGCCCGTCCAGATGAAAGGCTCCGGTGACCACGACGAGGAAGACCACGTCGAGGAGAGATGCAATGTTCTGCGGCCACAGTCGCAGCATGCACCAATCAAAGGCCGCGAGCAACACACCCACAATGATGCCCACCAGCGGAAAGAACGGCACCATCCGCTGAGGATCGTAAGTATTGGCCTTCCCGATAGGGAGAAGCGTGAGGAACCGTATGGCGGAAATGAGACCGATCATGCGTGCACTCTTGTCATCACAGGGTTAGTCGTTTCACGTGAAGAAGAAAGTGCGAACCACAAAGACATCAAAAAGAAAGAGATCTCGCGCGGAGACACAGAGAACGCGGAGAAGACAAAGAATCAGAAAGATTGAACCATCAAGACACAAAGACACCCGGAAGAGGAGAAAATCTTAATTGGGGACAGTACGACCGGTAGCGTCACTGCCTGCCCCTCACCGCCCTGCCGGGCGTGGGAAGAAAGAGTATCCCGCGAAACGCGGGAAGGCCGGCGCTACCAAGAGACCGCTGCATCGCGCGGGGACAGTACGATATTCTCGTTCCCAGGCTCTGCGTGGTTCCCAACAGACCGCCGGCAAGGGAAACGGCGGGCGCAGCCCACCCCTGCTGTTGTTTTGCATTCCTTCATCCGGGCAACTCCTTGTCATCTCTGGATATGTTCCTTCTCTTTCTTCTCTTCTTGGTGTCTTCGTGTCTTGGTGGTCGATTTCTTGTCCTCTTCCGTGAACAGTTACATTTTCGCGTCCGCTGCAGCCCGCGAAATCATCTCCCGGAGTTCATTCTTGATATCGGCCTTCAGGTCATCGACCCGCGGCAGACGCGTCGTCTCCCGTGCGGTCTTCAGCAACTGTTGGAACAGTTTGACCAAGTAATCGTTTACGGTCTCGGACACAGGACCGGCGACTGATTTGCGCCAATATATGGAGGATTCGGACCGGGACATATCCTGGAGCACGTACAGACACGCGTGGACGACGAGTTCCGACATCCACTTCACTCGGGCATCTCTGTATGAAACTTCACCCTCAAAACCAAACATGCCGGTCTCCATGAGCCTGCCCTGTTCTTTGAACACCCGGTAGCCCGAGGTGCCCATCAGCACGATCTCACAATGGCACAGGAGATTGGCCGTCCTGTCCAACCTGTCGAGGAGGTTGTTGCGCTGCAGGAACTCCAGATTCTGCTCGAGATCGTCAATGGTGCTGTCCGGCACGAACATGAGAAATCCTACTTCCGGCTCGATTGCCACGGACCGGCACAGGCTCAAGGCCCGTTCACCGGCATCCTGCGAACAAGACTTGTGGAGATTTCCGAGCACCCACGGGGATCCGCTCTCAATGCCCAGCAGCAGACTTTTCAGCCCCGCCGAGGTGAGGTGCTCCAAGATCTCGGCATCCAGATCGTTGGAGCGCGTCTCCATGCCGAACGTGATTCCCATAGGACGGATCAGTTCGGCGAGATCCAGG
Source organism: Desulfomonilaceae bacterium (assembly GCA_031082285.1). GTDB lineage: Bacteria > Desulfobacterota > Desulfomonilia > Desulfomonilales > Desulfomonilaceae > JAVHLK01. The sequence goes on from JAVHLK010000048.1 coordinate 16,710, forward strand.
ACACGAGACTTGCCTCGTTTGCCAGGCCCGACAAAATTCGGGTCCACAAAGTAGAAATCCCGAAATCCCAGGTTCGTGAGCCGAGTCATCTCTTCCGCCACATTCCCGGGGGACCGGCCTCGCCACACCGCTCCGTCATGGTAGAAGACCGGCACAGGACAGAAACTGCAGTGATTGTAACACCCTCTGGAGGCCAGCACGCTCGCGGTCGTGGCGCCTCCCCGATCCCGGAACGGGAATGGAAACGTGTCAGGACACGGGTCCGGTATTCGCGGTGAAGCCATGCCGACGCCTCGAGAGGTCCGGTAAGCCAGCCCCGGAACGTCTGTCCATTCTCTCCGTTTGCTGAGCCTCGCAGCCAGCTCCGTGAGGGTGTGTTCGCACTCCCCCACTGCAATGGTGTCCACGGCCGGTGCTTCTCTGAGAATTGCCTGGTAGGCCAGTGTCGGAAAGAAACCGAACAGGTTGACATGCCCCTCGAAGCCGGCAGACCTCAACTCGGAGATCGAATCAAACAGCTTGGGAGTGTGTTCCCAGAAATAGACGGCATTGATACAGAGGAGCGCGGGAGAGACTCCCAAGATATGGGATTGCGTACGGTCAAAATCCCAGTCATTCTTCGTGGTGTCGAGAAAATGCACGTCGTGACCGGCCCGTTCCAGGCAGGCTGCCGCATAGCCTCCTATCAAACAGGACCAGAGCGGGGTATTGGCGATATCATTAAAACGCTTTTCCGAACGGATCCGCGGGTGTTCCAGAACAAGCGCGATCATGACTTGTAGTCCTCCATCCTCGTAGTGAGTCCCAGGCGTGAAAAGACACCTGCGACGTGGCAAAGAGCCTCCAACTCGTGCAACACGTGGGCAGACCCGATGGGATTGTGGTACACCGGGTAGAGCAGATCGACCCGAGGATCGAGTAGTCCTGCATTGAGGAGTTTACTCGTGAGCAACGCGTCTGGATACAATCGGACGTTGTTGAATATGACCGCACCCAGATTCCCCACCGGGTGATGGACATCCAGGATACTGTGCAGCATGTCCCTCGCTTCCGCGACGTGAGCGCGAGTTTCCCCGGGTAGATTGATGAGAAAATGGCACATGGTGAGCACACCAATGGCCGCGGTTATGCGCGCGGCGCGGAGGACGTCCTTTTTGGACATGCGTTTATTGAGAACTTTCAGACCGTGCTCCGTGAGCGCGTCCGCGGAGAAGTAGACCGCGCACAACCCTGCCCTGACAGCCAAATCCGTCAACTGTTCGGTCAGCGTGTCCTCTCGAAAGAAGCCCGTCCAGTCGATCGGCAGTTTCCTTCGCAGAATCTCCCGGCAGACCGCTTCAAAATGATCAGCGGGGCGGTTCACCACCGAATCGGTGAAATGAAACAGACTGAGCCCGTGTTCCTTATTGAGGCACTCCATCTCGTCGACGATCTTCACGGGACTTCGGAGCCTCATCTTCCTCCCGCCCAACGAAGGGTACACGCAGTACGCGCAGTGCAGATCGCATCCACGTTTGCCTTCAATGCCCACGGCTGCCACGTATTTGTTCCCTCGTGTGTAGTCTGCCGGGCGAAAGAGATCGACATCCATTTCAGGTAATGCATCCATGTTGATGTGATCCCCGCGGGGATTATCGTCGAGACCGTAGCTGCTTCTCCAGATCAATCCGGGCACGGATTCAAGAGAGGACGACCCGAGCAACTGTGGGAAGGCTCCCTCCCCTTCACCGATCAGGCCGCAATCGATCTCCGGGCATTCGTGCATGAGACGCTTTCCGAACAGGGAAAATGCAGGACCGCCGGCCAATATCCTGGCTGCCGGCACCAGCAAACGGACCATACGGGCTGAGGTTTTCAACGAAGACAAATAGGAGGTCTGGTGACCGGCAAGTGGATCCATGTTCCTCATGGAAAGGGCAACCACGTCTGGATTGAAATCGAGCAGAGCTTGCTTGAGTGCCGGCCATGGATCTGATTGCAGATTCATGTCAAGGGCCTGCTTTTCGAACCGGTCGGGTATCAGCCGGGACAGCCTGGAAAGCCCCAGCGGATACACCCGTTCTCCGGCGCCCAAATGGGAAGTTGGAATTTGTACGAGCAGAATGCGCATGTGTCTCCGGTCGGTGAATGTCTTCAGTATGACCGGCATCTTGCCGGTCATAGTACTCCGCGGAGAAGATACGGAGCTGTATTCTGTTCCCGCTACCGAATCGGAGTCCTGGAACCAGAGCTTACCGGGCACGGAGGCCCGGGCTACGGCAGATTCCACGATGCTTTGCACGGCTTCCGTGGGACGGGCGTCCCTGCCCGTCATTTTCAGGCACCTTCCCGGCTGAGATGCGGAACCAATCTTTCTCTGGAGCCCGGCCGCCGGCGGGAAGCCGGATGGGCCTCCGTGCCGGCATGCGTAGTACCACACGGCGTCCCATGGTTCACTCCAAGAGCAGCAGCCCAATGTACTTCACATACTGATCCTTTTCCGTCACTGGTTCCAGGGGGATGCCCGCGGTCCGCGCGGTAGTGTACACGTCGATTCCCGACCCCTCCATGGAAGGCCGGGCCTGATCCGGCCGGCGGCACGTGCCGTCTTCAGGACATGACTTGCATACGGGACAAGGACCGGCTCCAAATGCAAGTGCCTTGTGGAAGCCGGCCAGGAATGCTTTCCGTTCAAGTTGCAGGAGCCCGGCATGGAACTCTCGCCCCGGCGGACTTCCTTCCAAGAGTAGACTCCACGTATAGGATTCCAGCATCTGCTTTGTGGACGTGCTCTCCATGCCGTGCGGAGGGCATTGGAGGTTACGTCCGTACACGGCACATCCGCACTTGCACTTCACACGTACCCAGGCAGCGGTCACGATCTCTTGCACCGGCAGGAGAACCGCACGGCGAAATCCAACGGATCGGGCCTCGTATACCCAGTGATCCAGGTCCGTCTCTTCATGGTCCGGATTCCCTGTCGATGCCAGTAGGACCGAGGAATCAGTGGTCAGGTCCCGTATCCGAACGCGGCCCATGCCCGCGGATCTCAGCCATTTCACTACTTCCGCACTGTCATGACACGCGCCATCATAGGTGTTGAGCATCATGTTCAGATCGTACAGCGCACCCTTCTGAGGCGATCGGCCCCATCGGTCGGGAAAGTAGTCGTGAATGAGCACGAGACCATTCGGTTCGAGCAGTACCAGTGCCTTCTCAAGCAATTCCGGTGCTTCAACCGCGCCGTACGCATGCAGGAAATTGCTCAACACGATGAGGCCGAAGCGGTCTTGCGGGTCGAACTCAAAGGTTCGGAAGTCTCCTTCGATGATTCTGAACCTGTCCCACGCTTCCTCCTCCGGATAGAGCGTTTGTGCCGCCTGAATCACCTCCGGCAATTCAAACAGCGTTACGTGGCCGTGGTCTTTGTTCCTTATGAGCGCCCTGCTCAGGGTGCCGGCTCCTCCACCCACATCAAGTACGGGAGGTTCCCATGTCTCCGACGATAGTAGCCGTGAGATTTCTTCGGCCTTGCCGCGTACCAGCTGATCCATGGCCCGGACGTAGTGGAATGTTCGTGTCGCGTAGTCCTGTTGAGCTAAGCAACCGTCATTCGGTTTCCGTTCCACTCCTGATACCCTTTGGCCAAGCTCCTGCCACTTCGGTCGCATGTGTCGCCGGTAAAGGAAGAAATCGCCCATATAGGTTGGGCCGGCCGGCACCAGATAGAGCCGGGCAACCTGGCTGTTGAACCAAAACCCATTCGCTGAATGAACGAGATTAAGGGATTCCAACACCCTAAGGAGACGAAGGAGCTCAGCCTGGTGACAGCCCGCTGCTCGAGCGAGAGCATCAAGCCGGCAGCAGTGTCGCTCGAGCAATGCGAACAGCTTCAGATCCAACGCGGCAAAAAGGGTTTCCGAGTACCAGTAGGCCGTGGACAGATCCTCCAGGTACTGGAAATCCCTGTGAGCCGGGTCCGCGTCTTGAAAGGGAAATCGCATGATTGTGATTCCTAACTATAGTGTCGGCCCTTGAATACTGCGGACACCTTCACGTTTGTCATTGCCGTAGGGGTAGGTCCCCGTGCCTACCCTGGGCGGCCACAGGGGGCCGCCCCTACAGGAGGGCGTGGCAATCTCAGCCTTTCATGAATCATTGAGATTGCTTTCCCGCGGGACGCGGGACTGCGCTCCTCGCAATGACAGGAGCGATAGGTTGGAGCGTTGAGGAAATGGGTTAAGATCACCGCGAAATTCAAAGCGCGTCACTATAGTCGATTTCGTAAGTACGATCACGTCATTTGGTCCGCACTCTCGACGAGTACCGATCAGGATCCGTCTCAAGTACTGGGGCCGGCGAACAGCGGCAATCCACTAGGGCGGGCTATGCCCGCCGGCTCAGTGGGACGTCTCGCTGGACCCTACGATCCTGGGACTCTGGTGACGACACGGCCGCTTGGTCGAATGTCAGCATCTCACAGGCAACGCGAGACGATGCGACCAAGATGGACAACCCGAAAGCCGCGCCGGTCCCTTCACCGAGCCTCATACCCAGATCCACGAGTGGATCGAGCGCCAGTTCATCGAGCATCAACTTGTGGCCGGCCACCGCGGAAAGATGGCCCGCGAACAGATAGTTGCGTGCTTCAGGATGAAAACGCGAAGCGAGCAACGCGGCCGCGGTGGAAATGAACCCGTCTACGACCACCGGCGTCCGGCTCGCACACGCGGCTAGGATCATTCCTGCAATACCGCCTATCTCGAAACCGCCTACCTTGGCAAGCACGTCCAGCGGGTCGTCCGGATCGGGCCGGTTAAGAGCCAAGGACCGTTTCACCACCTCAATCTTGTGTTTCAAAGCGTTCCCGTCGATGCCCGTGCCTCGATTCACCGTCTCCGCCGGGTCCTGTTTCAGGAAGGCCGCAGCGATGGCCGCGGACGGGGTCGTGTTTCCTATTCCCATATCACCGGTCCCAAGCGCGTGGAGGCCCCGTGCCTTCTCTTCTTCAAACACGCTGATTCCGGCCTCGAGCGATCGTCGCGCCTCATCTCGCGACATTGCCGGGCCCTGAGACATGTCCGCGGTTCCATCGGCAATTCTCCTGTGCAACAGCCTCAAGTCCGGGAATTGCGGCTCTGCAAGCTCCGATAGCGGGCCGGACACGCCCATGTCCACGACCGTCAGCCGGGCGCCAACATGACGCGCGAGCACATTGATGGCCGCGCCGCCCTTTGCGAAGTTGGCGACCATCTCCCGGGTGACTTCCTGGGGGAAAAGGCTGACTCCCCGGGCGACCACACCATGATCTCCGGCCATGACGACCACCGCGAGATCACGGATCTCAGGGCGAGGACTCCCCGTGATTCCTGCCAGTTGCACACACACTTCATGCAGGCGGCCCAAACTTCCCAGGGGGATGGCCAAAATGTCCTGGTGATGTTGAGCCGCCTCCATGGCGGCCTCATCGAGGCCGTCGATACGTGAGATGGTTTCCTCGATCATGCCGGCCTCTTTCGTTACGCCTTGACGCTGTTCCTGAGCGTCTCTTCAAAGATATGCGCGGACGCCCTGTTCGCGCAGAATTCTCCACACATGGTGCAGACTTTGGAATCTGAAGGTGAGCGTTCGCTCCGAATTCTCTCGGCGTCTTCAGGAAACAGGGCGTGCGTAAACTGTCCTTCCCAATTGGAATCGCGGCGTGCCTTACTCATGGCGATGTCTCTCGGCAACGTCTTTTCAGGAAGCTTGCTCAGGTCACCGATATGGGCAGCCAGTTTGGCCACTTTGACGCCCTCGATGACGTCTGCTTCGGTGGGCAGCGCCAAATGCTCGGCCGGCGTGATGTAACAGATCAGATCCGCGCCGTACCGCGCGGATTGAGCCGCCCCGATAGCCGCCACGACGTGGTCGTACGCTGCGCCGATGTCAGTGGGAAGCGGTCCAAGCATGTAGTATGGAGCGTGATTGCTCATACGTTTCTGAAGGATGATATTGGCCTCGATCTCGTCCAAAGGCACGTGCCCGGGACCCTCCACCATCATCTGACATCCCATCCGCCGGCCTTCTTCAGCCAGTTCGCAATTTATCAACAGTTCCTGAATCATGGCACGGTCGAAGGAGTCGGCAATCGCACCGGCTCGGAGTCCATTCCCCAAAGAGAGGACCACGTCGTATTTCTTCAAGATACTGACGACACGGTCGAATTTCTCATACAGGGGATTCTCCTTCTTGTTGGACTTCATCCAGTCGACCATGAACGTGCCGCCTTTGCTCACCAACCCTCCGTAACGGTATCCTTGTTTTTCCAGACGCTCGATGGTGTACAGATTGATTCCGCAGTGGATGGCCATGAAGGTGATTCCGTCGGCGCATTGCTGCTCGATAAGGTCGAACAGCAATGCGTCATCCAAGCGATTAGGATGGCCGTACTTGCGGTTGGCTTCACAAAAGGCCTGATACAACGGCACGTTACCCACGGGAAGATCCACCGCGGCGATGACCTCCCTTCGGATCTTGTCCAGGTTTCCGCCAACGGACAATTCCATCAGGGTATCGGCCCCCGCGTTCTGAGCCGCGACGGCCTTGCGGACCTCCGCGTCGATGTCTACGATATCGGTGGACGTGCCGATAGAGGCATTGATCTTGGTGGTGAGACCGTTGCCAATAGCCACCACGTTGCACTTCCTATTCTTGTTCGATGGTATGACGATCTGTCCGTTCGCGATACGTTCGCGTACCAGGTCAACGGACAATCCTTCCACCGACGCGGTGTGCTCCATTTCCGGGGTGGTGATGCCCTCGACAGCGAGTTCCACTTGGGTGCGGTCCATGATCTTCTCCTTTCACTGTTCTTCGGCCAAAAAAAAATCCTCAAGCGTTAAACGCTTGAGGATTTGCCTTCTCCGCAAACGGATCCTTCACGACGGCAGGTCTTCTGACTCTCGGATCAACCTCCTCCCGCGCCTTCCCACCGGCACTCGACTCTCATGCTGCATCCGAAAAGTCGTGCTTACAGTGGAGACATCCGCTCCACCGGAAGATATGCAGTCAAGACAGAGAGCCGCGTACTCGGCAGTGGCTTTATCCCGATCGGCAGCCTCCCTATGAGGCTGACAACCAGGCTGCGGGATTCGTCCCCGATTACAGCGGCGGGTCCGTACCGGAATTTCACCGGTTTCCCTATTATGCTCTTACAGCCACCATCGAGAAGATAGTCTTATGTGTCACCATGATTAAGGGCCGGTACCAGCCTTGTCAAGTATTTTTTGACGGGAGTTGCGGGTACGCCATGGAGCATGAGTCCGACAGGCCAAGATACGCTTTGGGTATACGGCACGAATGGCGGCTCTTGGCTCATCCTCACCATGGTGTGAGCTCCGATAGATGTCGGGGCCGTCACGCATTGAAAAGAGTCGAGGGGCTCATCAGAGACTCGTGCGGCTCTCCGCATGAACTCGTAGCGGCCCAGGATCGTGTCGGAGCTACCGAAAGGAAGAACATCCCCGTTTCACGCCATGGTAACCCAACCGCGTCACGTGCTCTTGCAATTGACCTGCATGACTGCTAATGCTCTTAACTCACCGGCAACGGCACATTGTCGCGTTACAATCCTCTCGGCCCCTTCGCAGCATGCGTGCGGCTCGGAGACCAAGATGAACGGCGGACTCTTTCTCGGCTTGGATTGCGGCTCGGTGAGCCTCAACATTGTCATCCTCGATGAGAAATCGGGCATGCCGGTCTCGCGGTACCTCAGAACCGGCGGCCGTCCTCGGGAAACGCTCGTTTCCGCGCTGCAAGACCTTTCCGCACGATACGGAGACTCAATGCCGTTGTCGGGAGCGTGCGTCACGGGGAGCGGCAGGGCGCTGCTCTCGGAATGCCTGGGAATTCCCGCGATCAACGAGATTTCCGCTCATGCGGTCGGGGCATTTCACGTGAACCCCGCGATTCGGACCATCATTGAAATCGGCGGTCAGGATTCGAAGTTCATTCGCATCGCGCCCCCTGAGACAGGCGCCGTGCCCCGTATCGTTGCGTTTCGCATGAACGAAATCTGCGCCGCGGGAACGGGATCGTTTCTGGATGAACAGGCCGACCGGTTGGGAATCCCTGTTGAGTCGTTCCACGATGTTGCATCCCGAGCCAACGAGCCGGCAGCCATCGCGGGTCGATGCGCGGTATTCGCCAAGACCGACATGATCCACCAGGCTCAGGAAGGAGTCGCTCTGCCGGAGATTCTCCTCGGCGCGGCTTACGCCCTTGCACGGAACTACATCGCAACGCTCATCCGCGGGGACTCCCCGGTACCGCTGGTTTCACTTCAGGGCGGGGTCATGGCCAACGCCTCGGTGGTCAATGCATTTCGGGATCTCCTTGGACTGAGTGCGCACGAGATCGTCATACCTCCTCATTTCACCGTCCTCGGGGCCTTGGGATGCGCGGTGACGGCTCGGCGGGACCCGAGCGCTGAGACGATCGCTCTGGCGGAACTTCGCAGGAGGGCGTCGAAACCGACTCGATCCTTGCCGACCGTCAATCGCCGGCGGCTTGAAAAACCGACCGTCCAAACCACCGTTCCCGAAAGGGCGGTTACCGTGCACGAGCCGCCGTACGTCATGGGCTTGGACGTGGGCTCGGTGAGCGTCAAAGGGGTAGTAATCGACACCCGCGGCTCAATCCTGGCTGCCGACTACCGACTCTCTTCAGGCAGACCTTTGGAAGCGCTACAGGCGGTCATCGACGCACTCTCGCTTCACGGGCCCCATGCCTCGGTCCGAGCGGTTACCGGCAGCGGGAGGATACTTGCCGGTAGACTCATCCGAGCCGACCTGACGGTCAATGAGATTTCCGCTCAGGCCCGAGCAGCGGTGAGCCATGATCCGGACGTGGATACCATCGTGGAGATCGGCGGGCAGGACTCGAAGTGGATATCCCTGGAGGGCGGGACGCTGAAAGACTTTGAGATGAATCGAGTCTGCGCGGCAGGGACGGGAAGCTTTCTCATGGAGCAGGCCGATCGCCTGGGGTTGCACATGGGAGAGGAGTTTTCCGAGGCCGCCTTCTCATCCGACCGTCCATCGGACCTGGGGACCCGCTGCACGGTGTTCATGGAGTCGGATCTGATCCATCATCAGAACAATGGTTCGTCCCGAGGCGATCTTGCTGCCGGCGTGTGCCTCAGCGTTGTGCGAAACTATATGGAACGCGTGGCCAATCATAAAGCCTTCGGCCGACGAATCCTGTTCCTGGGCGGCGTGGCTGCAAACGACGCAGTGCGTTCGGCTTTTCAACAAGAAACGGGCCGGGTGTTTCATTCTCCTCCGTTTCACAAGGTGTCAGGCGCGCTGGGAGCTGCTCTCAAAGCCGTCGACGGCATCAGGACCGGCGACATCCTCCCGCACGATCCACCTCGCACACGATTTGACGTGAAACTATTCACAAGAGAACAATTCTCTTGTTCCGGCTGCCCAAATGAGTGCCGGATCGACCGATACTCGCTCGGCGACGGAATCGTGTTCCACGGCGGTCGGTGTGACCGCTGGGAGGCTGAGGCGGGGCACCGGGAATCGGACCGTAGCCTGGACCTTCTCCGAGAACGAGTGCGTCTGCTCGAAGGGTACGCACCACTCGAAGACGGCGCGGATCGACCCGCGGTCGCGGGAGAAGACCGGAATCGGTTACCAAGTCACACCATCGGAATGATCCGTTCGCCACATTTCTATGAGTGGTTCCCTTTCTGGGACGCATTCTGGCGTCATCTGGGTTTTGCCCTCACAACGGCTCCGCCTCCGGACCGCAGGCAGTTTGAACAGGGGACCCGGTTCCTTCGCGTCGAAACCTGCCTGCCCATGAAGCTCATGGCCGGTCAGGTCCGCGTGCTCGCAGACCGCGGCGTCAGGACGATCTTTCATCCCGCGATTCTCAGCGAAAGGCCCTTGGCCGAAGCAGGCAAACCTGCCGAGCATTGCCCGTACATCCAGGCATCGTCACAGTTCGTCAAGGGCTCCTTCGATGTGACGTGGCTTGAGCCTCTGGTCAACTTCGAGCACGATGCCGACTCGTTCCGCAACGAGCATGTTCGGCTTGCCCAACGTCTCGGCGCGACGCCCCGCGGTGCCGTTGAGGCGTACGAGGCCGGAATGGCCGCTCAAGCGGCCTTTGAGTCACGAATTGAGAGCATGGGTCGTGGATTTCTGAGCAGTCTCGGACCCGATGAGCAGGCGCTGCTCATTTTGGGCAAGCCCTATCACACCGCGGAGCCCTTTCTCAACATGAACCTCGGCAGTCTTGTGCGTCGTCTCGGGATAAAGGCCCTCCCCGCAGACATGTTTCCCCTGGAATCTTATCCTGCCCGCAATCCCATCGCATGGAAACACCAGCTTCGCATGATCGCCGTGGCTCGGGCCATTGCCCGAGATCCCCGGCTTTTTCCGGTGATGCTCACGTTCTTCGGCTGCGGTCCGGATCCGTTCACCGTGAAACACATTAAGGAAAGCCTGAAGGGCAAGCCCCTTCTCATCCTGGAAATGGACGAACACTCGTCCCGCGCGGGACTCATGACACGGCTGGAGGCGTTTCTCGATCACATCAAGGCTTATCGGGCGGCAACTGAAGCGGCAGACTCCGTACACGACCCGGTTCGGACCGACATGGTTTCGTCGGCATCCGACAGTCACCGAAGCGACGAAACACGGTCCGATGACTCTCCGATGACGGGAGACGGAAAATTGTTGTCGGGCGCACGTGCACGGCCGGCCGTGCAAGGTACGGCCGGCGGCCGGTCCTCCCGCCGAATTGACGTGGTCTATCTCCCGTACTTCGGCGATCACTCCTTCGCGTTCGCCGCGGCCGCACGATCCGTGGGGATTGAAGCCGTGGTGCTTGCTCCGCCGGATGAAGAATCCCAGCGGCTGGGAAGACCTCACCTCATGGGCGGTGAATGCCACCCGTATGCGCTCATCCTTGGCGATTATCTAAAGCCGGCCGCACGACTCGCGCCCGACGAGGCGAGACGAAGCGTTTTTTGCGTTCCGGGATACAGTGCGTGCCGCTTGCGGCAGTACCCGGTGTACATCGACAAGATCCGTAAAGAATGCGGCTACTCCATGAGAGTCATCGCGGATCTCAGTCAGGCCTTGACCGCGTTCGGCCTCTCCAAAAGTTACCGAGATCCGGTGGCGCTTCGAACCTGGGAAGGCCTCAACGCATATGACGTGCTCCTCCAGGCGTACCTCGCGATTCGTCCCATTGCGCGAGACCCGACCGCCGTGGAAGACACGTACCTGCAGGCCCGAGACCACGTGTTTCAGGAACTGTCGAGGGGTTCTGTCGTACAGGCCTTGGAAGATGCGTTGCACCTGTTCGCGTCGACGCCGGTAAGAGAATGTGTCGACAGACCATTGATTGCGGTGACCGGAGATTACTATACCCGAATCGTTCCCTTTGCAAACAATGAGGTTTTCCGGGATATCGAGGCTCTCGGGGGCACGATTCGGAGCCCCCCGACTTTTTCCGACGGGCTCAAGTTGTACTATCTGCAGGAAGTGCTCGGTGAATCGGCGGACGTGGGTTCACGGGATTTTGAAGCCATGAGTCGGTTCTACGCATCGATGATCCTGACGGAACTCGGAATCAAAGGATCGCGGTCGGCCCGCAGGATCATGGGAGGAACGGTCGATCCTTTCGGGCGCCGTATGCGAAAGGCGCTGGCGGCTCACATGGATCCCGGATACCCGCCGGGCATGGCGGCTCCCCCGGCTACGGTGCTGAGCCAGGTGGCCGGAGGCGCGGATGGAGTTCTCAATCTCATCACATTGAACTGTTCGTACGGCACCGTGGCGACGGCAACCTTGGGGAGGGTTCTCAAGGAGCGTGGGGGAGTTCCCATGCTCACCCTCGTCTACGACGGACTCAAGAAAACCAATGAACGAACCCGGTTGGAGGCCTTCATGGACCAGGTTCACGACCGTTTCGGCAGAAGGTGAGGCCGATGCCGGCCTCACCTTGCAGCGAAATCCCTCGGCCGTGAACACGATACCGAACGTGTGCGGGCCGTCGTCGACTATTCGTTTTTCCATGCCGGCTTGCGTTTTTCGAGGAACGCGTTGATCCCTTCGTTCGCGTCGTGCGACTCCATGAGTTCCTTGAGGTACAGAGCCTCCATTTTCGGCAGATCGCTCAGTATGCCTTCGAAGAAGTGAGTGCGAGCCGCCTTATTGGCTGTCTTGAGGCAGGCCGCGCTCTTGGGAAGGATGTGGGTCTCGATCCATTTCTTGGCCGCTTCCCACGCGTCTCCTTCCTCTACGAGAAGAGTGAGCAGTCCGATGCGGTACGCCTCGGCCGCGTCCAGGGAGCGTCCCGTCAATGCGATGTCGTCGGTGTAGGTTTGCCCGACTTTTCGGGGCAACATGACCGATGCCGGCGGAGGGAACACGCCGAGAACAATCTCAGGTTGACCGAATTTTGCTGTACTGTCCGCTACGATGAAATTGCAAAAGAGGGCCAATTCCATTCCCCCGCCGAGGCACTGGCCTCTGACCACCGCCATGGTGGGAACGGCCATTGCGGTCAGCTGATAGAAGACCCCGTGAAAGGCCTTGAGCATCATGGCCGCCTTGTCCTTGGTGTGTTCCGGGACGCTGGCGCCGAAAGAAAAGTGTTTGCCTTCGCCTTCGAAGACGATGAGCTTGACGTCCTTGTCTTTGGCGAGCCCTTCCAGGGCGCAACTTATCTCTCCCAGCATTGCCGCCTCGAGCACGTTCGCTTTGGGAGCGTTCAAGATGATTCGTGCCACATCCCCGGCATATGCCTTTTCACATCTGATCAATCGGTATTCTTCCATGGGATCAACCTCCTTTGAGTTCATATACATACATTGGGGGGGTCGGTAGCGTCCCCGCGTCCCTGCCGCGCGAACGGTGAATCCACCCACATACGTGGGACGGTCACCGGCGTCAAAACAAAGAGCCCTCACGTTTCAACGGGAGGGCTCTTTGCCGGGTTCCGGTCGGCTTTTCAAACCGGGGACTCGATCGGAACGAGTTTCAGGACTTGGCGCACCAGGTTATTCCTGAGGCTTGCCCAGAACCTGAGCGAACGTTTCGGGTGTCGCAGGAGCGCCCTCGGCGATAAGCTGACGCCATTTGATGAAGTCGATGACGTCCTGACCGGTGATCTTCTTTGTGTTGAAGGCATTGAAGCCCAGGTATGCTTCGTACCCCATGTTGGCCATCAGCCAGTGTCTGTTGGCAAGTTTGGCCTGATCCCAGAAGAACTTCTTTTTGGCTCGAATCCCGTCGATGGCCTTGATCAGGCATCCCGGGAACAGGGTGGCGAAGGTCCAGATGCTCTTGTTGACTTCTTTGTCGAGCAACTCGAAATCCGTGGGAAGATCCTTGAGCATGGCCTTGGCTTCCTTGGCTTGCTCGCCGGTCTTGAACTCACCGTACACGATTTCGCCGTCTTTGACGTAGCTGTCGGTGATCACGAGCGGGTTCCTGATGAACTTGTCCCCTTGCTTGAGAACAGGCACTACCTTGGAGATAAGGGTCTTGGCCTTCATCTTGTAAGCCGACCACATCTCGCAGCTGATGCAGTTCCACATCGCGTCTTCCATGCTTAGGAACCAGGGGAGAAAGTCGGTTGAACCGCCGTCCGGGCTGGATCCGTGCCGCGCGCCGGCCTGCCCGAAAATGGCCAGGTCGCTGGAGATCGCGATGTCGCAGGCCATCCCGATTTCCTGACCGCCGGCTACCCGCATTCCATTGACACGGCAGATGACCGGTTTCTTGCAGTTGAGGATGGCATCCACCATGCCGTTGAACAGGTCCATATACTCCCCATACTCATGCGGACGCATGGAGTAGTATTCCGCGTATTCCTTGGTGTTGCCGCCGGTGCAGAAGGCTTTGTCGCCGGTGCCGGTGAACACCGCGGCAACCACGGAACGGTCCTGGCTCGCGGCGGAAAACCCCGCGATTACGCCCTTGACCATCTCGGTGGTATAGGAGTTGTACTGTTTGGGATTGTTCAATCGAATCCACGCGACATACAGCCCTGCGATTTCATTGCCTTTCGGGTCCGTCAACGGCTTCTTCTCGTACACGGTGCAGGGAACTTCCTCTCCCCAGTGCTCCGACCCGATAAGAATATGATCTCTATAGTCGTTGTCTCTTGGTAGCCACTCCAGTGACATTGTGCCCTCCTGTAAGAATCAATATGGTTCTCGTTCCTTCGGATTGCCCGCCATGGCAGCCGCAGAATCCTCAGGTCGATCCGAACTGTCCGTTCGGTTGGTGTATCCGTGCGATAGAATCGCGGATCATGCTACTTCGCTGGTTCAAATGCATAGAAGACTCGAGGCATCTCAACCACCTCTCGCCCCTGTTCCTGGGGAACGGGGTCGATGTCGAACACGGCAAGTTTCACCGTGTCGCCGGACTTCAGTTCTCCCTGTTGGCAATTGATGATGCGCACAAAAAAGGTCCGCTTGCCTTGGAGGTCGATCAGCGCGTGGATCAGCGGGGGTTTGCCGAAACCAAGGGGGACTCCGACGACTTCTTCGGTTACGTCGATCACCGTCCCGGTCGTGGGCCAGTCGATCCACTCCATGTTGGTTGCGTAACATTCCGGGCACAGCAGTCGCGGAGGAAACGGTTCCGCACCGCAGTCCTTGCACCGAGTGGTCGTAAAACGTCCCTCTTTGAGATAGTCAAAAAAGGGATACATCTGATTGAACTCTTTGGACTCCTGCGGAAACAGGTCCATGGTGACCATGTATTTTCCCTGGAGAATGGAAATTCCCGGCGTCGTCATGCGACCTCCCTTCCGTAAACGAGCACTGTGTGAGCTGCGATGAATCCGCTGAGATTATGCGTCAGCCCGATCGTCGCATTGGGAACCTGCTGAACCGCGTCGCCCCTCAGTTGCTTCATAACTTCTATGGCCTGGCGAATCCCGGTACCGCCGAACGGATGTCCGCAGCCGAGCAGACCGCCGTCTGTGTTGGTGGGAATCTTGCCTCCCAAGTCGTTGCCGCCGTCTCCGACAAACGGACCGCCCTCACCCTTTTCGCAGAACCCGAGATCTTCCATCTCGATGATCTCCGAAATGGTGAAACAGTCGTGGGTCATGGCGACGTCGATGTCCTTGGGTTCAACCTTGGATTTCTTGTACGCCTGAGCCGCGGCGATCTTCAGCGCCTCCCATGTCGTCCAATCGGGCATGTTCGCGGACATGTTGTTCACCGACGCCTGACCTGTGCCGCGCAGGTACACGAGCGGCTTGTCCGTGAGATCCTTGGCCTTTTCCTCCGCGGCCAGGATTACGGCGGCGGCTCCGTCGGTAATGGGGCAGCAGTCGTACAGCGTCAGCGGCTCAACGATCATGCGACCGCTCATCACCTCTTCCATGGTCACCGGAGTCTGGAACTGAGCTTTTGGGTTCTTGGCCGAGTTCCTGCGGTTCTTCACCGAGATTGTTCCCAAGTGTTCCTTCTTGGTGCCGAACTGTTTCATATGCTGTTTGGCAACCATTGCAAAGACGGGAGGTGGAAGTCCCAGTCCCTGGGTGCCGTCCCAGTCGTGGTCCACGGACGCGAGTTCGCTGTAGAACACTTCCCATTTCTGGGGCGTGTAGAGCTTTTCGCCTCCGGCGACCATCACTATGTCTGCCTGCCCTGATTTGATCAGGGCAAACGCGAGAATAATCGCCGAACTGCCGCTTGCACAGAGAAGTTCCACGCGGGCACAGATGTTCTTCGGCCTTATCCCGACGTACTCGGCCACCAGCGGAGCCAGGTGGGTCTGGTAAGAAGTACGCTCGGTGTACGCGGATGCGACCAGAAGACCGTCTATGTCTTTGGGGTTTAGTTGAGGATTGTCCTCATAGCAGGCCTTGGCGGCTTCCTGGAAGAAGTCGCGCTGGCTGCCGTCCCTGACCCCCCATTTGGACATTCCTCCGGCGATTATACACACATTGCGATCCATTCGTGTCTACCTCCGGCTTGTGATTCGGGTATGATGTTTCAATAGCCGTGCATGTCCGGGCGGCTATTGAATCGACCGAGGCCCCGTACCATTCGTTCAAGCTCAGGCAGCCCGCGTACTCACGGGTGCACGGAAGATCCCGACCAGATACTCCAATTCGTTCACTATGAGTTTCCGGGATCCCTACGCTGAACTTGCGGCGCCCGCACGATTCGACCGCCTCCCCGGCGATTCGGAAAAGTGTTCGATATCAAGGGCGCCCCGGGTCTCGCTGCATTTACCTGGAGCTGACCCGGCCGGCTGACCGTTCACGCCATTTCCCGGCCGGTTCTCACGAACCCATTTTTCAGTTTACAGTATTTTGCCCCATCACTGCAACACCTTTTTCGCCAAAGGTCGTTCGATTATCCGAAAAGGTCCGTCCTACCATATCCTGCATTTGAAGCCGCTTAGCGTCGCGACTTCACGGGTATGCCCTCTCGGACGCCGGACAACTCTCATCCGATTCCATGTTTCACAGGAATGAACTCTTGTCCCTCCCTTGAAGCAGATCCTCGTACAGCACTCGGTACGACTCCACGATCTGCCGCCAATCTCTATGCGCCTCCACCCATTGTCTCGCCCGCCGCCCCAAGTCTATGCGAAGGGCCGGGTCCCGCACCAGTGCAACGATCTTGGTTTTCAGATCCTCCAGGTCTTCCGCCCTGAAGAGGATTCCGTTCATGCCGTCCTCAACGATCTCGCGGTGGCCTCCGATGTCGCTTGCCACCAGGGGTCTCCCCGCGGCCATAATCTCCAGGGGCTTCAAAGGAGTCACCAGACGGGTCTCTCTCGCATCACGCCTGGGCAACACCATAATGTCGCACAGCCGGTAGTAATCGATCACACGGCTGTGGGGCAGGCGGCCGGCGAAGACCGTCCGGTCGTCAATTCCGACTCGGGAAGCCATCTGCTTCAACTCCGAGGCCGTCTCGCCGTCACCAACGAGCAAGAGGCCGAGTTCCGGTAACGCGCCGGCAAGTTCAGAGATCGCCTTGAGCAGCAATTCAAGGCCTTCGTATCGAAAAAAGGAACCGATGTATCCGACCACCAGCCGGTCGTGCAAACCCAGTACATTACGGAGTTCCCGATCCGGCTCCCCCGGGGGGAATGCGGCAATATCAACGCCGTTGGGGACGACAAGGACCTTGTCTTCGGGGATGCCGCGGGAAACGACCTCGGATTTCAGCAGATCGCATATCACGCAGCAGGCCCGAGCTCCCTTGAGAGCCAACGTCTCCAGAAACCTGACTCCCCGATACCGGAGCGACTTATCGCTGAGACCGTACCTGACGGTATGCGAATCTTCCCATATTCCCCGCATCTCGTACACGCTGGGAACATTCTTGATTCGACCCACGAGATCTGCAACGATTCCGCATGTGAAGGGCGAGTGGCCGTGGACGATGTCGGGTTTGTACGTGCTCGCCACCCGCATCGCAGCGGTAAACAGTCGTGCGTTCTGCAGCACCCGCAAGGAGGACCTGAGGGGGCTCTTGTCATGCACCTCCATGGTGGGATCGAGGAGGGTGCCGCATGCGCGAAAATAGCGGATCCCGTCAATATACTCGCTCCCCTCCGCATCCAGCCTGCCCAGGGGGGCCTGAGACGGAGACGTGACCACTATCGGTTCCATCCCCATGTCACGCTGTTTGGTGACGATTTCCCGGCTCCGTATTGCATACCCGTGAGTGCCTGGGACTGACCTGTGGAGCAGATGGAGTACACGCATGGGAGTTCTCACTTCTCCTTAATGTCCTGCAAGAAACGCGGCAAGTCGGTGCGAATCGATGAGATCGAGACAACCTTGGGCCGGCAGATCTCGGGGCACTTCCGCGGGGAGCCCCGCGCTGAGGCCGGGTACTTTGAACACGGTGATGAAGGACGCGGGGAGATCGGTCGTGACGGTCATCCTCACCATTACCGAGGGTTCGATCAAACCGTAATACCGCGAATGCCACCCCCCCATGGGCCGGGTCGATCCTTCCAGGATCGCGACATCGCTTCCCGCGGCATCGAGGACAATTGCGTCCAGATCCCCGCCGGCGCATCGCACGCTCAACGTCGGACCGCTTTGTCCCGTGACGCGGCATCCCGGTGCAAGGTTGAACGACAGGTCGAGTCGGTGGGTTCCCGATCCTTCCACCGAATCCAGCACCATGACTCCGGAATTGATGAGATGCAGGATATGGCGGCGATGAAGGAGTCCGCCCCATCGTACGCTTCCTCGAAGGAGCACCCAGTCCTTGCCTTCGAGCTCCGGTTCCCGGGAGATCTTGAGCGGTCTCGACCAGCGAAACGTGTCGAGCATAGACGACTGATCGCCCCGGTCCACCGCAATGGTGTTGTGTGCCGTCGTGGAACGGAAATAGGTGCGCCATTGGGGCGGGCCGTTGTACAAGCCCGTCCCGGGATCGACCACCACCGGCGCCCCATCGTACGAGATGAGAAACGAGAGCCCGTCCGCGTGGCCGTGTCCAAAACCCGGTGCGATCCCCAACGAGCCGCAATCGAACACTATGCCGAATCGGTCGTCCCGGGTGACGACGTACCCTCCGACGGGAAACACGGAGAGACCGCGGCCCTTGGTGCGGCGGACGGATCCGTTAGTCTTCCCCGCCATGGCACAAAAGGACTTGCGGCCTTCCGGTCCCAGCATGAGAAAGGACTCCGCGGGAAAATCATCGACATCCCGGCACAGCGACGGGCGATCGAAAAGTACTGCTCCCGCGGCCGACAGCGGCCTGAAATCCCAGTAGTCGGAGATCTGCCACCCGATGGCGAGACCCGTGTCCGAATCGCCGATATGGGGCACGTCTCGGGGGCCGGGCGGCAACGATCCAATGAACTCGAGCCCTGCCGCCACGCGGTCGGAGACGGACTCGGACACATTGATGCCTTGACCGCGCGCGAGGTGAATCAAAGGCAAGAGGAACTCGCAGACGAATCGGAAGTACCCCGTGGACTGCTCCGCATACACCCCGTCGGAAAGGATCAGTCGCGGCACCAGGCGATTGAGGATCTTGAGTGCTCGTCCGCGGCGTCGATCGCTTTCGCTGAACAAGGGATACAGCGCGGCCGCCTGGAACAGGGCCGCGGCTTCGCCGAGCAGATGATTTCCTTCCGTGTGATGAACCGTAAGTTCTCTTTCGAGATGATCCGCGTGGAGATACACCCATTGAATGAACCGACAGGTGAAGTCCTTGTCCCACGCACCGCTCCCCATACAGAGTATATGACAGCGAATCCATGAGAGAAGCCGCAGTCCGACTTCCAAATTACTCGCCCATTGCACACCGGCCTTGTACGGCACCCGGTCCATCCAGCTCTCCAGGTGAACCCGCGCAGTGTGAGGGAACCGTTCATCCCCGGTGATTCTCCATGCCGCGCCGAGCACGAGCAGGTGTTGAAACCGGTTCACTTCCCAGCACCATTTCACGTCGCGTTCCGGCGCCGCCGGGTCATGAAGGAACTCGATCGTGGAGTGATGGCCGCCCGGCCACCGAAGACCTTCACCCGAAGGCTCAAAGGTTTCGGACCATGACGCGGTGTGGGGCACATTCAATTCCTTCCAGTGGAATACTTTCACGCATCCCGCAACAACCGCCTCCCCCCTGTCCGTCAGATCCTTGGCCGCGACCGGATAAAGCTTCTCAAAGGTCTCCCAAAAGGAGTTCGCGTGCCACCAGCCTCCGGGAAGGCGTTCCGTCAAGGCTCGTTCCACCGCGGCCACTGGATCTCCGCCCCCCCGCCGGAGTATCCGATTCAGGCCATGGGCTTCCCATTGCGCTTCGACCCTTTGCGGGGTGTTCGCGTCAAGACGTCTGTTCTCCAACCAATGGCGCACCTTCGAGGCCGCGCGATAATAGGGCTCCGAAGGCTTCAGGCCTTGCACACGGCGGAAGAGATAGCGCGCCTTATCAATGTTCATTGCCGCACTGGAGAGAGACAAACGGACGCCTGCACCGGGACGAATCACCCATAACCCGTAATCCTTAGATGCGCTTGTACAACCATTGCGGAATATGAAACTCTCGCTTATTCAAGACGATTCCCGATATGTCCGAACCGGCCGCTTTGATGGTCTCAATGGCCCGGTTCACGACCTCCGAATTCGTCTTGCCCGACTCCACCACCAGAACCACG
>JAVHLK010000049.1:0-3481 GCA_031082285.1 Desulfomonilaceae bacterium
CACGCGACGGCAAATCTCGAGGACGTCCTTTCTGCATCGAGGATGAGTGATCATGGAGATACACACCCTGCCGACATGTTTGGGAGCAGTTTTCACGGCATCGATAACGGTGTCGGTGGGGAAAGCTCGCCATGGAACACGAATGAAACTGCCCCCCGTGGTTCTTCTCTCCCGTTCCCCCGCCAGCCCGCAGAATGCGCAGTTGGCCTTGCAACCGTCCGAATAGGTCAGCAGAAGATTGATGCAGCCGAGGCGCGCGTTCCGATAGAACAAGCCTCGGACGAATCCCAGGGTCATGGCCGCGGCCAACGACAGACGTACAAAATCAGGGCTTTCCGCTTCGTGAATTTGTTCCGGCGATGCCTCCGGGATCTGCATGGTGTTGTCCTCCAAGACGTTTTAGTAGGACCGGCATCCTGCCGGTCATTCTTCGGTAGCGCCGGCCTCCGTGCCGGTACTCTTCAGGCCCGGCCTCGGACGGTTGGTTTTCAGTAGGCCCGGGGGCCGTGCCTATGCAGCGCAGGCGTTCCTGCCTTCACCCCAACGAACAGCACGTCTCCCTGTGCACGATCTCCAGTCCTCTGTGTTGGGCCTCCTGGAGTGCCCGTTCCGACGGGAGCGCGAGAGCGTTGACTCCAGCTCTTACCGCGAGCACGTCCAGATCTCTCCGATAATGCCCACGCGGCTTGGCGCATCCGAGCGATGCGTGGAGATCGGGCAACTGAAGCCGTGCATGTGCAATGAATCGGGCCGCTTCCTCCGGCCGCGGCAGGGACGCGTCGGCCATGGGGGTTCCTTTGGTCGGCATGAGTACCACTACGACATATTTCCTCAGGGGGTAGTCCTTGAGCATTTCCAGAGCAGCCGTCTCGCCTCTCGGTCTGCCGAAGTACAGGCCGTAAAGAATGTGCGGAACAATCTCCAGACCCGCGGCCGCGAGCGAATCCATGGTGCGACGAATGGCCGCGGTTCCTTCGTCAAGATGGTAGACCTCCCTCGCGGTCGTCTCATCACCTATCACGTCCACGAGGGCCTGGTCCACCCCCGCGTTCTTCAAAGCCACGGCCGTGTTCTCGTCAACAATCCCCGAATGTACCGTAATCGTCAGATCGGTCCGCGATTTCAACCTTTCGATCGCGGCGACAAAGTCCCTCCACGGCAGTCGACCTCGGCGATCGCTGCCGCCGGTCACCAGCATGCCCACATCACCGCGTTCCGCGGCTTCCAGTCCAAACCTCAAGAGAGTGTCGGCGTCCCGGGCATGGGGCATGGTCTTGAGCAATGTGCCTTTGCAGTGTTCACAGTTGAGGAGGCACTCGCTTCCGGTAATGGAGACCGCTCGGTACCTGCCTCGAATTCCGTTTACCACGAACATTCCG
The DNA here is from genome assembly GCA_031082285.1 of Desulfomonilaceae bacterium. Lineage (GTDB taxonomy): Bacteria > Desulfobacterota > Desulfomonilia > Desulfomonilales > Desulfomonilaceae > JAVHLK01. The sequence continues at coordinate 1,380 of JAVHLK010000049.1, forward strand.
GGAACATGGACCGTAAGGCGAGAGCCGTGACGCGCGCGCGACTCGTTCCAGGCTTTCTTGAACAGTGCCTGCAACTCGGTATCGGATTCGAGCGATTGCCTGGATCCGTGACGCGTCATCTTACCCGCTTTCTGTATTCTTTGAACGCGATCCACGTCTGCTTGCACGTGGCGGAAAAATCGGGATCCCGCCATTTGGATTTCATGACGCGTCGCTTGGCCAACGCGTGACCCAGTATACCGGCATACCGGCCTCGGATTTCAAGCTCATAGTCGTGCAAGTACTTTCCGTCTCCGCTCTTGACCGCGGCCGCGGCCGAAACGCCCGCCAGATGCCCGGAGAAAGCCGCTTGAGGGACGCCCGCGCCGGTAATGGGATGAGTCAATCCCGCTGCATCGCCGCACAGGATCACGTTGCCCACGACAAGATCCCGTCGCAGGCCCGAAACCGCAATGACGCCGCTCGAGCGGGCCAACCTTCCGGGTCGTATCAGTCCGAGTCCCGCGATCGTCTCGAGCATCGCGTCCAAGACCCGTCGAGGAGCGGTCCCCGAACCGGGCTCCATGCCGATTCCCACATTCGCCGTGTTTCCCTTGGGAAAGAGCCAGCCATACCCTCCGACGATGCGTGGGTCGAGGAACACAAACGTTCCGGCCTGTGGTTGGGCCAGGGGGGCTTCGACTTGGACTCCCAAAAGGACCTCGGGTCTTCTCATACCGAGCAGAGACGCGACCGTGGACAACGCTCCGTCGGCCGCTATGACCACGGACGGTCGTGTCGTGACCTCTCGGCCGTCCGACCTGAGAACCCAGCAGTCGTTTTCGCGGCGTACCAATCCGGCGGCCGAAAGAACCGTGGCCCCCGCGGCAGCCGCCTCACGAGCGAGACTGCGGTCAAGTCTCGGTCGGTCGATCGTGTACCCCGGAGAGTCGGTGCTCACCTTTTCTTCCGTACCGGCCGAGATCTCGGCGTGACCGCTCGAATCGAAAGACCCGCCCGGACGGGGATATCTTGAATGCCCCATTCGATCGCCGGCGGAGGTGGACAATGCCGAGGGATTCGTGACGCGCGTTTCCATGCGAGACACGGGCTGCACGATGCAGTCGGTGGAGATTCCGAACTCGGTGAAAAATCGGCGCGGGACGAATTCGCCGCAGTGCGGCTGCTCGCCGATGCGGGACTTGGCATCGATCAAGAGCGTCGGTACTCCCGCGCTCGCCGCGGCCGCGGCCGCGCGGCCGCCGGCGGGACCGGCACCGACCACAAGAATATGGAACGAGTCAAAGGGAATCATCCAGACGCCGCAGAGTCTTTTCTATCAATGGGATATTAAGGAACGTTTGGTTATCGAAGCGTCCTTTGTACGCGTCACTGCCCTTGCCCAAATCATAACAAGTCGTTGAATCGAGATTCACGAGTATTCCCCGTGCATCGACGGCCTCCATCTCCTTCTGGTGTTTCGAATAGAAGGCCTCGCAACAGGAACCCACGTACACGCAGTCATCTCCGGAGCATCTGTCCCGTAACACTTCCATGAGATGTTCAAAGCTCTGTATGGTAACGGGCTGCAGTCCGAACGATCGGGCAAGCACATGACAATCACCGATCTCACACGCGCCGCATTCATCGCAACCCGGGGTTTCCCTGTACGGGCAGGCGAGGCTCTTGGAGCAGTACGGCAACAACAACCACTTGGCTCTCCGGGCTGAGAAGTCTTCCGGCTTGAGGTTGACGAAGAAAATTTCATTGGCTTCGTGCCGCGAGAAATCCTCTTCCATCAAGTGGAGACGGTCTCCGGCGGACGCCACGGCGTCCGCCACCGTGATGGGATCGATGCCCAACACCTCACCGTCGTAGGTGTGGAAAAAAGACGTCACCGCTTCAGTTAACCTGCTCCTTTCGGCCGGAATCCCCACCAAAGATGCTTCGAGGTCGTATATCAGACGCCCGGGAACCGTAAAAAAGTCACCGACGATGAGGGCCTGCCGAATGCGCCGACCTCCGGGTGCGAGCCACAAATGGACTCTCATGGTTCCCGCGTCCGTTTGCGTGATGGACCGAATCGGCTCTCCCTCAGAGGACGGGCGGGAACGGGACATGAC
>JAVHLK010000049.1:3819-36489 GCA_031082285.1 Desulfomonilaceae bacterium
CTTCTATGTCGTTACGGGGCCTGAACCGGGCGTCCACGCCCAGGCAAGATATCGCGGAGGCTGCGATAGTGCATATCCTGTTGAGAATAGCCTCATACGATCCCATGAAAGGCTCTTGGCCGGGGACGCCGAAGATCTCCCACCCCAGCGCGGATTCCTGAAAGTATATGCTTCCGCCGCCCGTGTGCCTGCGGTTTATGTCGATGCCGTTGGCCCGGCAAAACTCCGGCCTCAGCTCAAGATTCACGTCCTGATGAAACCCCACAAGCGCCGCGGCAGGCTTGAATTGGAGAAATCTGAACGTGGGAGGCGATGAACCCTTCGCGGTTTCTTCGAGGATGATCTTGTCCAACGCCATATTGGCTGCAGCCGAGAGCCGGCCGGTATCCAAGAATCGGAAACTATTCAATCCCTTCACCCACGATCAAAATCGATCAAAGTAAAACAGCCACGTACAGCAATGCTCTCGAGGAAATTACCTTTCGATCACGAAAAAGTTTTGATTCTCCGCGCGGCATGAATCGGTTCGCCAAGGAAACCAAGGGCGCACTCACGCACTGATTCGGAGATGGTAGGATGTGCATGGATGGTATCCGTGACATCCGACGCGGACATGCCTTTCCGAACGGCAAGGGTCAACTCGCCCACCAGTTCGGACACCTGCGGTCCCATGAAATGAGCGCCGACCAGTCTCCCCGTTCGCGCGTCCTCAATCAGCTTGAGCAAGCCTTTCGGTTCTCCCATGGCTTGGGCCTTTCCCGACGCGGCCAGAGGAAACACGCTGGTGCGAAACGCATTCCCGCTTTCCTTGGCTTGTTCTTCGGTAAGTCCTACCCAGGCGATTTGAGGGATCGTGAACACGCATGCGGGCACCACGTCATCCCGCGCGGGTACGACGCTTCCCGCTATGTTCTCAGCCGCGATTTCGCCGTGGTATGCTGCGACGTGAGCCAGCATCTTGCGGTTTACCACATCGCCCACCGCATAGATTCCCGCTACCGACGTGGAGAGGTACGGATCCACTTCGACGGCCCCGTTGGTCACCCGGATTCCGAGTTCTTCAATTCCCAGTCCCCGAAAATCGGGCCTCCGTCCCGTCGCGATAAGGATTCCGTCGCATGAGACGACGTTCTCTTTCGTCTTTTTCTCATAGATTACCCGCAGGCCGTTCGCGGACCGTTCAATTCGGTGGATGCGTACGCCCAGCTGCGTGACGACGCCTCGTCCCGGCAGTAGGCTTGCGTACCTGCGAGCAATTTCTCCGTCGACCTCGGGCAAGATCCTATCGAGTATTTCCAGGACCGTGACTCTGCATCCCAGGGCCGCGTACAGTGCGGCAAACTCCTGCCCGATTACGCCTCCGCCAATGATGACCAGTTCGGCGGGAACCTCCTCGATCTCAAGCATCTGTCGGGTGCCAAGGACTCCCGGAAGGTCTGTGCCTTCAATGGGGGGAATCCACGGACGTGATCCCGTGGCGATTACTATGCTTCCGGTCTTAAGCGTCTTTCCCGACGCGGTAGCCACCACCCCGGGTTCCGTTATGGTCGCAGTGTCGTGAAGGAGAGTCATGCCCGTGCCCGTCAGCAGCTTATCGAGGTTGGACACGATCTTCCCCACCACATCGGCCTTGCGCCTCTGCATGCCGGCGAAATTGGCTGAAGGAGCTCGGTCTATGATGTCGTCCCGTGCGGCACGTTGCACCCATAAGAGACCTTCGGCATCAGCCAGTAGGGCCTTGGTGGGAATGCAGCCCCTGTTGAGGCAAACGCCCCCAATGGTCTCCTTTTCCACCAGTGCGACGCGGAGCCCCAGTTGGCGCCCTTTCAGAGCCGCGGTGTACCCTCCGGGACCCGCACCGATCACCACCATGTCATACGATTCCGCCATGGTCTCGACTTCGGCCGTATCAAGGCCCGTGCGGCCTATTGCGGTCCCTTTTCCGGGGCGGGCATTTTGTCCAGTTCCTGGGCCACGTCGGCAGAGATGTCCGGGAGGCCTCTAGAGTAGGCCAGCGATCGCTCCCAGAACACCATGGTAATGCCTTTCTCTTTGGCGATCTTGTCCACCGCTTCCGGCAGCTGCGTCTTGAGCACGTTTTCAACCGACTTCTGTTTGAAGCCTATTTTCACCCTGAGATCCTGTTCCTCGTTCTCGAATTCCGCCCGCTTTACCTCGAGATCTTCCTCAAGTTTCGTCTTCTCTTCCGGTTTGAGCGTGCCGGCTTCCTTCTCGAGCCTGTCCTGGATCATTTTCGCAGCGGCCGCCATGGTGCTCATTTTGCCGGCGGATTCCATGCGTAACTTGTTCACTTCTTCCACAGCGGCTTTGAGCCGAGAGGATGTACCATAAATCTTCTCAATGCTTATCGTCGCGGTCTGTCCACCCTCTCCAAAAGATGGGGCGGCACCGAAATGAAAAAACGCGGAGCAGAGGGCGAGGGACAAGATCACCGTCAGGAACCGGTGTATCGTCATAAGTTATTCCTTTCCGTCAAATAGTTGCGGGACCGGTATGGAAACCAGGTTCCCTGTCGCAGGATCGGCAGCCGGGGTATCCCGCGCCCGGGATTGCCTCTCATGTCCCCTTTCCGGGTCACAACCCGGACACGAGGGAGAAATGTGTGATCGAACCGGTCGAGCAAGACACTCAGCGAGGTTGCGTCGTCACGTCTTGCACGTTCTTGTCCCGTGCTGCAGACTCTTTGTCGGGCGGCGACTCGGCCTGTTTCTTGAGGATGGATTCGATTCGCGCCCTTACCTGGGGTTGCTTCTCCGACTCCAAAGCGTCCTGGAGGGCCTTGGCGGCCTCTTGGGGATAGGATCTTGCCAGTCGACCCAGGGCCTCCGCCGCGGCAATCCTGATCCCTATATTCTCGTCCTGCAGACACTTCTCAAGGGCGGGAATCATTTCTTTCGGAGGCGTCTTCAGAGATTCAAACGCACGAATTGCACCCCGCCGAACGCGAACGTCGGAGTCTCGTGCGGCCTCGATCAGGGCCGGCGCGGCTTTCGCCGCCTTATCACCGAGTCCTCTTATCACTCCTACCGCCAGCAGCCTATTCTCGGCAGCCTCGTCCTTCACGGCCGCGATGAGATGGTCCATGAACAGATCGGCCTTGTCTCGGTAGCGCATCAGCCCGAGCAAAGCTTCTTTGCGATCGAGGGGATCGTCGGACCCGAGACTCTTGACCAGAACCGGAACGGCGAATTCGCCGCTCTGATCGATTAACGTAACGGCATCGATGATATCAAAACGGGTCTCGGGATCGGCATCGTCGTACAGAGCCACGAGCTTGGGCAAGGCAGGTGCCGCAGCCGGCCTCATGGACCTCAACACTTGCACCGCGTAGCCCGAAACCGGCTCCTGTTTGGTTTCGAGGATTTCCATCAAACCCGGAAGCACCTTCTCGGGAGTCTTTCTCCCCACCTGGCCGAGCACCCGTCCGGCCAGCCTTGCCGTGTCCTTTTCCTTGCCCGCCAGGGCCTTCAAGAGTACCGGTATAACCGAGTCATCCGCCTTGTCTATGCCGGCAAGCGCCACGGTGGCATTGAGCTTCGTCTGAGGATCCGGGTCCTCCGAGGATTTTCTCAACGCCTGCTCAACCTCCGTGTTCCCTTTTCCTATCCGCCCCAGTGCCAAGATCGCGGCTCTGCGGACTTCGACTGTTTCATCGTTGAGAGACTCGAGCAGCGGCGGTATCGACCTGGCGGCCGTCTTGGGGAAAAAACCGAGTGATTCCGCAGCAGAAATACGGACCTTGGGTGCCGGATCCCTCAATGCTTCGATGAGAGGCGGAACCGCCCTCGCCGGTCTGTTTCAGGCACAACCAAGTTCGTAGGCGGCTTTGGCCCGAACTTCGGGATCCTTGTCCTTCAGATTCCGTATGTGAGTATCAATCGCCGATGCAAAAGCGAGCAGAACGGCAAACGTTGACAGGACCGTTACCAAAACGACCTGCAAGAGAAACCGTCTCATCACTCAGTCTCCTTCTTGGTCAGTACCTCTCGTTTCTTTCGTTCAAGATAGTCGCGGTCGATCTTCAGAAACCCTTTTTTGCCGAACAATGCAAAACGAAGCCACTGACTTCCGAAATACAACAATGCCGTGTCGTCGTCACGGATTTTTTCCAGGATGTCTTCATCCACCTGGAATTTATTCAGGAAGCTGCTGGTGAAGATGAATTCTCGAAAGCGATCCGGGTCGTACAGAACCATCAGGATCATGTCCTGCATCCGAGGGTCGGCGATCTTCTCCTCCCAGAGCAGATCGGCCTGCATCACGTCCTTGAGATTGTGATCGAGATCGTCGTAATCCGGAAGTCCTTGCTCCTGCCGCCACCTCTCTACGGTCCATTCTTCCGGCTCGTCGAGTCCTTTGCATTTTGCGGGGTCGACCATGAGTCGATACTCGATTCCCTGGTCGCTATCCAGAGGATAAAGCCGACAGGAAAAGGGGCGACTCTGGTATACGGAACATCCCTCTTCCCGCACGAAGGGGCACGTCTTATGCTCATCCTCATTCATTCTCAGCACCACGGCCGGAAGGCCGGTTACCGAGGAAACGATCCTGTGGGTGTATCTGTTGAGGAATTCCGAGGAAGTCATGGCAAGACTCTTTCGCAGCCTGCTCACGTCCAAAGGCGTGAGAAAAATCGTCACGTCTCTGCAGCACGTGTTGTAACAGCCCGTACCGGGATGACATTTGAAGTGGAACGTGTCGTCCCAGGTCATCAAACGATCGGGTCCGTCCGGTTGATCTCTTAACTTCATGCAAGGTCCTTTCAATGGATCGAGTCGGGTACGGGCCTTAGACTGAGCCGCCCATACGCTCTATATTTTCCCGAGCCTGTTTGTTTTTCGGATCGAGTTCGAGTGTTCTCCGCCAGCACTCGACCGCCTTTTGTTTGTCGCCGACCATTTCGTACGCCACGCCCCGTTGATGGTGCGCTCCGATATAGTCGGGGCGTATCGAAGCCGCTCGATCGAAGTAGTTGAGTGCCTGCGAGAAATCTCTCTTCTTGATGAGGTAAATCTGGCCTAGATTGTAGTAGGCCTCGACGTATTCGGGACTGAGTTCCACGGCCTTCTCGAAATACGCGATCGCCTCGTCCTCTCTATTTAAAAATGTATAGACAACTCCCAGGTTATAAAAGATCGCGGAATTCTCGGGATCGATTGCAAGGAGTTGCTCCAATCTGGCCGCCGCATTCTCGTACCGATCGCCATCCATGTCCGAAAAAACTCGTTGAAGTTGCACATGGACTCGAAAAAGTTTGGGGTCCGCATTCCCTGCCACGGTCTCGTCCAGTTGCCGGATGATGCGTCGAATATGCTCTTCGTTCTGTGTATCGGCAGAGAATTCCAGACACTTACGGAACGCGTCGGAAGCCTTTTCCATGCGCTCCGCACATGCCCGTGCAACTCCCAGGCGATAGTACGTACTGTACAGTCGTGATTCGGGACAAACGGTCAACGCCTTTTCATAGTATTCCGCTGCGGCCGGGTAGTTTTCCAATCCGTCATAACACGACGCGATCGCTTCGAGAATTGTGTGGGGATCGCGGACATCGGAGAGAATTTCCTTGAAGCCTTCAATAGCGGAAAACCAATTCTCTTCGGACATATCCTTGAATGCTTTGGCACGGATAGGAGCGGTGCGACCGTCATCGGCATCATTTTCAGTATTTTTGTTGGCACAACATTTCTTATACTTGAACCCGCTCCCACAGGGGCACGGGTCGTTTCTTCCCGGCAGAGTCATTCGTCAGGCTCCTCTTGGCTGGACGCACTTAAATAAAAAGAATTAGCATATTGGACCGTACGGGACAAGGGAATTCTCCCGTGTTTTTCCTGGAAAATTCCACCGGAAACTCCGAAAAATCTCTTGACAATAAGCGAACGATTTGATTCAATTTGGCATTCCTTGTACCGCTTGGCCCGTAACGTGGTCGAGGTGGATACCCACTCAAATATTGCAGAGACCGTCAAGCATCCAGTATGGGCTTGGATCAAGAAGATTTTCTCACGAGGTGTATGCGATTGCAGCCCCTTGGTGTTGTTTCATTTCTCGCCGGCGTCGTTCCGCAACAAGGGGGGACGACACTTCGATGAGGCCCATCTCAGGGCTGGGGAGACGCCGAGCCGATGACCGAAAGATCTGGATTGGGGCTGCAAGACGAGCACACAAAAGAAAGGAGGAGGTCACAACGACTCTGCGTCGATACGACGCACGATGACAACTGAGTTTCATGACTCTAACAAAACTCAAACCTATTAGGAGGCTGGTTCATGCCAAGTTTCGTGATTATGGAAAAATGTGATGGCTGCAAGGGTCAAGACAAGACCGCTTGCATGTACATTTGTCCCAATGATTTGATGGTGTTGGACAAAGAGACGATGAAAGCTTGGAATAGGGCTCCCGAAATGTGCTGGGAGTGCTACAACTGCGTAAAAATCTGTCCTCAGCAGGCCGTTGACGTGAGAGGCTATGCGGACTTCGTTCCCATGGGCGCATCCGTTGTGCCTCTGAGAGGTTCCGAAGACATCATGTGGACCGTTAAGTTCCGCAGCGGCCAGGTCAAACGGTTCAAGTTCCCCATCCGGACCACGATTGAAGGGTCTGCAGTGCCTGACGGCGGGTACGGAGAAGTGACCACCGATCTGGCGAGCCAGTGTCTGTACAACGAGCCCGCGGCCCTGAAGCTCGACGCGCTGCCCACAACCAAGTAGACCCTCTGGAGGTAGAAGATATGGCGAATTTCGAGACTGTCGAAGTAACCACTGACATATTGTTGTGCGGCGGCGGCATGGCGGCATGCGGCGCTGCTGTTGAGGCTGCCTATTGGGCCAACAAGAACGGTCTCAAGGTGACCCTGGTCGACAAGGCGGCCATGGACCGTTCCGGCGCAGTAGCCATGGGCCTCTCGGCCATCAACCAGTACGTGGACATCAACAGCGGCAACAACACCGTTGAAGACTACGTCCGTTACGTGCGCAACGACCTCATGGGCATCGCGCGTGAAGACCTGGTCTATGACATAGCCCGTCACGTCGACTCGTCGGTTCACCTGTTCGAAAAATGGGGACTTCCGATCTGGTTGGACGCGGAAGGCAAGTACGTCCACGAAGGTCGCTGGCAGCTCATGATCAACGGCGAGTCCTACAAGGTCATCGTGGCCGAAGCCGCGAAGAATGCTCTGACCCAGCAGGGCGGCGAGTATTTTGAGCGTGTTTTCATCACGACTCCGCTGCTCGACGGCGATCGGATCGCCGGTGCGGTGGGATTCAGCACACGTGAAGACAAGTTCTACGTGTTCAAGGCCAAGGCCGTGCTGGCAGCCATGGGTGGTGCGGTTCACGTGTTCAAGCCCAGAAGCTCCGGTGAAGGTCTCGGTCGTGCATGGTATCCGCCCTGGAACTCCGGTTCCAGCCTGGCTTTCACCCTGCTGGCCGGTGCCGAGCAGACCTGCCAGGAAGTCCGCTTCATCCCCGTCCGCTTCAAGGACGCGTATGGACCGGTCGGTGCATGGTTCCTCCTGTTCAAATCCCGTGCGACCAATGCGTTCGGCGGCGAGTACATGGTCGAGCGTAAGGACGAACTGGCAAAATGGGGATCCTACGGCGCGGTGAAACCCATTCCCGCGAACCTGCGTAACTACCTGGGCATGCTCGACGAGTTCGAGGGTCTCGGCCCGATCTACATGAGGACGGAAGAGGCCATCCAGAAGATCGCGGATCAGTACAAGGACGATCCCAAGGCCTACAAGAAGAAGATGAAGGAACTCGAGGCCGAAGCTTGGGAAGACTTCCTCGACATGACGATTTCCCAGGCCATTCTCTGGGCCGGAACAAACGTTCAGCCCGAAGAGAAGTCCTCTGAGATCGCGGCCGCGGAGCCCTACTTCATCGGTTCGCACTCCGGTGCATCCGGCGCCTGGGTCAGCGGTCCCAAGGATCTGGCTCCTGCGGATTACTTCTGGGGCTACGAGTACATGTCGACCGTAAAGGGCCTGTTCTGTGCGGGTGACGCGTCCGGTGCATCCAGCCACAAGTTCTCCTCCGGCTCCCACGCGGAGGGTCGTGCGGCCGCCAAGGCCATGGTGCGGTTCGTGCTGGACAACAACACGCAGCCCAATGTGGACGCGGGCGCGGTCGAGGAACTGAAGAAGCAGATCCTGAAACCTCTGGATCTCTTTGCCGAGCACGCGGCCAAGTCGAGCGATCCCGACATCAACCCCGAGTTCTGCAAGCCCAAGATGTTCATGTTCCGGCTGCAGAAGATCATGGACGAGTACGCGGCAGGCGTCTCCGCCGGCTTCAAGACCAACAGGCCGAAACTGGAGAGGGCTCTCGAACTGATCGGTTGGCTCAAGGAAGACTCCGAGAAGCTGGCTGCCGAGGATCTCCATGAGCTGATGCGCTGCCACGAGAACATCCAGAGAATGTGGCAGGCCGAGACCCATGTCAGGACGGTTCTGTTCCGTGAAGAGACCCGTTGGCCGGGATACTACTTCCGGAACGACTTCCCGACTCTCGACGAAGCCAACTGGAAGGTGTTCGTCAACGCCACGTATAAGAACGGCGAATGGGAAATGAAGAAAGTTCCCGTCCTTTCCATCGTCGACTAACTCTTAACTTCACATACGAAACTCCGGGTGCCCTTCTGGGGGGTGCCCGGAGTTTTCTTCCGGAATGAGGAAAGATTTGAGGGAGCTTCATGCTCCCTCATAGCCCTTCTGAGGGAGGAAGCATGGCTGGAGAGAAGACCGTATTGGTCGTCGGGGGCGGTATTAGCGGGATCACGGCAGCGCTGGAAGCTGCGGAAGCAGGATGCAAGGCCGTCCTGGTGGAGAAGGAGCCTTATCTTGGGGGCCGCGTAGCCCGGATGAACAAGTATTTTCCGAAGTTGTGTCCTCCCACATGCGGCCTGGAAATCAATTTCAGAAGACTGCGAAGAAATCCCGACATTACCGTGCACACCCTCGCTACCGTCGAGACCATAACCGGGAGCCCCGGTTCCTATACGGCAACGATCAAGATGTTGCCTCGCTACGTGGAGGACCGGGCGGCTACGAGCAAGTGCGTAGATGATTGCCCGGTTGAAATACCGAATGACTTCAATTACGGCATGGACAAGGTTCAGGCAGTGCGGCTGCCCTATGCCATGGCCTACCCGATGCATCTAGTCGCGGACGGAGATGCATTGAAAAAGGCTCAGGGATCGCCTGAATTCAACGCGTTCGTTGAGTCCTGCGCGTCCAAGGGCATTCAGATCAATCTGGATGCCAAGCCGGAGACCTTTCAGGTAACCGCGGCCTCGGTCGTATGGGCAACCGGATGGAGACCGTACGACGCAACCAAGCTGGATAAGCTGGGATTCGGAAAATATCCCAACGTCATCACGAATGTTATGATGGAAAGACTGGCTTCCGCGAACGGGCCGACCAAGGGAGCGATCCTTCGTCCTTCCGACGGCAGGAAGGTGAACAATCTCGCATTCGTCCAGTGCGCAGGTTCGAGGGACGAGAATCATCTGCCCTATTGCTCCTCGATATGCTGTTTGGCCTCTCTGAAGCAGGCCACCTATCTGCGAGACTACAACCCGGACGCGCAGGCTCATATCTTCTATATAGATCTGAGGGCTCACGGTCGGTTCGAGTTCTTCTACGACCGGGTAAGAAACGACGAGAAGATTCTTCTCACAAAAGGGAAGATCGTACACATAACCGAAGATCCCGTTACCAAAGACGTGATTTTGGAAGGAGAGGACATACTCTCCGGTAGCAAGATTCGCCGCACCTTCGACATGGCTGTCCTCGCCACCGGTATGCAACCGAACACGAGCCTGGAAAAAGTTCCGGCTCCGGGGGTAAGTTACGACGAGTTCGGCTTTGTGGTTTCGGATGAAGGGATTCACGCCACGGGTGTCACCAAGCGGCCCATGGATGTGGGCACCTGTTTGCAGGATGCTACGGGAGCGGCTTTGAAAGCCCTTCAGGATACGGTGGGGAGGTAAGTCCATGGATCATAAGATAGGAGTCTATATCGAGACCGGCTACGGCATCGGCGACGCCCTGGACATCGAGGCCCTTTCCGCCGTTGCTACGGATGAGTTCGGCGTGGCGGTATGCAGAGCCGATGCATACTGGAACGACCCGGAGAAGCTCGCGATTATTCGCAACGACATTTCCGGTGAGGGACTCACGGCCGTGATCATCGCGGGACCGTCCCCTCGGGTGTTCCAGGAGGAGTTTGCCTTTGAAGGCGCCTTTACCGAACGGATTAATCTTCGAGAGCATGTCATCTGGTCGCACCCGGCGAACGATGAAGACACGCAGATGCTTGCAGAAGACTACATCAGGATGGGAATCACCAAGGCGTCGAAATACCAGGACAGGCCTCCTTTCATGGAAGAGGTCGAAAAGTCGATTCTGGTCATCGGCGGCGGCATGACCGGGTTGACCGCGGCTCTGGATGCCGCGGCGGCAAATTACCAGGTATACCTTGTGGAAAAAGAGGCCCGGCTTGGCGGATGGGCAAACAATTTTCATAAGGTCTTTACCGGAAAGCCTCCGTACGGTCGAATCGTGGATTCGCCGATTCAGGAAAAAATAAAAGCGGTGAACGCCAGTGACAAGATAAAGGTCTTCACCGGACAAAGAGTCTTCAGCATTTCCGGAGCGCCGGGAATGTTCGATGTGGTCATCAGACCGGACGGCGATTGGATCAAGAAGCTCGACAAGGAACAGAACGAGTGGCTGGCGGCCAAGAAGGCCAAGGAAGCCTCGGGAACGGAAGAGGAAGAGACCCCCAAGCCGCCTGCGCCGGAGGAGGCGGAGGCTGTGGGGGAAGAGCAGGAAGAGTCCATTGACTTTGCTCATGAAAAGGTTCGTGTCGGTGCGGTCGTTCTCGCAGCGGGCTGGCGACCGGAGAATCTTTCGGGCCATGAGAATCTTGGCTACGGGAAATATCCGGATGTGGTCACCAGCGTCCAATTGGAGGAACTGGCGACCAAAGGAAAGATCACGAGACCTTCCGACGGGAAAGAAGTCAATTCCATAGCCTTCATCGAGTGCAACGACGGCAAGACCAAACACCCGTTGCTGTACGCATCTTTCGTAAACAGCCTTGTGACTCTGAAACAGGCCCATTATCTCCGCACGACGAACCCGGAAGGGAAAGCCTACATCTTCTATGAGAACATGCGGACTCCGGGTCAATATGAGAAATACTATCAAGATCTCCAGAACGATCCAGGGATCTTTCTCTCCAAGGGAACTCCGGTGAGCGTTTCCAACGGCGCGTCGTCGTTGACCGTCGAGCTCAAGGACACGCTGTTGGGCGAGAAGGTGAAGGTCAATGTAGACATGGTGGTGCTTTCCACCGGAATGGTGCCCATGACCAAGGATTCGGCCATAGTGAATCTAAAGTATCGTCAGGGTCCCTTTCTCCCGGAGAACCTCTACGGATTCAATGATTCTCATTTCATCTGCTTTCCCTACGAGACTCAGAGAACCGGCATCTATACTGCGGGATGCGTCCGAGGACCCATGGACTTTCAGAGCTGCGAACTCGACGCGACCGGTGCGGCGCTGAAGGCCATCCAATGCGTTGAGCTCACCGCTCAAGGAAAGGGGGTTCACCCCAGGGCGGGCGATGAGTCCTTCCCCGAAATCTTCATCACACGGTGCACGCAGTGCAAACGGTGCACTGAGGAATGCCCCTTCGGCGCGTACGACGAGAAGCCCGACGGGACGCCGCTCCCGAATCCGACTCGATGCCGGCGATGTGCAATCTGCATGGGATCGTGCCCTGAGCGAATCATTTCCTTTAGAGACCATTCCGTGGACATGATCGGGTCCATGGTGAAATCGGTTCATGTTCCCGACGAGTACGCGGAAAAGCCTCGCGTGATCGTCTTCATTTGCGAGAACGACGCATTGCCGGCCGTGGACATGGCGGGCATCGAGAGACTGCAGTACAGTGCGTACGTGAGGTTTATACCCCTCAGGTGTCTGGGGAACATCAATCTGGTTTGGATAGCCGATTCCCTCTCCAAGGGAATCGACGGTATACTGTTGATCGGATGCAAGTACGGCGACGACTATCAGTGCCATTTCGTCAAGGGGAGTGAGCTCGCGGAGTATCGCATGGGTAAGATCTCCGAAACCCTTCAGCGGCTCGTTCTGGAACCTGATCGTATCCAGGTGGAACAGCTTGCCATCGACGAGTACGGTAAGATCCCGGAATTGATAGACGGTTTCATCGAAACGCTGTCCGAGTTCGATCCCAACCCGTACAAAGGCTTCTAAGGAGGTTCTTCCATGTCGAAGGAATTTGTTGCCGAACCCGATCTTCAGTTCACCAAGGACCTCATCGCGGCCGGCGCCGGAGACTTGAAGAAGTGTTATCAGTGTGCGACCTGTTCGGTTGCCTGCAGGATAGCTCCGGACAACAGACCGTACCCCCGCAAGGAGATGATCTGGGGTCAGTGGGGCTTGAAGGATCGTCTACTGAACGATCCCGACGTGTGGTTGTGTCATCAGTGTAACGACTGCTCCACTCAGTGCCCCAGAGGCGCAAAACCCGGGGACGTTCTCAAGGCCGTCCGAAAGATGAACATCCAGAAGCATTCATGGCCGCGGTTTCTCGGGACCCTGGTCGGCGAGCCGTCTCTGTTCGTGGCGGCCATAGGAATCCCGATCGTGGTGGTTCTGCTTCTGGTGTACATCAGCGGCTGGACTTTTCCGGAAGGGCCGATAACCTACTCCGGCCATCACCTTGGGGAAGGATTCATATGGGTGAGATTGATTCAAGTGGTCTTCACCGCGGCCCTGGTCTTTGCCGTGGTATCCATGGTCATCAGCCTGAAGAGCTACTGGAACAGTTTGGAAACGAATAATCCGGTCCTCGAGGGAGGGCCTCGACGAGACTTCATTCCCAGCCTGATCGAGGCTCTCAAGGAGATTCTGCCCCACACCACGTTCAAGGAATGCGAGGCGAACAACATCCGGTACGCCGCGCACCTTATGGCCTTTTGGGGTATGATCGGGCTGTTGGTCACGACGGCTATCGTGGCCTTCAATTTCGACATACTGGGGCTCAAACCGCCCTCGCTGTCGGGACCGGGCACCGTACCCATCAAGATTTTGGGCAACGTAAGTGCAATTGCATTCATAGTCGGGCTGGGAATCATGCTGGTCAGGCGCATGACCGCTCCGGACCAGGCAGGAAACAGCTCCTACTTTGATTGGCTGTTTCTCTTCTTCATTTTCGGCACCGGCGTGACTGGCCTTCTCACCCAGCTGGTGCGTTGGGCCGGGTCTGCTCCGGGAGCGTACTCCCTGTACACGATCCATCTCATGTTCGTACTGGCGCTGTTGCTTTATTTGCCTTTCTCCAAGTTCGCGCACATCGGGTACCGAACCGTTGCCATTGCATGGTCAAAGTCCGCGGGGAGAGACATCAAGCTGGGCGTCGAACCCAACTACGCGCCGCCCGCGGCGGTGGAACAGGCCGAGCCTCAGGGGTGAGTGTGCGCTCAATGAGCCGCGACCGGATCGAGGAGGCCGCGTAAAATTATGCAATAGGCCGTCGGAGATCAATCTCCGGCGGCCTATTGCATTTCGCCTGCCTCCGTTCGGTCTGTGCAAAGCGAAACGCGCGGGGGACTCGCGGAAGTGTCGAGCGTACAGGAATACGTCACCTTATATGGGAATACGTGAACTCCTTGTATGAATGATATGAGTGCGCATCGGTCTTTCGGTGTCAAGCTCGAGCCTGCGGCTTTTGGGTTCTCAAAAGGTTCGGGAACGAGTCAGCACGATATTCTCTGTTCGAATCTTTCCCATAGCAATCCGGCAATCTCCTCGCCGACATCGGCCCAATCTTCGTGAGCATCACTCAAGTATCCGGAAAGATCCTTCGACCATCGGGACTTATCCGAGCGCATGTAACTTCTCAAGAAACTCCCGTACAACCCCTCATACATATACGGGGTAATCCTCTCCATGTCGTTGACTATCTTCTGAGCCTTATATGTTGTGTTCATCCTGTTCCTCCCTGTCCGTAACGAAGCCGGCCGGAGATCCGCGTGTGTTTCGTCGTGTACTATATTAGATGCTCAAGCGGCCGGACGGTTTCAAGAGGGGGGGTATCCGGAAGTGAACGCGAAGGATAATTCAGGCGTTTACAAAGGTGAGGGAGACGTGATATGCTTGAACGGTCACGTTTGCTGGGGCTGTAGTACGCGTATTTCATGTCTTTGTTGGGTAATGAAAGGACGGTCTGTTGATTCCACGGTACACGCTTGAAAAAATGGGGAAAATATGGAGACCCGAAAACCGCTACCGCAAGTGGCTCGATATAGAGCTGGCCGTGTGCGAGGCCTGGGCCGAACGAGGAGTCATTCCGCGTGAGAGCATGGAGAATATCCGTCGACGGGCGGACTTTGATGTGGAACGCATCGATGAGATCGAGAAGGTCACACGCCATGACGTGATCGCGTTTACCACCAGTGTTGCCGAGTATGTGGGAGAGGATTCGCGGTATATCCACAGAGGGCTCACGTCGTACGATGTCGTGGACACCGCGCTGTCCATGCTGCTCAAAGAGGCCGGGCTCATTATCCGACAAGACTTGCTTGATCTGCTCGATGCCCTGAAATCACGGGCCGTGGAACACCGTTATACGCCCATGGTGGGCAGATCGCACGGAATCCACGCCGAACCCATTACGTTCGGTCTTAAGCTGGCAATATTTTACGGAGAAATATCGAGACACCTGAACCGCTGGGAAGCGGAGTTGGATACCATCTCGGTGGGTAAGATCTCCGGAGCGGTGGGGACGTTTGCCCACCTCGATCCCGCCATGGAAACGGAGGTGCTCGAAAGGTTGGGACTCAAGTCCGCACCGGCATCCAACCAGATCATCCAGAGGGACCGCCACGCCGCGTACTTTTCCGCCTTGGCCCTCATTGCTTCAAGCGTGGAGAAGATAGCCGTAGAGATCAGACACTTGCAGCGTTCAGAGGTGGCCGAGGTGGAGGAGTTTTTCCACAAAGGGCAGAAGGGATCGTCCGCCATGCCTCACAAGCGCAACCCGGTGCTCACCGAGAATCTCAGCGGCCTGGCTCGAATCGTACGGGCCAACGCAATAGCCGCGATGGAGAACGTCCCCTTGTGGCACGAGCGCGACATTTCTCATTCGTCCGTCGAGAGGATCATTGCCCCGGACTCAACCATCCTCGCGGACTTCATGCTTTGCCGCCTCACATCGGTCGTGCGCGACATGACGGTCTATCCGGAAAAAATGCTGGCCAACCTTCACCGAAGCCATGGGCTCATATTCTCGGAATCGATACTCATTCGACTTGTCGACCGGGGACTGACCAGAGAAGACGCGTACGCCCTGGTGCAACGAAATGCCATGAAGGCGTGGGAAGAAGGATCTGATTTCAAGGAAACGCTCTTGCGGGATGAAGATATTTTCGAGCATCTGACTCAGGAAGAACTGGATGCCGCGTTTGATCTGAAGCACTGCCTGCGCTGGGTGGACGCTATTTTCGAGCGCGTCTTTTCGTAATATGTTTCAACGAGTTGGGAACAAAACATAAAGTGAAACTGTCTTGACTTTTGAGACAAGTACTTGTAAAGAAAAGCGTATGTTGACCGCAACACTCCACAGACTGTGGTTCGGCCGCCTTCACCTGTCAAGCAGGAAGGCTCTCCCACTCGTCGTTTTTCTCAACATCGCCTTGACCGGAATCGTGTCCGCTGCAGAGCGTCAATATCCGGTTGCGCTCATGAACTGGATGGTCGAGGGGACTTTCCATGCGCTGATCGTGGACAAGTCTCAGCAACGATTGACGGTATGGGAAATACGGGAAGGCGAGCCGTCGATGATCGAATCGTATCGATGTTCGACGGGTGAGAACGAGGGAGATAAGTGGGTAAGGGGGGACATGAGGACGCCCGAGGGCGTGTATTTCTTCTGTTCGGTGATCGACGGACGCTCGCTCCCGCCTAAGTACGGCTTGTGGGCCTTTACAACGAACTACCCGAACTTCGTGGATCGCCGTCATGGGAAGAGCGGCGACGGCATATGGCTTCACGGCAGGGACAAGCCCCTCGGTCCCAAGCCCGATTCCAACGGATGCATCGCGCTTGAGAATCAAGATCTCATCAAAGTGTCACGGTTCATCAAACTCCAACATACTCCTCTGATTGTCGTGAAGAAACTCAAGTTGGCGCCTCGATCCGCGGTGGTGGAGCAGGAACGAGAACTGCGGGATTTCATAGAGAATTGGCGTCAATCATGGGAGTCGCAGGATCTTGATTCGTACATGGGGCACTACTCCCTGAACTTTCAGAGTTGCCGGCTGGACTACAAGGCTTGGAAAGACAAGAAGCGGAAACTGAACGAGCGATACAGGAAGATCCGAGTCAGGCTGAGCAACGTCAACCTTTATCGGCAGAACGGCCTGGTGACTGCAATCTTCTCGCAAGACTATAACTCGGACAGTTACCGAAGCTCGGGTGTAAAGGTCCTGTACCTCGTGAATGACGGCACGTACCGCATCTATGCGGAGGATTATCACAGACCGGTGGATGATCCGTTTCCCGTGGGCTCCCTGTTGGCGGGAATCAACCAATTTCCTTCGGATCGTTACCGGCCGAGGCAAGATCTTGGAATTCGGCTGGTATCGACTGACGAGCCGGAAAACGGTGTTGAAGCGGAGTTGGAGTCCCCTCGGCCGTCGGCCCCCTCGCGCGGGGTGGTTCTGAAAACGATCGCCGCCGTGGCAGATGTTGCAGCGCCGGCGTTAGAGAGCAACGAGAAGTTCGTACATGAGACCTCCCCGGACAGGCTCATCGTTGCTCGGATAGTGCCCGCATACTCGCCCTCTCAAGATCTCAACAGTCCCTTCGGCCTTGCAGACAAGCAAGTCAAGGCTCGCGAGCCGCTGGAGTCGGATGTCGGGGATACGGGGGTCGTACCCGGCCCGGCAGCGGTAGCCGCGGCGGGGAAACCAAGGGAATATGAGGATTCCGGCCGCGCTTCTTCACGGCTTCAAACCCGTTCGGAGAAATTGCCGCGTGCAGAGACCAGAGACACAAAGGACGACGAGAGCCCTGACGAGACTCACCGTGCGGAAGTACGAGACTCCGTCGCGAAGTTCCTTGCGCAGTGGAAAAGAGCATGGGAACAAAAGGACCTTGACGGGTACCTTAGTATGTATCATCCCGAATTTGGGGGCGACGCGTTTGATTTCAAGAAACTGGCCCAGACCAGGAAACGGTACTTCCGGAAGTACGGAATGATCCGAGTAAAAATGGAAAGGCTGCAAATCAGGAAGGTCGAGAAGCAATTGCACGTGAAGTTTCTCCAGATCTTCCGAGGAGATGAGTACAGTGATAAAGGTTGGAAAAGCATGGTCCTGGTTCGTGGAAAAGATAAGGGGCTCCGAATCCTCTCAGAAGAGTGGTCCGCCTTATAGACCCCTGCCCGAGATTCCGGAACCCAAACCTCGTAGCAAAGCCCGCTATTCGGTGGTGCTGATAAACGAGGCCGGCAGATCGCGCCAAATCGAGGTCTCACCCGTGAGACTGGGGTTGGGCGTTGCAGCCGTCTGTGGAGTCTTTCTTCTGATGATTGTGGCGGCCGGCACGATCGGCGGATTCTTGCGGGGCGGTCCGGAGTCGACGGGTGACCGGGAAGCTCTGACTGCCAAGTTGGCGGCTCTGGAGGAAGACCTCCGGCAGAAGGAACTGGCACTCGCCGTCCAGGAAAAGCGACTCAAGGAGATGCAGGAATTGCCGCGAATGGATGCGGCCCTTTCCCGTGAATCGGAAGCGGCGCGAAGCGAGGAGATGAGATCTCCCGGGAGCATTCCTCGTGAGTCCGATCACGGGCCGCTTACGGCAATGAAGCCTGCTGAGAGAGGAAGTGGGATCGACCGGGACGACTTGCAAGCCGTCTTACCCGGTTCCGAATCTGAAGATGCGCAGCCCGGAGGAGAGCCGGGATCTCCCGGGTATACGGAACGGGAGATCGCCGAGTCGGCCGGCGATACGCCTTCCGAAGTGAGCCGATCGGATCGGACCCGGGAAATAATTGAGTTCAACGCGGAAGAGGTCGTCGCGATCGCTAAGGGTCCAAATAGCGGGAGGCTTCGCTTCAAGCTCGTCAAGAATCGACACGGTACGAGGTTTTCCGGGTACCTTTTTGTGTACGTCGAGATGGAGGATCAGCGGGGAGTCAGCAGACTCTATGCGTATCCCAAAGAGGCTCGCAGAGGAGAGGAGGATCTGCCGACCGATTTTCGAGAGGGCAAGAGCGTTGCGTTCAATAAGAACTCCCTCGTTGAACTCCCGTACGATGACAACCGCCCGGGGGCGTCGCTGTCCGGGGTATCGATTCTCATTTACGATCCGGATGGAAAGATTGTCTTTCAACGCCGGTTCGATGACAAGGATCTCAAGGTGGTCGATTCTCGGTCCCATGATGGGAACGAGGTGACGCCGGTCAGGGGTGATGGGAGACGACCTCTGTGAGACCTTCATCGGTTTGAGGCTCCCGCGGTATCCACAGCGAAGGCCGAATGGGCCTGGAAACATGAAATCCATTGACGCAAACGAAAAGATCGGCGTTATGTCCAATGCCCGTGGTTATGGGATTTGACCTTGAGGGGCACCCGGTAGGCAGTCGGGTTGCCGGGGATGCGGAAACAGCCGATCGCGTCTCGGTCCGACCCGATCCATGGGACCGACGGACAAGCCGGACGCTCTGGGCCTTGAGGCGCGGGTGGTGGAGAACCGCGTTCCTGGTTGTCCTCCTTGCTCTGCCATTCTCCGCATGGGCGGAAACCCACCGCACGGTCCATTTCAGAGGCACGGATGCGGAACTCGACGTCATCACCATAAAGGGACTCCATTCCGGACCGACTCTTCTCATTCTCGGCGGCATACAAGGCGATGAACCCGGAGGGTACCTTGCAGCGGATCTGTACGCGGATTTGACGCTCAAGAAGGGAAATCTCATCGTCGTGCCGAGAGCGAATTTCCTGTCCATAGTTGAGAACAGCAGGGGAGTCGAGGGGGACATGAACCGCAAATTCGCGGGAAGGACCAAACCCTCGGACCGGGATGCGGCAATTGTTTCAATCTTAAAGAGTCTTATGAAGCAGAGCGACTTCTTTCTCAATCTCCATGACGGGTCCGGATTCTACGCCTCCCGGTGGGAGTCTCCAGATCGAAATCCCATGCGATATGGGCAATCCATCATCATCGACGCGGACCGGTTCATCGGCCCGGACGGAAAAGTAATTGAGATGGGAAACATGGTTCGCCGGGTACTGGAAACGGTCAATCCCCAGATTCCCGATCCCGACCACCATTTTCACCTCAATAATCATCGCACACTTCAAGAAGACACCAAGCACCGTGAACAGAGGCTGTCGGCAACGTTCCACGCGGTGACCAGAGTGGGCATTCCCGCGTTCGGCATTGAGACGTCAAAGAATCTTTCCGACTACCGTCTGAGGGTCAGATACCAGACCATGGTCGTGAATGCCTTTCTGGAAGAGGTCGGCATCGTTCCGGACAATCCCAGGATGTACCTGGAGAATCCTCAACTGAAATACGTAATTCTGTCCGTTAACGGGAATACTCCGATTGTGGTGACCGGGAGGGACAGGGTCGAGGTTCAGAAGGGAGATACGATCAAAATCGTCCACATCGAGTCGAACTACTCGCGGGGCCTTACCGCGCGTCTCCGTAGGGTCCCTCGCAGACTCAACGATATGGGCAAAGAGATTATCGTACGCGCGAATTCAATCATTGAGGTCCGGAAAGACCGTTTCCTCATGGCCGAAATACCGGTGGACGTGATCGAGGGACGCTCACAGGCCCGGACCGGACTGCATTTCGAGCCGCGCGTTCGATTCTTCTCCATTCGGGTCAATGACCGAACGATGCTCATTGAGCCGGGCGAGGAACTGAGAGTAATGAGAGGAGACACCCTCACGATTCTCGATCCCCTTACCAACATGGCCGAGGAAGACGAGAAGTCGGTCAGAGTTGATTTGAGGGGCTTTCAGGCGTCTTCGTCTCCCTATCCGGTGGAGGATCGCGGCCACCACATCAATACGGCCGGCGATCTCCAAGAAAAGTATGCCGCCAAACGAGGAACCCTGTCCGTCTTTTCACTGCAGGCCAAGCTCGGTAACCGCGCATTCGACGAGTGCTTTATCGCGGTGGAAGAACCGCGTATGCACTACGTCGTGTTGAGTGATGCTCAGTCGAGGAGCTTTATCGTCCATCCGGACGATCGAGTTGAACTGCCGGCACACGCGGTGGTGAAAATCATGGACATCAGGACCAACATTGAGATGCCGGGGGCGCTGTTCATTACCATGTCCGGAAAGACGTTGAGGTGGAGTGAGGCCGGATCTGCAGGGATTGACGCGTCCAAGCTTTCGCCGAGTGACACCGCTCTGGACATAACCCGCGGAGGCAGGAGTCTCGGAAGAATATGGCTGAAGCGAGGAAAGGAACTGAGGCTCACCTCCGACCGTAACAGGATTCACGCCCCACTCCTGCCCGTCGGCTATCAGTAGCACCGGTACGTTTTCGGTACCACCGGCATCTCCGTCGGTACGTTTTCGGTACCACCAGCATCTCCGCCGGTACGTTTTCGGTACCACCGGCGTCCTGCCCCGAAGATGACCGGCAGGATGCCGGTCCTACTGAATCCTGCGTTCCCTTTCGATTATAACGGAATCGTGTGGCGTATGACAAAACACGGACGGAATCACGCGATCCTGTTGATCTGGTTGGCGTCGTCAACGAAAACGTTGATTGCCATGTGGATCCCGCAATCCGCGTCATCCACGCCGACGTACGAGCAAATGATCACCAAATCCTTGACGGCGACCATCCTTGCCGCTGCTCCGTTGAGGCACACCACGCCCGAGCCGGGTTCGCCCTTTATCACGTACGTGGTGAACCGTGCACCGTTGTTGATATTGTAAACGTCAACCTGCTCGTATTCTATGAGATTCGCCGCTTCCAGAAGACTTGCGTCGACGGTGATGCTGCCTTCGTAGTCGAGGCAGGCTTCGGTCACTTTGACTCTGTGGATCTTGGATTTGAGCATCGTTCGAATCATGTACGTCCTCCGGTAGGAGAAAATTGTCCCAAGGGATTTCCTATTCGTGCAGGAGCATGTTGTCGATAAGCCGCGTGCTCCCGATTCGTACGGCCAGTATAGCCAGGGCCTTGTCGCCCACTTCCGCCAGATCTTCGAGGGTATCGGGGTGCACGATGCTGATGTAGTCCACTTCGGTGTCAGGCTCCGCATTCACTCGTGTTCGCATGGCCGCAAGGTAATGCTCTGCATTGTTCGCGCCGTTCTTGAAAAAGCCTTTGGCTTCCATCAGCGCCTCGTACAGGCAGACTGCCTGCCGTCTCCGATCCGGCGACAGATACGCGTTGCGTGAACTCATGGCGAGGCCGTCGTCTTCCCGGATCGTGTCACATTCCACGATCCGTACATCGAGGTTCAAATCGCGAGCCATGGTCTTGATAACCTGGACCTGTTGATAGTCTTTTCCGCCAAAATACGCGTCGGTGGGTTGCACCATGTTGAAGAGCTTCAGCACCACTGTAGCCACCCCCCGGAAGTGCCCGGGTCTCGATGCTCCGCATAACGGAGCGGAAACTCTTTCCACCGTGACGTATGTCTGAAACTGGGGGCCGTAGACTTCTCCCGGTTCGGGAACGAACAGGATGTCGACACCCGCTGATCGGCACTTCTCAGCATCTCCCTCCGGGTCTCTCGGGTATTTGTCCAAGTCCTCGTTGGGGCCGAACTGAGTCGGATTGACGAAGATGGTGGCAACCAGCACGTCGTTCTCGGACCGACCTCTCCTCATGAGGCTCAAGTGTCCCTCGTGCAGGTATCCCATCGTGGGAACGAGGCCTATGCTCCTCCCTTCCTGCCGGTGGGGTCGCAGGCGATCTCTGAGGTCGTGTACTGTGGTCAGGATGTCCATTGGTTGCACATTCCCGTACGGAAGGGCCGACCTTTGCGCGTGCCGTGCGGGGCCGACGGCAAAGGTCCTACGGAATCATGGTTACGCCGGTTTTTGGGTGTTTGGCGATTATTTTGCCAACCGCCGAGTCGTGTCGGCCAAAAACAAAAAACGCCTTCCGGCGGGAAGGCGTACGATGCTTCTTTCTTATCCTTCCGTCCCGGTCGTTCGGATCCAGGCGGTATGTGACTCAGAAATGCCTCTCTGAGTGTTCCGGGTTCGTGAGAACTCCAGACACTATATGTCACTATAGCGATATTGAGGGAATCGTCAAGAAGAAAAATCCACATTTGCCGCAAAGGTTGGCCGGCTCTAATGAAGCAGACTTTCCAGCCTGCCGGATCGAATGCTACGTAGTCCCGCAGGCTGGAAAGCCTGTTCCACAGTTGGCTGAATCAACGGGGATTGCGGTGCTCAGGCTCACGATGGCTGCGTGATGTCCAGCCACAAGGCCGCTGGGACGAAGCGCGACAAATGGCCAACATTCGTAGTAGCGATGACAACGTTCGCGACGTCGAGCGTCCTAGCTTGCGCTGCAAGAATCACATCTCCATCAAGAGCCTTGTCATCCGCTGTTGGCTCACCCTGCTGACGAGCCTGCGCCCAAAGGGCAGCTGCCATCCGCATTGCGGCCGTTGTGAGGGGGAGATACTCCAAGTGACCAACGAGATCATCGAGGCGCCTCAACCCTTTTACCTTGTTGGCTCGCAGTAGTTCACGGCGCACTTCGTAATCCGAGATTTCGGGTACGATGGTGCGGGCACCGTGGGTCACCAGAGCTTGCAGCCATTTCGCACATGCGACACTTGCCGGTGAACGCCTCGGATTGGTCACGAGACCGAGTGGTCCCGCATCGAGCATTACGATGAGGCTCACCACGTCACACCCTGCAGCTCTGGGGTGAAGAGCCGGCGATTCGATAACCGGTGGTCGTCAAGTGCCTGAATGAGATACTCCCCAGTATCCTGCTGGTCTTGAGAGTCTGTTTCATCAAGCCACGACTGTAACAAATTTACCACTTCGGTGGTTCTATGCTTTGGCGGCACACACTGCTCCAGAACTCGTACAGTATACGCGTCAACAGGAACGCCGTGGCGCGTGGCCTCCTCAGTCAGACGTTTCTCAAGGTCCGGTGGCAAGTGAAGCGTGAGTGTCACAGAACTTCTCCTTCAGGGCTCCTAACTGAGTTCATTGCTTTCGCGGGTAGGGGATATTCTTCCTTTCAGGAATGGCCTCCTGCCAATCATTCGAGGTGCGTATTCACCCCTCTTTGTCAGAATGGTACTCCGGCTCTTCCGGGCAGTCAAGAACAAGGACTGAATTGGTTTAACGATTGGATCAGATACGCATACGGTCTGGTGCGTGACTACCAGTTGCCGCGTAAGCCCCCGCAAAACGCGGGGAAAGGAGGCATTGCCGGACAGAAGCCCGGGAACGAGAGAAGAACCCTTTGTGGGAAAGGTTTTCCAGCCCACCGTTCTTTTAGGCAATTGAATCAAAGGCTGGAATCCCGCGTTTCGCGGGACTGTCCCACGTCGGTGTCGAGGAATTCAGCTGCCGACTCGATTCGCTCTGTCGAAGATACCTTGGAGCAGGTTGGTGGTACGAGCGATTTCGTCGTCGGGGATTCCCTCGAGCACTTCCGCGAGAAGCCGTTCAACCTCTTGGATCACTGGGGCTTTCACGCGTCTCCCTTCGTCGGTGAGGTTTATCCTGAGCACTCTCCTGTCCGAAGGATCCGGAACACGGGTGACAAGTCCGTCCCGTCCCATGCGGTCCAGCAGACCGGACATAGTTGAGGCTTCCAAACCTGATCTTTTGCCTAGATCCACGACTTTGAGTCCATCCTCGTTCCAAAGGTGGATGAGGGATCACAAATAGGCGGGCTTCACATGGGGATCTTCGGCCTCCGCGAGACGCTTCTTCAAGGCCGATGTCACCACCAGTGTGACTCTTGAAACAAGGTAATACGGGCAAGCTCGAGGATCGTTCCAAAACATATCAAATGCTTCCTCCAGTAATAAGCCCGTATCCCACGAAACGGAAGCGCAGGATCTCGGTCCTCGGTGTAAAGGCCGGCTGTCCTGCCGCACCGGCCTTCCGGGTCCGAACGGGGTTACATCCTTCCGAAGTCGTCTTCGATCCTCTCGATGTCGTCTTCGCCGAAATAGTCGCCCACCTGTACTTCAATGAACACCACTGGAGCGTCTCCAGGGTTAAATATGCGATGCTCCGCGCCTCGGGGAATTTCAATTGACTGTCCCGGCGACAGCTGAATCTCTTCTTCGAAGCGAGTAACTATGGGGGTGCCGTTGACGATGGTCCAACGCTCCGCTCGCCGTCTGTGACGTTGTAGGCTGAGCCTCTTGCCGGGATAGACCACGATGCGCTTGATCTTGTGATCCGCGCGGTCGGAGAGCACCTCATAGTACCCCCAGGGCCGATGATCTTCTCGCGTGTTCAAGTCCGGAATCCGTGAATATACCTTGATGTAGTCAACGGCCATGCGATCGACGGAGAACCGTTCCTCCGCGATCTTTCTGCAGGCTGCCCGCGATATGCTCTCAATACGATTTACCGCCTGCACGGCCCGGGAAACCCCATTCACAAGATACCCGTTCACTCCGTCGGCTATTATCTCCGGCAAGGAGCCTCTTCGCGTTGCGATGACGGGGGTGCCGCACGCGTTGGCTTCAACCGCGGTGATCGCGAACGGTTCGTCCACTCTGACGGGGTAGAGCAAGGCCAGGGCGTTTCTGAGAATCCGAATTCGAATCTCGGGACCGACCTCCCCCTCGTATTTCACTCGACTTCCGTCCAGGAGCGGTCTGATCTGCGCCTCAAAGTACGGTTCATCGTCGACGGTTCCTGCAATGAGCAACGGTCTGTCCGCCCGTTCTGCAGTCTCAATGGCTTCCCTTGTCCCATGAGCTTCATCGATCGGTCCCAAATATACGAGGTAGTCCGCACACGTTTCCCTGAACGGAAACGACGCCGGATCGACCCCGGGGTACACGGTGGCCACGTACGTGAGACCGGGAGTACGATGCGAGTCGCTGACCGACGCGTAGTAGGTCTTCCCGTTGTACTTCTTGTACACGGGTAGAGTCGTTTCCGATATGGGATCGTATATGGTGGTCAGTACGGGTGTGGAGATCAGGCCGGCATAGCTGAGCGGCACGTGATCGGAGTGATTGTGAATCAGGTCGAACTCGCCGGCCCTCTCAAAAAGCTCCCCAAGGTGAAGGCATTGAGAAACCGCCGACTCCTCCCGATCGCAATAGTCCTCGTCGAGGCCGCGACGCGCCGTGTCAAGCCTTCGCGATGTGCCCGAATCCTCTGAAGCGAAGAGAGTGACGTCCACGCCGTGATCCGCGAGCCGTTGAGTCAGGGAAACAACGAGCTCCTCCCTTGAACCGCCGTTTCTCCGAGGAATTCGCCGCGCCGGCGGGGACAGGATTGCAATGCGCATAGTGAAATCCTCCTCCAGCTGATCTCATGCGCTCAATGCCCGGATCGCTCTTACCGGCCTCGGACGGGGCGACAAGTCGCCGGCCGGCTGCATCCCGATCGCCGGGTGCTACACGGGGGCGTGGTCCGGTAATCACGTCCCTTGAATCCTTGCCGCTTGCTCACCCGGATTCCTAAAGCAAGTGACCGTAACCTCTTGCCTTGAGGGCTTCTTGGAGTGTCTTCACGTCTTGTGCCCTGTCCTTTCGGCATATCAGCAGGGCGTCCGGAGTATCCACCACGATCAAGTCCTCCACTCCGATCAGTGCGGCGACTTTATGCGGCGACGAGACGATACAATTGCTCGTCTCCAGATTGAGTACATCGCCCGTGGACGCGTTGCCTCGGTCGTCTCGGCCCCAGACTTCTTCGAGAGCGACCCAGCTGCCGATGTCGTTCCAGCCCACGTCCACCGGGATACAGAGAACATTTTGGGCCTTCTCCATGACGCCGTAGTCTATGGAGACCGAGTCGACCGTTTCATATGCGTGTCTTACGGCGTCGGCCTCTTCGGGAGTGTTGAGTGACGGTACGATTTCCTCCATTGCGCGTGCCGGACCGGGCAAATGCGTTTCAAGGGCATGAATGATTTGCGATACTTTCCACACAAACATCCCACTGTTCCATACGTAATCCCCGGAGGTAACGTATTTCTCGGCCGTCTCGGCATCGGGCTTTTCAACGAATCCCGCAACCGTAAAGACCCCCGTGGAGTCAATACGCAACTCTCGCGGACCCAACTTGATATAGCCGTACGCGGTTTCGGGCCGACTCGGGAAGATGCCGAAGGTGAGCAGATAATCTCCTTGAACGGCCGCGTCCGCCCCTTTCATCAAGTTCTGCAGAAACTCTTGTTCTTTCGCGATAAGGTGGTCGGCGGGAAGGACAACCATCACGGCATCAGGATCTATTTTACGAAGTTTGTACGCGGCGAGGGCAATACATGGGGCCGTGTTTCGTGCACACGGTTCGGCCACGATCATGTCCCCGGTCAGACACGGTACCTGTTTCGCAATTTCACCGACATGAGACGCGCCCGCGACCACCATGACCCGGTCGTACGGGATCAGGGGCAGTACGCGGTCAATGGTGGCTCGAATCATGGTCTTTTCGCCGCTGATGGTGAGTAGCTGCTTCGGCCTGTTGCTTCTGCTCCGAGGCCAGAAGCGAGTTCCGCTTCCCCCTGCCATAATCACTGCATAGATCATCGCGGCTCACTCTCGTGGTCGTGCCCCCTCACGCGCCGGCGCCCGTGGTCCTGTCTCCCCTCGGGTTCGCGAAAGCGTGAGGTTTTCACAGGGTATGTTCCTCCATTTCAACTCGAGGCACATAATCCTCCACCGGGGGGAACTGGTCAAGAGGAGCTTTTCGGGATTCACGCCCATCCTTTCCCCCTCGGCCTGCAGGCGTTTCAGGATCCGGATCCGGTCGAGTTCGCCGAACGGAACGCGATGAATCAAGATCGGATCGTCCTCGTCTCAACGATTGACATGCATCTCCACCTTGATCCGTTCCTCATCCCCGTAAATGAGTGCGACCATGAGGCTGAGGTACTCTCTGAGGTGCCTGGTGATCAGGAAGTTTTCCCGAACGAACTCCTTGGCCTTGTGGCCCATCTCTTGAACTTTGTCGGGATGTTGGAGCAGATACCTGGTCCTAAGTGCCGCACCCTCAGGGCTGCTTACCAGAAAACCCGTGTGGTGGTTCACCACCTGAAGTCGAATACCGCCCGTGTCTCCTCCAATAACAGGCTTTCCCTTCCACATGGCCTCGGTAACGGTGAGCCCGAACCCCTCCTTCACGGATTTCTGCAAGACGATGTCTGCCCTGCGCTGAAGCGCGTTGATGGTCAGGTCCGCGTCGGGCGGCAGGAGGAGAATGTGGACATCCGGATCCGCGTCGGCTTCGAAGCGAACCTCTTCCAGCACCGCCTCGCCTTCGGGATCGTCCGTTGCCGCGCCGCCGGCCAGCACGAGCTGAACACCGGGAGCAAAGGCCTTCACCAGTCGGTATGCTCGCAGCACTCCACAGGGATCCTTGAATCGATCGAATCGTGATACCTGGAGCATTACGGGCCGTTGCGCGTCGAGCTTGAATGGGGCGCAGAGCTCCTCGACCCGCTCGCTCGACAGGTCCATGTTCTTTTCGTTGAGGGGATCGATGCTGGGCGGAACCAGAAACTGGGTGTGCGGCAGAGACTGCGAGAAGTCGGCAAGAGAAAAGATGCTCGCCTCATAGTCCAGCGTGAATTTCCGAAGATATTTCCACACCGGCCTGTATGGCCGGCTCAAGTCGATGTGACAGCGCCAGATCCATTTGCCTTTCCTGTTGGGCATCGACTGGAGAAGAAGCAATGGCTGCGGGTCGTGGATAAACACGATGTCCGCTTCTTCAAGCACGGAGCGCAATTCCTCTGCATTGGACGCGTTGGTTTCCTCGTATGTGCGCAAGAGATGTTCCGACATGGGTACCGGAGTCCCTTGAAGTCCATTGTGGAAGTTCTTGGTGCACTGATAGAAGGCCTCTTCACCCTTTACCACTTCCCATCGGGCGTCAATGCCGAGATCGTTCTTGAGTGGAACCAGTTCGCGGAGAATCTCCGCCACTCCACCGCCCAGGCGCGTAGAATTGACGTGCACGATTCTGACCCCCTGGAGCAGCGCGGCCAACTGGCGAAGGTGTTCCACAACGTCTTGTCCGGCAACCGAGGCATAGTCTTGAACGGATCTCATGAGGTCGCTCTCCCGAAGTATTCGCTGAACACGCGGCCCAGATTTGTCCGAAGCTCGCTGAGTGTGGCAAAATAGGGGTCTATGGACGCAATCTGCACGCAAAGATCGCGATAGGTGTCGCCGAACCCGTCCAGCCAGGTGTAGAAGTCGTTCCGGCCACTCTGTAGTCTGTGCCGAGCGTCAATGAAGTGGTAGAAGACGCTTCCCAGAGACATACGAGGTACCGTTTCGGCCAGGTCTTCGGGAGACTCCACAACGCGGCCGGTATCAAAGACCACGATCTGCGATCGAATGAAGTGGAATTGACGGTCCGAAGGCACCACGGTAGGCCATTGGATCTCATCGAGTCGTTGCTCGACTATCTCAATGAGTTCATGTCGTAACGATTCCAGGTCTTGAAACTCCTTGGGATCTACGATGGCCAGACGTTCGGCCAGCATCTCATCGTGAACCTGGTAGTGGGTCCAGGTTGCAAAATCGTTGACGTATTGGGGATCGTCGAACCTGGGCCTCAGTCTGCCCCCCCAGAAGTGGTAGTAGATACTGCCCGGAGATATGACATGAAGTTTATCTCTCAGTTCTCTGAGATCCTGCGCCTTTTGCCCTGTCGCAATGGCAACCAACGCGCAGTCCTTGACCGCGAAAGGAGTTCTTGCATTGCTGTTCACCGTCCTGTGCTCCCTGATTCGTCGATTTGACCGGCCGCCTGCTCAATGGTCAATGCCGTAGGCTATACATTACGTATTAAAGCAGAAATTGCAATGCACAAGGTCAGGCGCACTTGTGTGCACGATGAACGGAATAGTATACTTGAGCAGTACAAGGGCGACCGCAACCATGATCTTAGATCCCGGACTCAGAAGAGATTCTTTCCGCCGGCATATCCATTGGAGTACCCTCGTGCCCCCGGCGATATTGGGGGTGCTTTTGGCCCCGGGCCGTGTATGGGCCTTGCAAGTTCATCCCGAACCCGAGGGACTTATAGCCCACCAATTGGCGCACCTCTTTTTTGCGACTACGATGGCGGTGCTGGCCTACTGGCTTCATGTCAACCGGTTCGTCCGGGAGCGAGGCTGGCGGCTGATCCAGATATCGTGTCTGCTCTTCCTCTTGTGGAATATCGGCGCGTTCGCCGGTCACTGGGCTGCCGCACACCTGCCCGACGATATCTTTGTAGGCGAGCCCGGTTCGCTGTCTCGAAAGGTACTTTCAGGGCAGTCCGTCTGGGTTCTGCCGTACCTGATATTTCACCTCGACCACCTGATCTGTGTTCCCGCGATCCTCTGTCTGTTGTTGGGTATCCGCTCTCTCTACGTCAAGGTGTTGGACGAGGACGGGGCGGGGTTCTGATGGAAGCGTACCCGTTAGCTCCCGTGGTGCTTACCGATTTCATCGGATCGGCCCTCATGATTGTGCTCTCCTGCGCGTGTGTGCGCTACGCGTTCCTGTTGCGGCGCGCCCGACCGGCGAACGTTCTGTGGACATATCTTCTTGCGTTCTCACTGGCGCTCGCCGCGTTTTCGGTCTCTCGCGGAGTGGGGCACCTTGTGGGCCAACTGCTGTCTTTCGCGGGGAAAGGTGACGTGTGGAAGGCACTGCTTCCGTATAGCGGAGCGGTAAACACGTTGATGTTCGTCGTGGTGGGATCGATTACCCTCTTTTTTCAACGTGTTCAAATTATCAACAGGGAAATCCTAAACGATAAGAGGGATCTGGAGAAAGCATCAAGCGAAGTGATACGCCTCAACCGCGATCTCCAGTCGCTGGTGGAGGCCCGTACGCGCCAGCTCAGCGCATCGGAAGTCAGGTATCGCGCTCTGTTCGAAGGCTCCATAGATGTAGTCTTCATCGTTGACGACACCGGAAGGTTCGAGGACCTCAATCAGGCCGGCGTCCGGACACTCGGCTATGAGTCGCCGGAGGAGTTGATCGGCGTTCTGTCGCTGAAAGACGTTTTTGTCAAAGAACGAGACTACGACGCGCTTGCATACCAGCTGCGAACTCATGGGTTTGTGCGGGATCGCGAGTGTTTGTTGATGTCTCGCAACGGAGACGAAATTCTCGTTCTGTTGGGCATGAGTGCAAAAGCCCCCGACGCGCATGTGAAGGGCGGGTACCATGGTATTGCGAAAGACATTACGGCAAGGAAAAGAATGGAGCGACAATTGCAGCGTGCGGACAGGTTGGCCTCACTCGGTCAAATTTCGGCAGGCATCGCGCATGAAATCAACAACCCTTTGGGGATCATACTCGGGTACGCTCAATTGATTATGCGGGGGTGCGACAAAGGCACTCAGGGTTATGAAGACGTCCGAACGATCGAGAGGCAGGCCCAGAATTGCAGACGGATCGTGGGAGATCTGCTGAAATTCGCTCGAGCAGCGGATACCCGAAAGACCGTCGTCAATGTGAACCAATGCCTCCGTGATCTGCTGGCCCTGCTGGCACGCCAGTTTGAGTCAGCCGGAATCATGGTGGAAGCTCGTCTCGACCCGGAGTTGCCGGCGGTCGTAGGAGACACGGACAAAATCAAGCAGGTTTTCATGAATTTGTTGGTAAACGCCAAGCAGGCCATCACGGGAAGCGGCCGGATCGGCATTGAGACCGCTCATGACGTGGAGTCCGGGCAGATATGCGTGATCATCTCCGACACCGGCGTGGGAATTCCCGAGGACCTGGCCGACAAGGTGTTCGATCCGTTTTTTACCACGAAGCCCGTGGGAGAGGGCACCGGCCTGGGATTGTCGGTAAGTTACGGTATAATTCACGACCACGGTGGAACCATTGAGTTGAACAGTGAAGTCGGCAAGGGGACCGTGTTTACCATTCAACTCCCCGCGCGGGTCGACGAGTCCGCGAAGAACGGCTGAAGCACATGGGTGAATCCTTCCTTTCAAAGCTCCTCATCGTCGATGACGAGCAGGACATGCTCAATCTCCTTGCACGGACCGTGTCAAGCGAGCTTCCCTGTACCGTGGCGACCGCAACCAGTGCGTACCAGGCGCAAACTTTTCTTGAGTCGGACTCCTATGACCTGATCCTCCTCGACATTCGAATGCCCGGAATGGACGGCATGGAATTTCTGGGAAAGTTGCGAAAGGAGCGTCCGGATACCACGGTCCTCATGATGACGGCCTACGGAACCATCGACATGGCCGTCGAAGCCATCAAGAAAGGGGCATACGATTTTCTGACGAAACCCTTCGATCTGGACAACGTTGTTCACCTTATATCAAAGGCTCTGGAGAGAAGCACGCTGATCAAGGAAAACAGACAGCTCCAGAGAAGGCTTCGTGAGCATGAGGGACTTGAAGAGATCGTGGGGACCGGGCCCAGAATCATGAAGGTTCTAGAGACCATCCGGCTCGTGGCAAACACGGACGCAACCGTGCTTATTACGGGCGAGTCCGGCACGGGGAAGGACCTTGTCGCCAGGGCCTTGCACCGGACGAGTCATCGGTCGGACCACGCCTTTGTGCCGGTCAATTGCCCGAATCTGCCTGAAGAAATTCTCGAGAGCGAACTGTTCGGTTACCGCAAGGGGGCCTTCACACACGCGGTAAGGGATAAGAAGGGCCTCTTCCTCGAAGCGGAGGGAGGGACCATCTATCTGGATGAAATCGGCGACATTTCAGGAACTTTGCAAACAAAGCTCCTCAGAGTCATACAAGAGAAGGAAATTCGTCCCCTGGGGGAGACCAAGAGTATCAAGGTCGATGCCCGCATCGTTGCGTCCACGAACCGCAACCTTAAAGAGAAAATTGAGCAGGGCCTTTTTCGAGAGGACCTGTTCTATCGGCTCAACGTAATCTCTCTGCAAATGCCTCCCCTTAGGGAGAGACCCGAGGACATCCCGAGCCTGGCCCGACACTTCCTCCAAAGGTGCGCGGAAGAGTCGGGAAAAGAGGGAATGCGAATTTCTCCTGAACTCGCCGAATCTCTCGTGAAATACTCGTGGCCGGGCAACGTGAGGGAACTGGAGAATTTGATTCGGAGAGCGGTGATTCTCTGTGCCGGCCCGGAAATCCGTAACGAAGATGTGGAACTGGAAAGAGACCTGCCGGAGAAGTGCCTTGTCACGGAAGAAGTCAAGAGACTGCCGTATAAGGAGGCCAAGCGCCTGGTTCTGGAAAGATTCCACCGCGAATATGTTTCCGAAGGGCTTGCACGAAGTCGAGGCAACGTGACGCAGGCCGCACGAGCATGCGGGTTGGAACGTCAAGCCCTCCAGCAGGTGATGCGAAAATACGGTATCAAGTCCAAAGATTTCCAGCCTTAGAAAGTGTCTCAAAACCCCGGCATGGAGACAAATCGTAGCACGATGCGGATTCAT
>JAVHLK010000004.1:0-56100 GCA_031082285.1 Desulfomonilaceae bacterium
ATATGCCACGCCTTGACCGGCTTCCTTTCCTTCTTTGAGGATTTGCACCCTCATGATTTCTCCGGGGAGCACTACCGGTTTAAGGGCATTTGCCAGCCGATTCATGTTCAGGACTTGAATCGAGTGCACTTCGGCGACCTTGTTCAGGTTAAAATCGTTGGTCAAGAGTGCATGACCGGTATCCCTGGCCATGGTTATGAGTTTCTGGTCCACTTCTTTAATGTCGGGATAATCCTTATCTTCAATAATTATGTCTACATATGATTGCTTTCGGATCTTGTTGAGCACATCCAGCCCTCGTCTGCCCCTCGTTCTTTTTGTGGTGTCCGCGGAATCCGCAATCATCTGAAGTTCCTGCAACACGAATTCCGGTATGATGAGGTCTCCCCCGAGAAAGCCGGTTTCACACACATCCGCGATTCTACCGTCTATGATGACCGAGGTGTCCAGAATGCCCACGATGCGGCGATGATCCGAAGGAACGTGAGCGGATTTCGATTTCAATTCCGAACCCTTAGTTGCTCCCAATTGGAGGCCGACCAGCATGAGGACCAAGAGAGTCATTCCGGAGAGCAACGCGGAAAGCTCTTTTGTTTCAATTGCATACTGAAACCCTGAACCGATCGTGACCGCGAGCAGTGCTCCGCCGATCGCTCCCACCGCTCCCCCCACAATCTTGTACACGTCTTCCCTGAGCCAGACCCTTACGAGAGTGACGACTCCCAGTCCCAGTAGGATACCCAGGACCGCGCTCCCCGCCGTCCAGATGTGGTTGCCGAAGAGAGAATGTCCGATCAGTACGCTGAAGGACAGACAAGAGAGTACGAGTACCGCAGAGATAAGCTTTCCGGGCATATGGAGAAGCGGCCTTTCGGAGAACCGAGGATTAGTTCGGCGGAACTTCGGCGGAGATCGAAGAAGGTCCGGACCTGCCGAAGATTTGATTGATGGTGAGTTCTATTTCCCTTTCATCCGTTTTCTGGACGATCGACAGTTCCTTGACCAGGAGATTTCGTGCCTGGTCGAATAGTCTCCTCTCGCCGTGGGAAAGATCTTTGCTCTGCTTGAGCAGGCACAGGTCTCGGAAAACCTCCGCGGCCTTGAAAATACTACCGCTTCTCATCTTGTCCTGGTACTCGCGATGCCGTCTGTTCCACGTCTGGGAATCGGTCCTCGATCCTCTTCTCCTTAAGATTTCGATCACTATCGCGACTTCTTCTCTTGTCACAATACTCCTCACTCTATTGGATTCGGCCTTGTCTACCGGAAGTTTGATCACCGGTCTATCGTTCGCGGTTTTCATTTCCGTTTCAAGAATGTAGCAGAGTTGTTCCGAACTGCCTATTTTTTCCATTTTTATATCGGTTATTCGCGCTACGCCCTGTATCGGGTAGACTACTACGTCGCCGATCTTGAACATTTCCCCAGCTCCCTTCTTAGTGGTTCAAGTTCTTACGGCCGGCTCGGCAAGTTATTTGACCCCCCTTTACAACCGTCTGATAAACCTAATTTTTATCTGCAACGATCCCTCACCCCACGTTATAGGACTTGTGTTTTGATTGATGATTTAGTTACAATAATATTGTCCCTTACGCAACCGAGGAGGAGATGATCCGCCTCCATGAGGAGGCAGAATATACAAGGTATTGTGGTTTGTCAACCCAAAAACACAATATGGAGTAAATATGGGCCCATACATCCTGTGCCTTGTGACCATTGACGATTTGGACAAGGCGGTCCACATGGCGCGTACGATTGTTGAAAAAAAGCTTGCCGCGTGTGTAAACATTCTACCACAGATTCGCTCCATCTATTCGTGGAAGGGTGAGACGTGCGACGAAGCGGAACAGTTAATGATCGTCAAAACAACCGATTACCTGTTCGAGAGACTTCAGGAAGAGATCAAGCGGTTACATCCATATGAAGTACCTGAAATAATCGCGTTCAACATTGATCGAGGACTGCCGGATTACCTTCGATGGATCGATGACACCACTGATACGGGAAGATGAGATTGCGGCAATGCTCATAGACGGCAGCTCTCTCCTGGGAGTTGCCGTGCCGGAAGACGGTCCCGCCAAGATGATTCGTCACCTCAAGCTCGTGCTGGGGTGGGGTGCGAAGATGAATCTCACGTCTTTGCGCGATCCTCTACGGATTGCAGTCCTTCACTTTCTCGATTCGTTGACGGTCTTCAAAGTGCTTCCGTTGGGTTCGGGTGTGCGGGTAATCGATGTGGGATCCGGGGCCGGTTTCCCGGGAATGGTGTTGAAGATTGCCGACCCTTCCCTGGACGTCACTCTGTTGGACCGCAATCCTCGAAAAGTGGTCTTTCTCAAACATGCAGCCCATCGACTCGAGTTGAAGGGGATTACCTTCCTCAACCTGCCTGTGGAAGCGTTGCTTCAGGAGGGGAAAATACCGGCATATGACGTGGTTGTTTCCAGGGCGCTGTCGTCCGATCCCCATTTCCTGGACTCTCTGTACCGCTTGCTGAGGCCCGGAGGAGGCCTGATCGCAATGACCGGACCCGGTTCGGACATGGAGGGTCTCCATCTTCCGCATTTCACCCTCGGCAAAACCTGGGAGGGAGGCCTTCCTTTTACGGATACATTCAGAAGGGTGAGCCTTTACTCTCGTACGACCAACCCTCTGTGAACAATTCCGTCACAAACCTGTGCAGCGAAAACAGGCTTTTGCCGACTTACCGGAGATTTTACGTTGGTTCCGCGAACATTTTGTGATATGAGGTCCCCCGGGCATATTAAACACTATATCTAGTAGGTACCGGGCTATGGGACGCGTCATCTGTGTATGTAATCAGAAAGGTGGGGTAGGCAAGACCACGACCGCGATCAACCTCGCATCCTGTATGGCCTTGTCGGAAAAGCGTTCCCTCGTGATCGACATGGATCCCCAGGCCAACGCTTCCAGCGGACTGGGCGTGCGCCTGTCTTCCGGCGAACCGTCCGTCTATGATTTTCTCCTGGCCGACGAGCCGTACGCCCATATCGTCAAGCCTACCGCTTTGGCCTACCTGGATCTTCTGCCGTCCACTCAAGACCTGACCGGAGCCGAAGTGGAACTGGTCGCGGTGCGCGGTCGCGAACGTATGCTCCGTGACGCGATTGCCGCTCTCATCATCCGCTACGATTACATTTTTGTCGACTGTCCCCCGTCGTTGGGTTTTCTCACTCTCAATGCCCTCGTTGCGGCCGACTCCGTTCTCGTCCCTATCCAATGCGAGTACTATGCCTTGGAAGGCGTCGGCAGTTTGTTGAAAACGATACGAAGGGTCCAGGCGGCGCTCAATGCGTCACTCACGATTGAAGGATTCCTCCTGACCATGTTCGACGCGAGGAATAATCTGAGTCATCAGGTTGCTCAGGATGTGAGAAAGAATTTGGCCCATCAGGTGTTTGCCGCCGTAATCCCGAGAAATGTGAAGCTTTCGGAATCGCCCAGCTTCGGTAAACCGGTTGTTCTGTACGATATTACATCAAGGGGTGCCGTCAGTTACCTCGCGCTCGCAAAGGAGATCATGGATGCCGAAGATGAACGAAACGTCCAAAAGACGGCCGGCGTTGGGGCAAGGTCTTGAAGCCCTGATACCGCTCAACGAGTCGTTAGCGCCGCAGGATTCGGAAAGAAGCATCAAGTATGTCCCCATTGATTCGCTCAGGCCCAATCCTTTTCAGCCGAGGAGACTCTTTCAGGAAGAGTCTCTCGCGAATTTGAGTGAATCCATTAGGGAAATGGGGGTCATTCAGCCGTTGATCGTACGTGTGCGCGGCATGCTCGGAGATTATGAGATCGTAGCCGGCGAGAGGCGGTGGAGAGCCGCTAAAATGGCGCAGTTCAAAACCGTCCCCGTCATGGTTAAGGAACTCTCCGATGCCGAATCTCTGGAGATTGCCCTTATCGAAAATCTTCAAAGGGAAGACCTCAATCCTCTCGATACTGCCGAGGCGTACGATACGCTTATCCAGAAATTCTCCTACACCCATGAGGTACTGGCAAAGAGGATAGGCAAGGACAGGTCCAACATTACCAACTATCTAAGATTATTGAAGCTCCCCGACCCCATAAAGGAACACCTGAGAGGCGATCAGCTTACCATGGCTCATGCAAGGACACTCCTTGCCGTGGATCATCTTCCCACTCAGTTGAATCTGACCGGAAAGATTATCAAGAGTAAGCTGTCCGTTCGGGAATTGGAAAAGATCGTTCAGAATTTCAAGAAGAAACAGGCGGCAAAAGAGGTAAGTCCTGCAGCGAAAGACCCGGACCTGTCGGCGCTCGAGAAAAACCTGTCTCGTCACTTGTCCGCCAAGGTCGTCATACGACAAAAAGGTAAGAACTCCGGAAAGTTGGAGATTCACTACAGTTCGGCTGAGGAACTCGACGGTCTCCTCGAAGCCATCGGGTACAGTGCAGATTTGTCTTGAATTCCCGAGCCCGTCGTGCTACCGTTAGAATAATATATGTTATCAAAATTACTATTTTTTTGTAGGGGTTATGGACACGATTTGGGAACAATGCGTGGATCGGCTTCGAGGCAAGGTGAACAAACACACCATGTCCACCTGGCTGGAACCGATCATATGCGAAGAGATACTTCGGGACAGGTTGATTCTCACTGTTCCAAACAACTTTTTTGTACGGTGGATAAAGGAAAATCACATTGATATCATTCGTGATTCCCTGATCGAAGTCACCGGGCGAAACTTCGAGCTCGATTTCAGATCTCGAGACGAATTTGCCGAATCGTTTCACGAAGACGCTTGCGATCGCACGATAGTCACTGATATCACGTCCGCCATGAGCGTGACCGAAGAGTTCGCTCTCACACACAATCTCAATCCTCTTTACACGTTTGAAAGTTTCGTGGTGGGAAGTTGCAACCAATTTGCTCGGGCCGCGTCCCTGGCCGTCACCGAAAATCTTGGAGGAACGTACAATCCCCTGTTCATCTACGGCGGCGTAGGTTTGGGCAAGACCCATCTCATGAGCGCCATCGGATATGAAGTGCTCTCAAAGGACAAGAGCAAGAGCAAGAACATCTATTTCACCACCTCCGAAGAATTCACCAATGAAATGATTAACGCGTTGCGATATCATAAGATGGAGGATTTCAGGAACAAATATAGAAGCGTAGACCTTTTAATGATAGACGATATTCAATTTATCGCGGGAAAGGAACGAACTCAGGAGGAATTTTTTCATACATTCAACAGTCTGTATGAAACGCGAAGGCAGATCGTCATTACCTCCGACAGATTCCCTAATGAAATTTCAGAAATGGAACAGAGACTTAGATCCAGGTTCAACTGGGGTCTCATCACGGACGTTGGAGTTCCGGACCTGGAAACAAAGGTCGCCATTCTCAAGAGAAAGGCCTACGAAGACTGTCTGGATCTTCCCGATGACGTCGCCTATTTCTTGGCGGAGAGTGTTGCGTCAAACATACGGGAACTCGTCGGCTGTCTCATTCGCGTAGTGGCTATGAGTACGCTCCAGGGAATTCCTTTGACGAAAGATCTCGCAAAGGAAGCTCTTCGAGAGATCCTTCATCATCACACGAAGCCGGTGACGGTAGACAGCATCATCTCGCTCGTGTCGAAAGCCTTCAACGTCAAGTCGGCGGACATCAAATCAAGGAAGAAACATAAGATGTACTCACTGCCTCGCCAGGTGGGTATGTACCTCGCTCGAGAACTCACGGAGTTGTCGTATCCGGAGATCGGAGCCGCGTTCGGCGGAAAGGACCATTCCACGGTCATCTATGGAGCCAAGAAGATTGAGAAGAGGATTGAAAGCGACCATGCGTTCAGGAACCAGGTGGAGGCCCTCAAGAAGGACATCCGCAGATGATGTGACATGACATGAAGATTCGTGTGGACAAGTTGTTGGCGGAAGGTGAGTTGTTTCTGAAGGCCCGATAATTCACAAATCGTCGCGGATTCACCAACGAAGATTCCACAGGCTGTCTCCGGTCCGGCAGTAGGCTTTTGGGTCCTTTTCACAAATTCACAGGATCTTCTAAGATGATTATATTATTATCTTAGAGTACCTTATCAGAGGAGCATTTCATGCTTTTCCAGATCGATCGAGATTCTTTTCTGGACGGTTTGACAAAAACGGTTCCCATTTCGGAAAAAAGAACGCCGTTACCAATTCTTTCTCATATCCTCATGAATGTTGATGAATCTCATCTTGTACTCACGGCGACCGACCTGGAGGTCGGACTGAAAATCACGAGTGAAGCAGCTGTTCAAGAGCCCGGAATGTTGGCCGTACCCTCCAAGAAACTGTATGAGATCGTACGAGAGCTCCTGCCCGGACAAGTCACTGTAAAATCCACCGAAACTCAGAGAATTCTTATTGAGTCCGGGGAGAGCGTCTTCGAACTGGCCGGCATGGATGCGACGGATTACCCTGCCTGGACGACCGGAAAAGAGGTGGAAACCGCTCAGGTTCAAGCCTCGAGGCTTCTGTACATGATTGACAAGACCATGTTTGCCGCGTCCACTGACGATTCACGATTCAATCTCAACGGTATTCTGTTCGAGAAAGAAGGCGAAGAACACATCAAACTGGTGGCCACGGACGGTCATCGGCTTGCACTCATCCACGGGGAACTGGGAATACGTCCGGTATCCAATGTGATCGTACCGAGAAAGGGACTCGCGGAGCTCAAGAGGCTTCTCGAAAGTCTTAAGGGTGAAATATCATTGGGTTTTGAAGAAAAGAACCTATTTGTCAGCACGGATCGGCTGATGATGACCGTGCGTTTGATCGACGGCGATTTTCCCGATTATCGCAAGGTCATACCGGAACCCAGCGACACTATCGTCCGGGTTCCGCATTCGCAGTTCACACATACGCTTCGGCGAGTGGCAATTCTGACGTCCGATCGGAACAAAGGGGTCAACATCAAGGTGAGTTCAGGGAAAATGGAACTCAAGACCACTCACCCGGATCTGGGAACCGCGAGAGATGTGATGGACGTGGAATACTCGGGAGAAGAGTTTCTCGTCATTGTCAACGCGGCTTATCTGATTGAGGCAGTGGGAGTAATCGACACGGATTCCGTATCCATCGAGTTTCGCGAAGAGGGAGCCCCGGTGATACTCCGACCGATCCCCTCGAAGGACTATTTCAATCTCGTCATGCCCATGAGAAAATGACGATTTGCGCGGCTCGCGCTCCATACCGGACAAGAAAAGGAAACTGGAAAGTTGGCGGAAGAAAAAAACTACGGTGCTGAGCAGATAAAGATACTTGAGGGACTGGAAGCCGTCCGGAACACTCCCGGGATGTACATCGGAAATACCGGTTCCGAAGGGCTACACCAGCTGGTCTGGGAAGTCGTGGATAACGCAGTGGATGAGGCGCTGGCCGGATACTGCAGTGAGATATCCGTGGCCGTACATCTCGACTCGTCCGTGACCGTCGAAGACAACGGCAGAGGCATCCCGACGGAGATGCATCCAACCGAAAATATACCCGCTACCGAAGTGGTGATGACCATGCTCCATGCCGGCGGCAAGTTCGACAGTGACAGCTATAAGGTATCCGGAGGCCTTCACGGGGTCGGCGTATCCGTCGTGAATGCCTTGTCGGAGATGTTGAAACTTGAAATCAAACGAGAGGGACGGGTATTTCAACAAACCTATCGTTTCGGAAAGAAGGTGACGGACCTGGAAGTCGTTGGTACGACAAAACGAACCGGCACCAAGATAACCTTCAAAGCCGATACCTCCGTGTTCGGCGACACGGACTTGAGTTACGAGATCATCGCCGCGAGGCTGAGGGAGCTGGCGTTCTTAAACAAGGGGCTTAGAATAGAGTTTGAAGACGAGCGGTCGCAGAAGGCTCCCGTGGTGTTCGAATTCGACGGCGGTATCGTCTCCTTCGTGGAACACCTCAACCGTGCCAAGAAGACCATGGATACGAAACCCATCTATTTCACCGCGGAACGTGACGGTAACGTAGTCGAATGCGCCATTCAATACAACGACGGGTATTCGGAAACGGTCTTCACGTACTGCAACAACATCAATACCTTTGAGGGAGGGACTCACCTTTCGGGCTTCCGTGCCGCGCTGACGACCACGATCAACAGTTACGCTAGCTCCCATGGATACCTCAAGAACGGCAAACATCAGCTGACCATCAGTGGGGACGACCTGAAAGAAGGGCTCACCGCGGTCTTGAGCGTACGAATGTTCAATCCCCAATTCGACAGTCAGACCAAGTCCAAGTTGGGCAACATTGTGATGAAGGGGCTTGTGCAGCAACTGGTCTATGAAAAGCTTTCGG
This sequence comes from Desulfomonilaceae bacterium, assembly GCA_031082285.1. GTDB lineage: Bacteria > Desulfobacterota > Desulfomonilia > Desulfomonilales > Desulfomonilaceae > JAVHLK01. The sequence continues at coordinate 8,326 of JAVHLK010000004.1, forward strand.
AATATCTCGAGGAGAACCCCCAAAGTGCCAAGTGGATAATCAACAAGGCCATGGAAGCGGGAAGAGCTCGGGAAGCGGCCCGAAAAGCCCGCGAACTCACGAGGAGAAAGAGCGCGCTGGAGTCTTCGACATTACCGGGAAAGCTCGCGGACTGTCAGGAAAAAGATCCGGCTCTGTCGGAACTGTTCATCGTCGAGGGTGAGTCAGCCGGCGGGTCGGCCAAACAGGGACGGGACCGACGTACGCAAGCCATCCTTCCGCTCAAGGGAAAAATCCTCAATGTTGAGAAGGCCCGCTTCGACAAAATCCTTCAAAGCCAGGAGATTCGTACGCTCATCACCGCGCTTGGAACCGGTATCGGTGAGGAAGACTTCGACATATCCAAGATCCGCTATCACAAAGTCATCATCATGACCGACGCGGACGTGGACGGTTCGCACATACGAACACTTCTGCTCACTTTTTTCTTCAGATGCATGCCGGAGGTTATCAACAGGGGATACCTCTATTTCGCGCAGCCGCCTCTGTTCAAGATCAAGCGCGGCAAGGAAGAGGTTTACGTAAAGGACGAAAGCGCCTTGGACGACATGATTCTGAATGTGGGACGGGAAAACGTGAAGGTCCGTATGAAGGACGGAGAGTTTCTCGAAGGCACGATTCTGATCAACATCATCAAGAGTCTTCTCAAAATGGAGAAGATATTGGACGTGTACGAACGGAAGAATATGGAAAGAGTCGTCATCAAGGCCTTTGCATCCGAAGGTTTGAGTGAAGAGTCATTGGCTGATTACGATCGCGCCGCAGGCACGGCGGAAACGGTCAAAGAATATATTCGGACCATGCATCCGCAATTGGAACCGCTTACGGTCAGAATGGACCAGGACGAAGAGAAATCGAAATACTATATCAGCGTAACCTCACAACGAAACGGACTGACCAGACATACCGTGCTGGACTCCGACCTCACCGATTCACCTTCGTATCAGGAGATCGTTTCCATCAGCAAGAAGGTCCGCGCCGTGGGCGAGCCGCCGTTCATCGTGGAAGTCGATACCCGAGTCTCAGAGATATCGTCCTTCTCCGGTCTGGTGAACCTGATCATGGAACAAGGCAGGAAAAAACTCAGTATTCAGCGCTACAAAGGTCTCGGAGAAATGAATGCCGACCAGTTGTGGGAAACGACGATGAACGCTGAGAATCGAAGAATGCTTCAGGTTGCCGTGGACGACGCGGTCAAGGCCAATGAGATCTTTTCAACGCTGATGGGAGACCAGGTCGAACCCAGACGAGAATTCATCGAACGGAACGCGCTCAATGTCGTAAATCTTGACTACTAAGTCCATGGTTTCGTAAATATGGCTACGTATTCAGTGCCGTATCCCCGACCAACACCGATCACGATTCGTGATAGGTACTGGAGCCGGTAAACAGCGACAATCCAGTAGGGCGGGCACAGCCCGCTCTCTCCCCGGAGGACACCGGAAAGGCCATGTCACCTTCGGGGGGTCGGCTCCGCGCGGAAGGCCCCTGAAGCACGAAGAAATCATTAACACCAAATAACCCAGCCTTCCCTGAGGCGACTGTCTCGCCTTTAGACGACTCACCGTTCAACATCCCAACGGTCATTGAGTGCAACGGATCCGACGTAGTGTATGCGTACGTATGTTATTTGTGGTTAGAATTGGTAACCATAGATGAATTTTATAATTATGGGTTGACTCATTCAGGTAACCACGGCTATAAACTTACGATCTAAGTTGAGAACACACATGCAGTCTCGTTGGGAGCCCCCATGAGCAAAGACCTGATGAACACCAAAGAGGTAGCCGGCTTCCTCGGTGTGAATGAAAAACAAATCTACAATCTTATCTCCGAAAAGGGCCTCCCGGGAACAAAGGTGACCGGGAAATGGCTCTTCCCCCGGCGCCTCGTAGAGCAATGGCTGGACAGCCGAACCATCAACTACCCACAAATGCCCGATCCTCTTGCCGATCAGGACAGATTGCTCATCATTGCCGGCAGCAATGACATTCTCTTGGATCGCGCCATTTCACTATTCAACGAGCGGTATCCGGATCTTTTGGCGGTTTTCGGCAACCTTGGGAGCATGGGCGGGTTGCGAGCCATGCGCCGAAATCTCTGTCACGCGGCGTCGAGTCATCTGCTCCAAACCGATGAGCAAGACTACAACTTCGGATTTGCCCTCGACGAACTCAACGAATTGCCGGCAGTGGTGAATTTTTGTCGTCGTGAGCAGGGGTTGCTGGTAGCCAAGAGCAACCCGAAAGGGATTCACGCTGTTTCAGATTTGGGAAGACCGGGGGTCAGAATCGTGAATCGTCGCATCGGTACCGGAACACGTGTTTTGTTGGATCGCGAACTGGATAAGGCGGGCATTGTCGGGCATAGAATCCAAGGTTACGACATCGAAATGCACCGTCACCTCGACGCGGGACTGGAAGTGCTTTCAGGGAGAGCCGATGCTGCTCCGGCCATTCGGGCCGTAGCCGGTCTGCTCGACTTGGATTTCATCCCCTTACGCTGGGAACGATTCGATCTCCTGATCTCAAAGGCACGCTATTTCGATCAAGGAATCCAGCTCTTTCTCGGGCTCCTGCACGAAAAATCCTTCGCTGAGTTGGCCAAGGACCTTGCGGGATACGACCTCGGCGCATGCGGCAAGATCGTATATCCAAAAGAAGTGGAACCCTTGAAGTGAGAGAAGTGCAGCGAATCTTGGAATGAGAAACGGGGAGAACCGTCGTACCGGGCTCGTGCTTCGGTGCACACGTATGCCATGGGACACATGCAGGTTCGATCACTGAATTGAGGAGTACGGTATCCGTTCCCATACATGCTGAATGAGGAGGAAGAGATGAAACGATTGACTTCGGGCTTCACCGTATTGAGCATTTTTCTGATACTCGGCGGTTTTTCTTACGCGGCTGAGGAGTGTGCGGGTCGTTACGGAAAGGGACCCAATGAATTCTCGCTGGCCACGGGGAGTCCCGGTGAACTGGGTCTGCTCAAGGGTCTGGCCGAGGCCTTCAACGCCAAGAATACGACGACGTTATGTTGGATAAAGGCCGGTTCCGGAGAGTCTTTGAAATTACTCAAGGAAAAGAAGGTGGACATGGTGATGGTGCACGCACCCGCGGCGGAGAAGAAGGCCGTATCCGAAGGGTGGGCGACGAATCGTAAGCTGATCGGATCCAACGAATTCTTCCTGGTGGGGCCTAAAGACGATCCGGCCGGGGTTGCCAAAGCCGTGAGCGCTGCAGACGCGTACGCCAAAGTAGCAAAAGCAGGTGCAAAATTCTTTTCCAGGGGTGACGGCTCGGGTACGCACAAGAAAGAAATGGCAATCTGGGAACGGGCCGATGTGTCACCCAAAGGAGACTGGTACATTGTTACCAAAGCATTCATGACGGACACGTTGCGCCGCGCAGATAAGGAAAACGGCTACTTCATGACGGACAGCAGTACTTGGGTCGCCGAACGGAAGAACTTACCGAATCTCACCATACTGTTTCGGGGAGACAAATTCCTGGTCAATACCTACCATACGTTGTCTCAGCCCAAGGATACCACGCAGGGACAAAAGTGGGCGGCTCAATTCATCGACTTCGTCGCCTCCGAGGAAGGTCAGAAGATCATCGCGGATTACGGCAAGGATCGATACGGTGAAGGCTTGTACAACGATGCAAAATACGCGTCTCAGTATGACAAATAGCCGCACATTACTTCCGGCCGGAGAAGGTGTAATGCAAACGGCGGCGTGGGAGTGGGAATACCCTGTTGCCTGTTCAAAAGAGCGAGACCGTAATACAAAGGAGGTTGATACATGAGAAAGATGCTGAGATTTATGGCCGCGGTCGGCATGGTCACATTGATGATCTCGCAGGTAAATGCGGAAACAAGATTGCGCATGAGTACCACCACGAGCACTCAGAATTCGGGTCTGCTCGAGGTGTTGCTCCCGCCCTTTGAAAAAGCGAATAGTCTCAAAGTCGACGTACTGGCGGTCGGAACGGGTAAGGCCCTGAAACTCGGCGAAAATGGAGATGTTGACGTGGTATTTGTCCATGCGAGGGAAGCCGAGGACAAGTTTGTCGCAGACGGATACGGCGTGGACCGCAAGGATGTGATGTATAATGATTTTGTCATCGTGGGTCCCAAGGAAGATCCTGCGAAGGTAAAAGGAGCTCGGAGCGCTGCCGAAGTTTTCAAACGCCTCGGAGAAGGCAAAGCGCCGTTCGTGTCTCGCGGGGACGATTCAGGCACACACAAGAAAGAGTCGGCTTTGTGGAAAATCTCCGGAATCAAGCCAAAGGGACCGTGGTACCTGGAAGCCGGTCAGGGTATGGGACCGGTATTGCTTATGGCCGCGGATAAACAGGGCTACACGTTAAGCGATCGAGGGACGTACATCGCGTATGAAAATAAGATAGATCTTCCCATACTGTTTGAAGGAGACAAGGACCTGTTCAATCCGTATGGAATCATCGCGGTGAATCCAAAGAAACATCCGACCGCGCAATATGCGCTAGCCAAGAAGTTCATCGACTATGTGACGGGGCCGGAAGGTCAGAAAATCATAAAGGAGTACAAACGAAACGGGAAGCAACTGTTCTTTCCTGATGCGATCAAGAATCCTTAGCACACAATTTCCGTAACCCCCATGATCGGGGCGATCACAACCGGCGATGAAGGTCCACGCGAACTTCGGGCCGCAGACCGGGCAGAGCCTGGGAACGAGAAGGAAGAGGACTTTCAAGTGAATACGGCCACGTATTCTTAACTTTTCGAGATTGCCGGAGAGTCCCGCGCAGAACGTGGGAAAGCAAACTCAACGGGTAGAAAAGTGCAACCGAACTTTCGAATCGGAGTAAGTAGGAACATAGTACCGATGGAGTATCGTTGAGATTCTTTATTGACGCGCTGTATAATGCCTTAAGCTTGGTCCTCGGGTTCGACCCCGAGGTTTATCTCGTCGTGTGGACATCCCTCAAAGTTTCCGGAATAGCGACCTTTCTGGCATCATTCGTCGGTATTCCCTTGGGAACCTTGCTGGCACTGAAGCAGTTCAGGGGAAAACAGGCCGTACTCCTGATCTTGAACACGCTCATGGCTCTCCCGACCGTAGTGGTGGGATTGTTTTTCTACGCTCTGTTGACTCGCCAAGGACCATTGGGTGATCTGGGCCTGCTGTTCACCCCCGAGGGAATAGCTCTTGGGCTTTTTGTTCTGGCTCTGCCGATCGTCGTCAATCTTACGTTGGCGGCTGTCCAAGGGATGGATCCGCGTGTGTTCGTCACGTGCAAACTCCTGGGAGCTACGCCGGCTCAGCAGGCGTGGATGATCATGAGAGAAGCGCGATTTGCGGTCATGGCGGCAGTTGTAATGGCTTTCGGCAGGGTTATTTCAGAGGTCGGCATTGCGATGATGCTGGGAGGAAACATCAAGGGATTCACGAGAACCATGACTACGGCCATAGCTCTGGAAACAAGTAAAGGAGAATTTGAATTGGGTCTGGCATTGGGCATTTTACTGATGGCCGTAGCCTTTGTAGTGAACGCGCTCCTCTTTTTCATTCAGCGGAGCCGAGGATGACTCCGGTATATCGTATGGAACATGTCTCGTTCCGGTACGGAGAGTGCCCCGTGCTGGATGTGAGCAGCCTGGAAATCCTTCCCGGGGAGATCGTTGCACTGGCCGGTCCCAACGGAGCAGGCAAGACCACGCTTCTCCACCTCATGGCTTTTGTCGAGTCTCCAAGCAATGGAGATATCTTTTTTTTCGATGAGAAGTTGAGACACGACAACATAATTTCTTTGCGCCGGCGCGTCGGCCTGTTGCTTCAGAATCCCTATCTCTTTCATACAACGGTTATCGGAAATCTTTTGTGGGGTCTGAAGCTCCGGGGCTGTTCACGCACAACGGCCCGGGATAAGGCCTTACGATCGCTCCGAAGCGTGGGACTGTCGGGTTTCGAGTACCGAGATGCCCGAAAACTCTCAGGAGGTGAAACCCAGAGGGTGGCATTAGCCAGAGCTTTGGCTCTCGACCCTGACGTGCTGCTTTTGGACGAGCCGGCCAATCACATGGACCGCGAAAGCATTCGCAGGACGTTTGAAATTGTGCGAGATATCAATACGAAGCACGGTACCAGCATTGTCCTCACGACACACGACATCCCCAAGGTTCAGCACTTGGTGAATCGCGTCATTCACCTCCGAGGAGGAACCGTGGTCCCCTCGTTGCCTGAAAATCTTTTCCCCGGTCGGCTGTCGGAAGACGGAATGGCTTTTGACACCGGAAAAATCTTGGTGCGGCTTCCCGATCGAGCAGCCGAGGGATCTCAAGTTGCCGTGGATCCAACGAAGGTTCGGATCTCGACGAGCCTTCCCGGATCGCCGGGGCCAAACTCGTTTCACGGCACGGTGGTTTCTCTGAAGAGCGGCAACGGCACGGCATCAATCCACATTGATGCAGGTGAACGGTTCCAAGTTGTCGCACGGGCGGATTCACCGTTAATTTCGGACCTCCACTTGGGGCGGGAAGTCTGGATAATGCTCCCATCGGACAGCATAAGCGTCTTCTGATTACGATCCCGTAAGACTTGAAATTCCACGGCCGGCCTGCCATATTAGGAGTCGATGACTCGACCGGGGAATACTGCGAGTACCTGCGGGCATTGAAGAAGCTCACTTCAAATTACTTCCAGAGGCGGAGGCTAGTGAAGACGCGGAAATGCTGCTGTCGGATCTTACAACGATTTCGCTTCGTCAGCTTTACAGAAATCAACGTCGATACAAGAGCGTGATTATTGGTATAGCACTGGGCATCGCCGGATTCGTGACGGTTTTGACCATGGGGGATTCGGTGGAATCCGATCTTGGGCACAATCTGGAGTTGCTGGGAGCCGCCACCATCGTCAAGGCAACGTACGACTATGACCGGATGAAACGCTGGCATCACGGTCAATATTACGACCGGGACATAGAGCAGCTGCGGAACCTGCCCGGGGCCAAGTCAGTATCGCCTGCTGTCTTCAGCGGCTCGGAAGTGTTTGCGTACGGTGATAAGAAAGTACGTGGAAGGCTCATCGGCGTCCAGGACAATTTCTTCCAAACCATATATATTCCCGTGTCAAAGGGCCGACAGATCAGTGAGGCGGATGAGGCCCAACGGAGAAGCGTGTGCGTCGTCGGTCCAAAGATCATAGAGACCCTGCTGCCCAAGGGTGTCGATCCCATAGGTCAAAAGCTGCTTGTCGGAGGTCACACCATGGAGATCATAGGAATTGTGGGCGGTGTGGAGGACAAGTCCCTCTTGGAAAGCATTCTGATACCCATGTCGGTGGCCCGAAGCAGAATTCCGAACATGTACGAAATTCGGGACATCTACATACGAGCCGTTAACTGGGATATGGTCGCCGGTCTGCAGGAAGCCGTACGGAACGTGGTGATGAGCAACCAGCCGGGGTATTCGGAAGGCATGGAAGTCAGATTCTACCCGGAAAGGATCGAAACGATCAAGCGGGCCGTCATGCTCGTCAAACTGTTTCTCTATGCGGCGCTTGCGGTAACTCTTCTGCTGGCCGGGTTGGGAATCACGAACGTGATGCTTGCCGCCGTGCGGGAACGAACTACGGAAATCGGGCTCCGTAAAGCGGTAGGAGCAACGGAACGGATGATCATGAATCAGTTCCTTTTGGAATCGGTATCCATTAGTCTCATGGGGGCTCTCGTGGGGATCCTGGTCGGCCTCATCTCGGTTGAAGTCCTCAAGAGCGTAATGGAAACGACGCCTGCCTATGAAGTTTTCGTTGCAAGTCTGATCGGCGGGGTGATATTTAGCGTGTTGTTGGGCATAGCTTCCGGATACGTGCCGGCGAAGAGAGCAAGCCGTCTGGACGCGGCCGAAGCGATGAGGTTCGAATAACGTTGCATCATCGACGGACGACGTTTGGGAACGGTACGGTTCTCAGGCGATAGACCGAGAAACGCCATCACCAGTCGATTTGGTACCAAGCATTGAGACAAGAGAAACGATCGGTAGTATCATTCGTCCGCCAAGTGAATCCGAAGGCATATGTCAACGCAGCCGTGAACTATTGCGAAGGCTTGCTCAGGTTGCCGTCCCCGAAAAGCTATCCGGTGAATCTGGACATTGTATTGACCAAAGCGTGCAATCTCCGGTGCACGTTTTGTGTGTCGTACGGTTCGCTGAGCGGCGAACACTGGATGTCGTTCGACCTGTATGAACGCATTGCCGAGACTCTTTTTCCCAAGGCTTGCGCCGTCTTCATTTGTTCCGGCGGCGAACCGTTCCTGTATCCCCGACTTCGGGACGCGCTCAAGCTGGCCCGGCGCTACAAAACCCGAACCACCATGACCAGTAACGGGATGCTTATGAACCGGAAAGCCGCGGATTGGTTGGTAGGGGACCAGAGCCTCCACGAACTGTGTATTTCCTTTGACGGATCCCGCAAGGAAACGCTGGAGCGAATCAGACGGGGGGCAAACTATGACCTGATTTTCAGCAATATCGAGCGGTTGACCGCTCTCAAGAAGCGTCGCAAAGCCGAGTACCCGAGGCTGTGGTTCCGATTTGTGATCATGAAGAGTAATGCGCACGAGTTGCCGGAGATGTTCGAGATCTGTTCCAGGCTCGGTTTGTACAAGGTGGTCGTTAAGTACCTGAATGTGACCAATGACATTGATTTCGACGAATCACTCTACAATCATCCCGCATTGGCTGCAGAAGTCTTTGCCGAGGCACGACGGCGAGCCGCGGAACATGGTGTTCGGGCCGAGCTCCCTCCTCTCCCCGGCCGGGATCGGTCTTCGAGAAGATGCCTCAATCCATGGCAATTCATTCAAATCGATACCGACGGCTTTCTCAGGTTTTGTTACAATTGTTGGCGACAACGCATCGGGAATTTCCGTGACGGGTTTACATCGGTGTGGCGCGGAGAGGATTACCGACGCCTTCGGAGCACGGTGGATTCCGACGATCCGTATTATCCTTATTGCTCATACTGTGTTGTCCGAAACGGTTACAACTGCGAGAGTTCCCACTTTCAGAAACTGCATCAGGAAGCATACGTCATTTCGGGACTCGAGAAATGGCAAACCCCGTTTAACGAAAGGATCGAGGAAAACGTTTTGTCGTTGCGGGAAGTCGCGAAAGATTGACTCATGGGGGCATCATACTATTCGGTTTCACACGTACGGTTACGTACGTATGACAGGCCACTCACGACACTCTCGCCAAAAGCGCCGACAGCTTATCTCTACTGTCCTTCAGGTATCCCTTATCACGAGAAAAGACCTCAAGAGTCACGGTTTGGTCATAGCCGGTTTTTCTTAACGCTTTGAAGATCTTCCGGAAATCTATATTCCCCGCGCCTATGGGAAGATGACTATCCTCTTTTCCGAAGTTATCGCTTGCGTGAACGTGATCAATACGACGGCCAAATCGTTCGATGAATTCAAGAGATTTGTAATTTCGGCGTCGACCGATATGGGCATGGCCCACATCGAGCGTGATCTTGAGCGTAGGAAATCGGTCCAGTACCTCCTCAAAATCATCGGGGTCGCTGAGGGAGCCTGCCTTGGGAAACAGGTTCTCCAGGCAGAGAGTGAGCCCCAGTTCCTCGGCCTTGGCCACAATGACCGCAAGACCTTCCAGGCCGTATTGTTTCGCCTGATCGGAAACAAGCGTGCCCAATCCCGAGACGTACCATGGGTGTACGACGACTTTTGTTGCTCCCAATTCCGAAGCGACCGCGAGTGAATCCGTCATCTCTTTGACCGATGCATCCCGAATACTCTTGGTCAAGTCGGCGATAAACAGGAAACTGGGAAGATGACAAACAATTCCCATTTGATATTGTTTCAGGCTCGCGGTCAATGGATCACGCAAATCGCGAATGAGCAAATGGTGTGCCTGAGGAGGATCCATGGTCAGTTCAAGATAGTCGAACCCCATCTCAACAATGGTCTCCAGTTCGCTCATCACGGGCCTGATCGGGAAATTCATAGCCCCATACAGCATGGTAATCCTCCTTATTCCATACGTCCCAAGGCTGAATTCATCCTTCCTGTCTTATGGCACCGTGGGTTTCGAGATCCTCGATTTCGCCGAGAGAGTAACCGATTTCCAGCAACACTTCTCTGCTGTGGCGGCCCAGCTCAGGCGCTTCCCGCCTGCACGACGCGGGCGTGTCGCTGAAATCCCAAGGAAAACCCACAATCTTTGTGTTTCCATACACAGGGTGGTCCGTATGCGAAATATAGCCATTCGCAATGGCCTGAGCGTCGCCGGCCACCTCGAGGGGCGTCTGAATAGGAGTGCATATGCAGCCGCATCTATTGAGAATCTCGATCCATCCGTCTCTTGGCTTTGTAGCGAATCGCTCGTCGAAAATCGCGATAAGTTCCCGAGCGTGCTTACTCCGGGCCTCTATGGTATCGAATCGAGGATCGTCCCGCAAGTGCGACAGTTCGAGTGCCTCACAGACTTTGGGCCAGTAGAGGTCCGGTTGTAGGTGAGCGATCGCGATCCATTTCCCATCCTGACAACGGTAATGATTGTATATGGGATTGCCCGCGGCTGCCCGAACCTCCCGAGGGAATTCACGCCCCAATACGGCCGGTGCGGCCATAATAAGTCCCAATGCAGCGATGACGCTACCCATAAGGGAGGTATCCACCACCTGACCCCTTCCGGTCTTCTCACGTGCGTACAGCGCCGCGGTGATTCCCCACGCGCAAACCAGGGCTCCGAGCTCATCGCCGATGCCGGGCAGGATCTGGGTTGGAGGCGCGCCGTTTTCTCCGCAGGACATCATCAGGCCCGACCGCCCTATTCCGGTGTAATCGAAGGAATGGTCGTGCGCGTCCGGTCCCTTGCGACCCCACCCGGATGCATGGGCGTAGATGAGGCGAGGGTTCCTCCGCAGAAGCACATCGGGACCTATACCTAATCTTGTGGGCGCGTCGATGCTCATGTTGGTGAGGAACACATCCGCGGTGTCAATAAGCCTGAGAAAGACTTCCAGGCCCTTTTCCGTCTTCATGTCGAGCACGACGCTCCTCTTGTTGCGGTTACAATGTTCAAAATAGTAATTCCGTCCTCGCAGGCCCACCATGGCCCCGATTATCCTCATGAAGCTCCGGGCGGGATCTCCGTTCATCGGCTCAATCTTGATGACGTCGGCACCCAGATCTCCCAATCGCATGCCGGCCACCGGTCCTTGTTGAAACATCGACAATTCCACGACTCGAACTCCGTCAAGAGGCCCGGCCATCGTCTTTCTCCTTTCCGTCTGATCCGACTTTCCGCCTCCATGCGGCAGGCAAAAAAAAAGCGGAGTGTGAACTCCGCTTACGGCCTTTAACGATGACGTCGTTACACTCAGTGCGCGCGCGATCTCCTCCTAAAGAAAAAGCCGAAAAAGAAATCGTGAGTGCTCGTAACGATCATCAGTGTATCTTCCTGCATTCCGTCGTACCAAGATGGGGCCGCTTTGTCAAGAACAAGCTTGCAAGGCCCGTATGCATTCGGTTACGAGCAGTTGCCGAACCAAGCACGTCATCAGACGCCTACCCGGGGCACACGAGGTTTTTCTTTTCCTTGGCCGTGGATTCGGGTTACCATTCTTGCACATGGGTTCTTGAGAGGCTTCTCGAACCGCGTGAGTTCAGCCGACACGTCTCGCGCTCCACTCGTACGCGGCATCGCACGGGTGAACAAATTATCGGAAGATACGAATCAAGATCCGTTTCGATGAACGGATATTCATCGCGTTCTGTACCGAGGGAGCCATGTTGGAAATCGACGGTTCGATGCATTCAGGGAGCGGTACTCTGCTCCGATACGCGGTTGCGCTTGCCGTGCTGAAACGGCGCACGCTGCACATAACGCGGATCAGATCCAAACGACCCAAACCGGGACTCCGCGCGCAACACCTGAACGCGGTGAAGGCATGCGCCATGATCTCCAACGGTCGTCTGCAAGGCGCGGAAGTGGGATCTCAGGAACTGTTCTTCGAACCGGGCCCGGTCATCACAGGTGGTCGCCATTTTTTCGATATCGGTACTGCGGGGTCGGCCACGATGGCTGCGTTTACCTTGATTGGCCCTGCTCTCTTCGCATCTGAGGCGAGCACGTTCACGATTACGGGCGGGCTTTTTCAGGATTTCGCGCCGAGTTTTCACCACATGCGGCACGTGCTGGTACCGCTTCTCAGACGTATGGGCGCTGAAATCGACATGACGATGATCAGACCGGGATACGTACCAAGAGGAGGGGGCAAGCTGACGCTTCATGTCAAACCGTGCGCGGGTCTTACGCCCCTCGTACTTGACCGACAAGGGACCGTAAGACGTGTGCACGGCATCGCGTTGGCTTCTCATCTGGAGAAACAAAGGGTGAGCCGGCGCATGGCCTCCCGCAGCCGTGAGTTGCTGCGGGAAAATGGATATGCCTGCGAGGTGGAATCCGTAAACGACAATACCGCGGTTCAAACCGGCGCGGCTCTGGTCATCTGGGCAACTACCGATACCGGATGCTTGTTGGGAGCAGATCGGGCGGGAAAACCCGGTCGAAGATCGGAAGCCATCGCCGAGTTCGTGGTCCGCTCCCTGCTCGAAGATATTGAATCAGGTGCGAGCACGGATCGTTGGCTGGCCGATCAACTCATACTCTTCGCGGCGTTGGCCGCCGGCACTACGGAATATGCCATACCCAGGGCAACCGATCATGTAGAGTCCAATCTCTGGCTGGTTCGGGAATTACTGGGCGCGCGAGCCGAGCTGCACGGAAACCGGGTGATCGTAGAGGGGATCGGTTTATCGTAGATGCTGCAAATCGTTTCCGTCCCGGGGACGCCGTGGTCACCTCGTGGCGAACCGCTCGGTACCCCGCGACCGAACGAAGGCAACGACTCCTCGGTTCAAGAACCAGGACCGGTGCTTCACACGGCGGTCCGTCTTTCCCCACAACGCGGATACGTAGGTGCATGGATCCGTCCGAGTACATAATGACATGAAAAGCAAATCAGCGACAAACCAAAGATCAGGATATTTGGCGGTAATCGGAAGTTCTCTCGCCATCTTCTGGCCCGGGGCCTTTATTTTCGGATTTCCGGGGGTAATGGCTCCGTATTGGAAGGACATGTTCCAAGTCGGTCAAGGTGCGCTGGGAAACATCATGTTCTTTGTGCTCGCGGCAGTGGGCACAACGATGTTTTTTGTGGGACGTCGGCAGGAGAAAGTGGGAATAAGGGTGATGATCACCATTGGCGCCGTATTATGCGGCCTGGACGTTCTCATGCTCGCGTTCGTCACGAACATTTTTATGATCTACGTGTGGGCGTTCGTCATGGGAGCGGCATCGTGCTTCATCTATGTTCCCGGACTGACGACCGTTCAGCGTTGGTTCCCTGCTCGGCGAGGACTGGTGACCGGCATCGTCAACATGATGTTCGCCCTTTCCGCGGCAATACTGTCGCCGATTTTCGGGTATCTGCTCACGGGAATGGGCTATGTCCCCATGATTGTTGCGATGGCGATCACCGCGTCGGCGATGGGAATCGCGGGAGCTCAATGGACCGATCTCCCCCCACGGAAGGAACGTGCCGATCCATCCGACACGGCATCGTCGATTCACGACGTCTTGGCCGGCGAAAGAGCCTTAACGGTCGGCCAAAGCGTGAGAACACGAAGTTTCTGGTTTCTGTGGGTGACATGGGCTCTCCAAGGCGCGGCCTGCATCTCCATGGTGACCCTCTCGACCTCCTACGGATTATTCCGAGGATTCGAACTGGAATCCGCGGTAATCATCCTCACCGCGTTCAATCTGGCAAGCGGAGTCAGCCGTTTGGTGGGCGGAGTCCTGTCGGACATTATGGGACGCAACTCGGTCATGAGCCTGACCTTCTTCGCCGCGGCCGCGGCATTCTACACGTTGCCTCACACAAGTTCCCTCATTCCTCTTGCCGGTCTTGCCATTGTGATCGGGTTCGCCTTTGGAACGCTTTTCGCGGTTTCCGCACCTCTGGCGGTCGACTGTTTCGGGATCGTTCATTTCGGAGCCGTATTCGGCATGGTGTTCACCGCGTACGGCTTTGTGGCGGGACCCATCGGGCCTTCCCTCACGGGTTATCTGCTGGATTTTACCGGCGGCAACTATCACGCCGTCTTCTCCTACCTGGGCACATGCTCTTTGGTCTCGGGAGTACTCATCAGATACGTGCGTCCGCCGATCTTGACGCGTCCGCGGCGAAGGTAGAAAATCTCCGGCGGCAGTACGGCGACGCATCCACACCTTCAAGGAACCGCTGAATGTGGGATCCATTACCTTGGGAGCAGTGATGGCAAAGATCCGGACCAAACCTTATCTCACCGCCGTTCTGTTGATCGGTCTCTGCGGGGTTATTTATTGTCTCAGTGACCCCATGTGGCCGCGGGACATACACACCTTACCGACAATATCGCTTCCGGAGTTGCCTGCCGAAGCCCGGGACACCCTGAGGCACATCAAACAGGGAGGGCCGTTTCCGTACGCCAAGGACGGCACCATCTTTCACAATCGAGAAAAGAGGCTGCCGATCCGTTCCCGCAACTACTATCGAGAGTACACGGTCAAAACGCCGGGAGTTCGGGGCAGGGGCGCACGTCGCATCGTAGCCGGATCGATGGGTGAATTCTACTTCACCCCGGATCACTATCGTTCATTCAGACTCGTCACGGAGTAGGTCATGAAAGAATTGATTGATGTCATGGACGATCCTTTTTCATCCGGCGTCTATGTTCTGAAAACCGATTCGGCAGCGCAGGATCTGGACGAAGCGGTCGCGAAGAAGGGGTTTGGCTCGTTTCATGTCGACGGCGCGAATGTCCAAGATAAAAATCAGTTTCTAAGTGTATTTGCAAAAGCGCTTCAATTCCCAGCCTATTTCGGCTTCAATTGGGACGCGTTGGAAGACTGCCTCACCGACCTGTCATGGCATGAAGCCGACGGGTACGTCATTGTATACACCCGGTTCGACGTCTTTTTCGAGCATGATCCCGAAGAAGCCCGGACGGCTCTTGACATTATGTCGGATTGCGCGGACTTTTGGCGTGGCCAAGGGAAGACGTTCCTCATGTTGCTCGGCTCGATCGACGAGCATCTGTTCGACTTGCAGTCTGTCAGACACTGAGACCATCCACCGCGGCCGTTGGGCGGAAAAACGATCGTCGAGGGGAACACTCTCGTTATGCAATGTGATTCGGAAAAAGACCGGTTGCACCCCGAGCAAGAGACCGGGAACAGGCGGACAAGGCAATCTAAATCATGAGATCAAATGGAATGAGAGCGATCGACTGGCATCAACTCGATCCAAAGGAAACCGCTGAGAAACTGCAATCATCCTCAGACGGCCTCACTTCAGAGGAGGCCCGTCAGCGACAGGAACGTTACGGTCCCAACGTACTGATCGAAAAAAAGCCCAAATCGCCGTGGGTCATGTTTCTCGATCAGTTCAAGGATTTCATGATCCTGGTACTGATCGCGGCCGCGGTGGTGGCCGGACTGGTCGGCGAAGCGGTGGACAGCATCGCCATCCTGGTGATTGTGCTGCTGAATGCCGTCCTCGGGTTCGTTCAGGAATACCGTGCCGAAAAGGCCATGGCTGCACTGAAAAAACTCGCGGCCCCGTCCGCGACGGTCATTCGCGACGGAAGACCGGAATCCATCCCCGCGGGACAGCTGGTTCCGGGCGATCTGGTGATCCTGGAAGCCGGCAATGTGGTGCCCGCCGATATCCGGCTGACGGAAGCGGCCCTAATCCGAATCGATGAAGCGACCTTGACCGGTGAATCCGTACCCGTTGAAAAGCATGTCGCGGCGCTTGAGGAAGCGGTTCCGTCCATCGGAGACCGGAAGAACATGCTCTATAAAGGAACGCTGGTCACCTACGGCCGAGGTAGGGGTCTGGTGACGGCAACCGGGATGGGGACGGAACTCGGACGGATCGCGACCCTGCTGCAGGACCAAGACGAAGGGAAGACGCCGCTACAAAAGAGGCTGACAGCTTTCGGCCGGAAGCTGGTGTACGCGGTCCTAGCCATCTGCGTCATAATCTTTGTGGCCGGTTTCCTCCGAGGCGAGCCTCCCCTGCTGATGCTTCTCACCGCCGTGTCTCTGGCCGTGGCCGCCATTCCGGAAGCCCTCCCCGCGGTCATCACCATATCACTGGCTCTTGGGGCCAAGAAGCTCGTTAAGCAACACGCATTGATTCGAAAACTACCCGCGGTGGAGACTCTGGGATCGGTCACCTATATCTGCTCCGACAAGACCGGGACGCTGACCTTGAACCGGATGACCGTGGAAAAGGTCTATGCAGACGGCCAAGTGCATCCGTCTGCAGATCTGTCCACGTCGGGCCTTGAGGCGCGTGAGGACGATTGGCTCTCCGGCGGGAATCCCCTCGAGATGCTGATGAGCGCCCTGGCCCTCTGCAGCGACGCTCGGGAGGACGCGTCGGGCCGTGGTATCGGAGATCCGACCGAAACCGCGTTGTTCGACCTGGCTCGGGTCAACGGATACCTTCGGGAGCGACTTGACGAAAAGCACCCCAGGCTGGCCGAAATCCCCTTTGACTCAAGCCGAAAACTTATGACCACGTTTCATCCCTGGGAAAACGGCCAAATCATTTCTTTCACCAAGGGCGCGGCTGAAGAAATACTGGAGCGCTCAGAGACGGTTCTGACCGCAGTCGGTCAGGAGGGAATCGACCGCTCCAAAATCATGCAGGCTGCCGACCAAATTGCCCGCGACGGCCTGAGAACGCTGGGTTTCGGACTGCGCGTCTGGGAGTCTCTTCCAGAGCAGCTTACGTCGGAGTACGCGGAAACGGGCCTGATCTTGATCGGGATCGTCGGCATGATGGACCCGCCGAGGCCGGAAGCCGCGGAGTCGGTTGCCATGTGTCGGGCCGCAGGCATCCGGCCGGTGATGATCACGGGCGACCACCCGCTGACCGCCGAAGTTATTGCCGAACGGGTCGGGATCATCCGCGAGGAGAGCAATGTCGTGATGACCGGCCGGGAACTCGAGCAGATTTCTCAGGAGGAATTCGAAAACCGCGTGGAACGGATACGTGTCTATGCACGGGTCGCACCCGAGCAGAAACTAAAGATCGTCAAGGCCTTGCAGGACAAGGGACAGTTCGTGGCGATGACCGGGGACGGGGTCAACGACGCTCCGGCCTTGAGACGGGCGGATATCGGAGTGGCCATGGGCATTACCGGAACCGACGTGTCCAAGGAAGCGGCTGACATGATTCTGCTGGACGACAACTTCGCCACCATCGTCAGGACCGTCAGGGAAGGCCGGCGCATCTTTGACAACATTCGCAAATTCATCAAGTACACCATGACCAGCAATTCCGGTGAAATCTGGACCATTTTCCTCGCGCCCTTCCTTGGTCTTCCCATTCCCCTCTTGCCGATTCACATCCTCTGGATCAACTTGGTGACGGACGGCTTCCCGGGTCTCGCGCTCACCGCGGAGCCGGGCGAGAAAAACATTATGAGTCGTCCCCCCAGGGACCCGAAAGAGAGCATTTTCGCCAAAGGTCTCGGTGGCCACATCATCTGGGTCGGACTCCTCATGGGCGCGGTCTGCGTCATAACTCAGGCCTGGTTTATTGACGGTGCTCGGACGCACTGGCAAACCATGGTCTTCACCGTTCTTTGTTTGAGTCAAATGGGACACGTGCTTGCCATTCGGTCCGAACGGGAGTCCTTCTTCACTCAGGGGGCCTTGTCCAACAAGCCCCTCCTCGGTGCGGTCTTGCTGACCCTTGCGCTTCAACTGGCCACCATTTATGTTCCGTTCTTGAACCCCATCTTCAAAACCCAGCCGCTCACTGCAGGGGAACTTGGCATAACGCTCTTGCTATCGACGGTGGTTTTCCTCGCGGTGGAACTCGAGAAGGCGTTCAAACGGGCGAGGGATGGGAGCAGCGGACATGCCGACGGCCGAGAAACGTGACCGGTATCCGAGGTCCGGTTCCCAGGCTCCGGATCGAGAGAATGCATTCGTATCCGTCTGAATACGGCACGGAGCGCCAGGCGTGAGTGCGTCTTCGGACAAGCAGTTAATGAATCACGGCGATCGGACCTACCGGGGGACGGTCGAGGTAAACCCGTCGCGCTCCGCGTTCTTGCCGAATCCGCAGGTCTCGAAACGTGTATGGGGAGCGCGTCGGGAGGCGGCCAGTACGGCTCGAGCGGTCTCGGCCACGGACTGCCTCGGAATTGCGACTGTTTTCCACCCGTTCACGGACGCACCGTGGATCTGCCTGACCGGGCCGGAAGGCCCCGACCGTATCGGGGCTCGAATCGGACCGGAGAAGGAGCGGCGCTCAGCCGCACCCGGCCTTGTTCCGCCGAGGGTCGAATCCGCCGAATTCGCAGACGGTGCGTATACATCCGGTTCAGATACATCCGGTTCAGATGTCTTGCGAGGGCCCCTGGGTACTCGTTCTTCAGGAGCCGGAGAAGAATCCCGCGAGCGCTTTTCCGTTTCGAGGACGGGTCCGGAACCCGTCGTCAACGGATGAATGCCTGCCGAAACGAATCCCAGGCGATTGAGGTTGACACCGAGGTTGATACTGAAGAGCCGCTCCGGGTCGGCACGATCGGCTACCTTGAGAACGATTATGCCATTTCTTACCTGTGCGGATTTGATCGTCAGGTCGCTCAGCTCCGATGATGGATTGCCTTGATTGCCCGCGCGTCTTTGCGGCCTGCTTATCTCCGTCTTCGGGTCCGGCTGAGGAATCGCGGTCACCGGAGCCGTTGTGGGCGTTGTCGCGCTGGGTGCAATCCACTCGCCGAGGAAGACGATTAGGTAGTTGTCCATTCTCCGGATGCGGTGCGACGGGACCGGTCCTCCCCCGAAATCCAGCACCACATGGGAGCCGGACCTTGACTCGGAAACCGCAATCTTCAGTCCGCCCGTACGCTCCGGAGGAGTCGTCTGCATTGCTTTTCCCGGTTTCATGCCCTGGATGTCTATGACCAACCGCGGAGGTCTCTCAAGTTCAAATACATTGTATTGACCAATCACCGACGAAGACTCAATGATAATCCTCCGCAGATCCGGTGAAGCCGTTACGTTGGTGAGGTTGTCGCCGGTCGCCCAAGCAGTGAATGCTCCGTGCAACATCATGAACAATACTGCCGCGGGAAACGCGAAAAGACACTTTCTCGTGAACGCGATCATCACCGATTCCTTGGAAAAGCGATACTGCAGCGCCTTCGTCCTTGAAACCCGCAATTTTGCGAGCCCGTGCTCACTCAGCCGCGTGCGACGACTTCCGTTACGAAGAGGTACACGCCTCAAGCCGGCAAGATGGTCACGCTGAGTGCTCGGGATTCGAGCGACTGCCTGATCCTAGCATAGCATAAATGGGCATGGATGGTCAATATTTCAAAAGATGGCGAACAATTAGCCGGAGTTATTGAAGTGGGACATGAATAAAGAGGGGGCGATCCCGCGTGGCAATGCGAAAAACGAATACGTCAACCCATGCGGCACATTGTGCCCCTGCCCAACTGATAGACGGTATTGGTTGTCCTGCTCACGAAGTCTCGATCATGGGAAATGAGCACGTAGGTAAGATCGGAATCGTTCAAAATTGATATCAGACGCTCCGTAGTCTCTTCGTCAAGACCCGCGGTAGGTTCGTCGAAAATGAGGATCTCGGGATCCATGGCCAGGACGGTGGCCAAAGAGACCAGACGCTTCTCGCCGCCGGAGAGTCTGTAGGTCACCCTGTCCGCCAGTCCCTCCAGGTGAAGCGATCTCAGCGTCTCATGGACGATGCCCTTTGCTTCTTCAGGAGTCTTCCCCATGTTGAGCGGACCGAACGCAACGTCTTCAAGTACTGTGGGGCAAAAAAGCTGGTCGTCTGCGTCCTGAAACAGGAACCCAATCCGTCCGCGTATCTCCCTGAAATCGGCCTCGGATTTTCGCAGTTTCCCGAAAACCTCCACTTCGCCTGAATCAGGCGCGAGCAACCCCATGATGATGTGACACAAGGTGGTCTTCCCGGAGCCGTTGGGGCCGACAAGGCCGACGCGATCGCCCGGATTGACCGAGAAATCCAGACCGTCCAGGACGTACCGAGAATTGTATCTGAAACGTATGTTTCTCAGCCGAATCATCGGACGACCAGCAGCAGTATGGAGAAGATCACGCTTGTCGCCCCGACCAGATAATCGTACCGCCGCATTTCATAGTGCCCCAGGATGTAGAACCGACCGTTGAACCCTCGGCATTTCATCGCATTCATTATCCGAGCCGACCGGTCGAAACTCCTGACCAACAGCATTCCGACAAGATGAGCCGTCGAGCGATAGGTGTGCATATCGGTCCTGGGCCTGAAGCCCCTGATCTTCATGGCATTCCTTAGTTTGTGGTACTCATCGTGGATGACGTGAATGTATCGGAAACAGAAGAAGAAAAGATGAACCAGTTTGTCGGGAACGCCCATGTGGCTCAGCGCGTGAACAAGATTGACAATGGGACAGGTAGCCAAGAGGCCGATGAGAGCCGCGACGACGGCATTGGATTTAAGGGTTATCAGTAACGCGAGCCTCACGCCCTCATCGTACACGTTCAAGGGGCCGAGCGTCCAGAGGACTTCGCCCTGGGAAGTGAACGGCAGAACGAACCAGAGGAAAAGGATGAACGCGTTCACAACCGCGAGCCGGGCAAGTACTCTCTTGATGCCGATCCGGGCCGCCAGGATCACGGCTGCGGGGAAGATGAGCGCGAAAGCTGCGGCCCACACGGATTGAATCAATGCCACGACGACCGAAAACACGAGCGCGGCCACGATCCTCATTCGAGGATCCATGCGATGGACTACCGATTGTCCCAGAGCAAATTCCTGTATGTTCATAGGTACGTACGCCGGGTCGTCCGTGGGATTGCGGCCCCATGAGGTCCGCTCGAGGACGATCTGTTGTATTGTATCCGAGTCATGTCATGTTCCGCAAGATAATAACATACTACACCGAACACTTTCGCAGGTGTGCTACTTGTCGTAATCCCGGCGCGCCCCGGCCTCATTCCATCACATGCGCATACACCCAGATCACGGCCCCCACCTCTACGCTCTTGTCCTCACCTTCGTGCTTGATCTTGTCCGGCCCTTCCATGAGCGCTGCAAATCCCCACCAGCCCGCTTTGGGCATTGCGAAGGAAAAAACTCCGTGTTCGTCGGCCTTGACGACCTGGGTCACATGAGCGTCGGTCGGCGCCTTTGTCTTTCCCTTTCCCCACCATTCAACCTCGACCTCAGCGTTCGGGACGGGCTCACCGTTCATGAAAACCCGGCCCGTGAAGAGATTTCCCGCGTATAGACTGTACGGTCTGGTCATCGGAACGATTTCGCACCACAATCCCGTCCGGTCGGCAATGGGAGCGTCCCAGCCCTCTTCGGCCCCCAGCGCGTCGACTATCACCTTGGTCGCGTGTACGATAAACTTGTCCTCAGCAGGCTCCCAATACGGTTGCGGAAGCATATAGAAAAGGTAATCCCCGGGTTTCTCCACCTTGAACGTGGTTTCCCATGCAGACTTCCCGTCGATCTTCTTCTCCTTCAGATTCCCCAGTAAGTCCTGAACCTTGTCGTCGACGACCACGCCAAATCTTGCCGGTTTGTCCATTTGCATTTGCGGTCCGCCTTCGAACGGATGGGTAAACTGGAGGAACAGATCGATTTCCTTCTTGTCCTCCGCGGACACCACGTCCTTAGACGGAATCATCATTGCAAAATGCGCGATGATGGGCGAGGGTACGAACAGAGCCGTCAAGACGACCGCAAGAAATGTGTTGTAGAGTTTCATGGCCGGGTCCTCCTCTCAGTGCATGGAAACGCGAGAATGAGTAGTACTATAATAAGGAACGTGCTATAATGCAAGATGCTTTGAGAAAAAAATGCCACAGGGCCACGGCCGCCTCCAAGGTCTTGACCCCGCACAATCGCTGAAATATACGAATGACCTATGAATAACGCCAAACCAAACAGACAACCATGGCTGAAGAAACTCGTTCCATGGACTTTGGTCACGGCTTTGATCCTGAGCTTCATCGCATCGTGTTCCTCGCTGAACCGTTTCCTGAACGCAACTGCTGAGACCGGGTCCCCGATTCATGAGGTCGACGATCGGAAACGGGTTCCCTTGCCTCCGTTGGTCGAGGATTACGAGTAGCGGGTCCTTGTCGGAGTTTAGGGTCCGTCCACGAAAAACCGTTGCAGCGAAGTGGCGTTTCGTTTTCCGGTGGGGCCGGTCTTCCCGCGTTCCTCGGGATGTCTGCTCCGAGAGCGGCCGGCACGATCTTCCCTGGAACGACGGACGCCGCCGGCATACGTCGAGATGACGCGCTCACCAACGGATGAAGTCCGTTTGGAGCCAAGACGGTCCAAACGGAGCAAATACTCAAAATTGAGACCGATTCGCCCCCCGGATCGTTGACAGTCCTGGAAAGGTAGTCTAATGTTGGCCCATGCAGGCAGAAGACCCGTCGGCATCCATGATGAAAGGTATGACCAGGCGCGTTGTCCCGCGATCCTTCTTTTTGGAAACTCTTTGGAATTACGAGAGGATGCAGAGCGTCGGCTTCGTGTTTTGTCTCTATCCGGCCCTGAAGCGTCTCTATCCTGAAAGAGAGGACTTGCGTTCCGCGGTTTCACGGCAGCTGAATACCGTGAACACCAATCCCGCCATGGGTCCTTTGTTGGCGGGCATCACCGCGCGACTGGAACACGAACGGGCGTCGTCCGAGGTGCTCGTGTACCGCAAGAGAGCCATGGCGGCTCTCGCGGCGCTGGGCGATCACGTGTTTTGGGGCCGCCTGAAGCCGTTGGCCGCAGTGTGCGGGGTCGTGTTCTCGTTGATTTTTCTTGGGTCGATGATCGGAAGTGCGGCCGCGTTGATCGTCTACAATGTACCGAACATTCTGGCAAGATCCTTGGGATTTTCCAAGGGATGGACGGAAGGACTGGACGTTTTTCATCGTCTCGACTTGGCCCGCATGAACGTGCTGCTCCTGTGGCTTCGGAAGACGATCGCGGCCGGTCTTGGGATCGCTGCCGGAATGCTGGTCGTACACGCAACGCAATCGCCCGAGCTGCTGGGTCCGCATGCTTCCAAGCCTGTAATTGGGTTTTCCCTTCTCTTGTTGACAGGGATTGGTACCGTGCTCTTGCGAAGGAACCTTCCGATGACCGTGGTGATGTACGTCGTCGGACTGGCCGCAGTAGTCGTATTCGTGCTGATGGACACGGGGATGCTGTTTCAATGAATAATGAGCGGGAAAAACTGGAAAAGGCATTGACCGTACGGAGTGAGCAGGGCCTGCACGCGCGCGTAGCCACCCTTGTCGTACAAGCGATGCAGAAATTCTCCTGTGATGTGACGGTGGTCAAGGATGGTGTGGAAGTCAATGCGAGGAGTGTGCTGGGTCTGCTTCTGTTGGCCGCCACCGAAGGGACGAAAATCGTGGTGAGAGCTCAGGGACCTGATTCCACAAAAGCCATTGAGGAGTTTAGTCGACTCATAGAACATGAAGACAACACGCAAAATTGAAGACAATCAGGCGACGGAAGCTCCCAAGAACGAGGGCAACCAGACCAATTTGTTGATTCGGGGAATCGCGGTTTCGGGTGGGGTCGGCATCGGTCAGGCCGTGGTGATCGAGCGTATTACGACGGACATTTCGCCCAGGAGAATCATCAAACCCGAGGAAGTGTCGTCGGAGATCGAACGGTTCACCAATGCGGTAGGGGAGGCGGCCGACCGATTGAAAGGCATCAAGCGCGGCATCAATGTCGACCATCCCCTGAGTGAACATCGATACATCTTTGATACGCAAATCATGCTGCTTCACGACAGGATGTTCTTTGACGCGACGAAGAAGGCCATTGCAGCGGAGTTGCAGAATGCCGAGTGGGCCATTTCGGACGTCATTACAAAGATCACGGCCGCGTTCGATACCATTGAAGACGAATACTTGAGAGAGAGGGCGCGGGACATCTACTTTGTGGGCGAACGGGTCCTGAAGATCCTTATGGGAGTGCGGTCCGAGACCAAGATCCACCAGCTCCCTCCCAATTCCATTATCGTGTCTCACGATCTGTCACCGGCGGACACGGTTCAGATGGCGAAGGAGAGCGTAATCGGGTTTGCGGTGGACATGGGTGGGAAGACCTCCCACACGGCGATCATGGCACGTTCCTTGAAAATTCCCGCGGTCACGGGCTTGGACAGGATGAGCAGCCTGGTGCAGACCGGCGATACCGTTATCGTCGACGGAAGCACGGGAGTGGTGATCGTCAATCCCGACCCGGACACGATCTTCCGATTCAGAGAACGACAAGAGGTTTACCGCAAGTATCATCAATCCCTGCTCGCATTCGGCAAGCTGCCCGCGGTGACCAGCGACGGCGTTCGTACGATGAGGATTACCGCCAATATCGAGCTCCTGGACGAGGTGGAAATCGCGATCAGTCACGGGTCGGAAGGCATCGGCCTGTTCCGCACCGAGTACCTCTTCTTGGGCAGAAGGACTGCGCCCGATGAAGAGGAACAATACGAGGCCTACCGCCACGTCCTTGCCCGTCACGACCCCAACCCGGTCACCATACGGACCCTGGATGTGGGAGGAGACAAGATATCGTACAATCTGAACCTGGCCCATGAAACCAACCCTGCACTGGGATTGAGAGCCATTCGGCTCTGTCTGAGTCGTCGGGATTTGTTCAAGACCCAACTGAGGGCCATTCTCAGGGCCGCGGTCCACGGGTACTGCCGGCTCCTGTTGCCCATGATATCGTGTATTTCCGAGATCCATCTGGCCAAGGAAGTGCTTGAAGAGGTCAAAGACGAGCTGGCCGCCGAAGGCAAGGAATTCAGGCGGGACGTCAAATTGGGAATCCTCGTCGAAGTGCCTTCCGCGGTCACCATTGCAGACATGCTTGCACGGGAAGTGGATTTCTTCAGTATAGGCACCAACGACCTCATACAATATGCGCTTGCCATAGACCGAGTGAACGAGCACGTCAACTACCTGTACGACACATTACATCCCGCGGTGCTCCGGTTGATTCAGCAGGTAACGAATGTCGGACAGGCCGGAGGCGTATGCGTGTCAATGTGCGGCGAGATGGCGGGAGATCCGATAAACATCCCGATTTTGCTCGGTCTGGGCCTCGATGAACTGTCCATGAACGCGCTTTCCATTCCCATGGTCAAGAAGCTCATACGTTCGGTCAGAATGGACGAGTGTCTGGACCTGACGCATCAAGTATTCAAGATGCAGGGAGCGCAAGAGATTCGGGCGCTCATGGAGGAGTGGATCCGCACACGATTCCCTCGAGACTATTTCGTGGGCCACTCATAACGACAATCAGCCTGAGACCTTACGGCGGAACGTGAAGATCCCGGCTTCCCGGTCGGGCTGCCGTTCCGTCCTCGGTTACGGGACACGACGATCCCGCAAGACGCGGACAATGCGAGGGATGGATTTGTCTCCCTCGCGGCCCCAGGCGATCGAGCTCCATTGGAGATACGTTGACGGCAAGGAAGAGATGACGGAGAGCGCCAACATCAAGATCATATGCAAGAATCGAAAGGCTCGCTTCAATTTTGAAGTGGAGGACACCTTTGAAGCGGGCATCGTCCTCATGGGATCCGAAGTGAAGTCGCTCCGTGCCGGCAAGGCCAATCTTTCCGACTCATACGCAAAGTTCAGGAAGGGCGAGGTCTTTCTCATCGACGCTCATATCTCTCCGTACGAACAGTCGAATCGAATGAATCACGAGCCGCTTCGAGAGCGCAAGCTTCTCCTTCACAAAAGTGAAATCAAGAAACTGACGGGAAAAGTCACGGAAAGAGGGTACTCGCTCGTTCCACTGAAGCTCTATTTCAAAAAAGGAAAGGTGAAGGTCCAGCTGGGTCTTGCACGAGGCAAGAAGACTTTTGATAAGCGTGAAGCCATCAAGAAGAAGGATCAGCGTCGAGAGCTTGAACGACTGGTAAAATACCGACAGCGAGGGTCGTGAATGGTACGGCTCGACCGTCGAGACCCAGGCTCGGAACCTTCGAAGCCGCCGGTTGTCAACATGAAAGAGGTCTGATATAGTGATCGTCAATGGGGGCGACCTGGTTTCGACGGGGATAGTTGATGGCAAGGTTGCATGTCGAGCACTCCGGTGACTCGTTAAACCGCCGGTACACTAAAATACTCGCCAATAATCACGAGTACGCACTAGCCGCGTAAGGCTAGCGTCTCACCGTTTTCTCTCCTGCGGAGGCGGATGGGGCGACGGTCAGCAGGATAGCCGACTCTTTTGGCCCGAAGGAGACGAGGCGAATACACATTCGGGCTGGTTCGGCCGGAACCTTTTCCGAGGGGGTCCGTTCGGACGAGAAACAAAACTTGGAATAAGCATGTAGACCCCTTGTCTGAAGATTTCCGGACGCGGGTTCGATTCCCGCCGCCTCCACCACTTACAAAAGACAAACCCGTCCACTCACCTCGTCCGGTCTGCTGCATCCTTTCCTGCACCCGCCGCTCGGCGATCTCGTCGGCAAACTGGTTGATACTCTTCATGATTCCGTCAAACAGATCGTTGATGTCCATGGGCCTTACATGCCGGATCGGATTGGGATCTGCCGGAACTCCCTCAAATCTCAAGTTGCACGCCGCATAGCTGATGTTATAGTGTCGAGTAGTTTCTAACGGCAGTTGTACGCCGATGGTTTCGGGCGTATTTGCAGGCGGACGATGAATGCGACCCTCGGAGGTTGAACCATGAACAGACAGCGCGCTCTTGAACTGCCGACCCGCAGCAAGCCGGAGTTGCAGGCCCGTTTCGGTGTGACCCGGCCGGCGCTGCGGCCCCACATCGAAAAGGAACGGGTCAATGTCTGAGATGGTCTCACGCGAAGGCGCGAAGGCGCGAAGGGATATCGAGGAAGTGGCCGCGATAGTGGTCGATACGGCGCTGCAACTTCATCGCGACTTGGGACCGGGGTTGCTGGAATCCGTCTATGAGGCGGTGTTCGCCAAGCTGCTGGAACAGCGGGGGCTGTTGGTTCAGCGGCAAAAGCCGGTTCCCATTCATTATCAGGGCATCGAGCTCGACGAGGGCTTTCGGCTGGATTTGCTGGTCGATGGCCAATTGATTGTTGAACTGAAATCGGTCGAAAACATCCACCCGGTTCATCCCAAGCAACTGCTGACTTACCTGCGTCTGATGAACCTGCCCCTCGGGCTGCTGATCAACTTCGGCGCACCACTCCTCAAAGACGGCCTCCAGCGTGTCGTCAACAAACACACCAACTTCGCGTCTTCGCGCCTTCGCGTGCATCAGCCAAACGAGGCTCAGCCATGAAGCCCGGCAGGGTCCTCCCGGGTGGGTCGGAAACCTGAGCGCTCAGGCCGGTCGATTTTCGGAGCGCTTACGCACGACCGTGCAACTGCTTGATATTCACATATTTTCCCGCACAACCACGTATTCATTTAAACAAATCAATGCCGGAGTCGTCTAATAAGTAAAAGGGCCGTGAGCCCTATTCTTGTGATTGGGCTCTTTCCGCGACTTGCAAACCAAGACAAGGGAGAGATAAGGATGAACAAGCTAAGAATTATTCTCACAATGACGATTGCAGTGGCATTGGCAATAAGTATTTCCAGTATGAGTCTTGCACAGTCTGATCGTAAAGCTCCTGAACCAAAAGGCGGTATTGCAACGGTTATTAGGGTGGATCAGCCTGAAAATTGTCTCCGAATCAGGAGCGGACCAAGCAACAAATATGAGATAATCGATTGCGCCGCGTTGGGAGAACAGCTTCATATCACAGGCGTGTGGACCTCAAATAATTGGGCGCAATTGGCGGATAACGGATGGGTGTACGGACCCCAGATCGAGACGGACTTGCGTCCGCCGGCTGCGGTTTATTCTCGAGTCGAACGTAAGACCTATGTCGAATATGACGATCCGGTGGTTGAAGAATATGTGGACTCTTACCTTCCCGATTATGGGTACGAAACCTATTGGTATGGCGGAATCCCGTTGTACATATATAACGCAAGGATCTGGCATAAGCACCATCCCTGGTGGTACCGTAAGCACGGGGATCGCGACCGGAAGGCACGGGATTGGAAGCAAAGGCACCGCGACCGGAGGGCCGGCGATCGGAGGCCTGGTTACAGACAGAAATCTTCCACCGGCTCACGAGAGTCGGTGACTGGAGCTCTTCCGAGAAGGGGTTCGGCCATCGATCGACGCAATGTGAGGTCTCCCGGAAGATCGAATCTGGTTCGGCCTCGTTCCGGTGCTCCATCCACGAGAACCTTCTCGCGGCCGTCTCGGACGGGTTCAGCGGCAACCAGAAGCTTGAGAGGCCGTACGGGCGGCGGAGCTACCTTCAGAGGCCGTACGGGCGGTGGAGCTACTTTCAGGGGCCGTACCGGTAGTGGCGGAGCTACCTTCAGAGGTCGTACGGGTGGTGGCGCTACTTTCAGGGGCCGTTCCCGTGGTGGCAGCGCTACTCTCAGAGGTCGTACGGGTGGTGGCAGCGCTACTCTCAGAGGTCGTACGGGTGGTGGAGCCGCCTTCAGACGTCCTGCCGGCAGCGGCGGTACCTTCAGAGGCCGTACGGGCGGCGGGGGCGGCGGGGGTGGCGGCGCTTTCAGAGGCCGTGCCGGTGGCGGAGGCGGCGGAGGTCGCTTCGGAGGCCGCCGAAACTAGTCACGTACTTTATCACTAAGACTCACCACAGCCGGAAGTTTTCAGTACACAAGAAAATTTCCGGTTTCCTTTTGCGATGAACACGGACAATCTTGCGACGCGAGAGCTGCCTCTGGTGATGCAAACGGACCGAACAACCTGGGTCCATCAACGAGAACCGGCGGCCACGAGGAGCCCACATTTCTTAAGCAAGTCATTATGATCCCCATTCGGATTCCCACCACTTTGCTCTGCGCATAACTCGTGCCGTCATGCAGGACGAACGTTCCGGCATCATTGACGAAATCCGTGCCGCGCCATGATGCGTTTCAACATCTCCAACAGCCCCATGATCAATAGGTAAATGGACTCCGCGCCGAGATTGACTTCCGCCGATCGGTCGAAAAGAAGAGACAGGCCGGCATCGAACTCGTCTTCGGCTTTCCAGTATGCAATGAGCATCGGCACTTTGGGCAGAGGGAACACTACCTTCGCGTAATCGGCGGTTGCAAAGGCTTCGCCCGCGTTTGCTTCGGCGCGGCGCGCTGCAAAGAGATCGATGGCGTCAAAGAACAGGTCCGGATCGCCGTCGGCAATGTGTTGCATGCCTTTCTCGCAACGGTGGGAGAAGAATCTCGTCCAGTCGGCAGCGTTTCTCAACTCCGAGAAACGCACCCATTCCCCGGTCACATCGCGACCCTGACCGTGAATCGTGTAATTGATGATCGGGAGATGTACCCAGGAGTTGATGTGGCATTCGGAATGGAGGTTGCCGTTCTTGTCCAGATCGAAGTTCCGTCCGAGACAGCGCACACGAAGGCGTTCGCCGGAGACCTCGGCGTCCAAGCGTGGGGCAACATCCGAGAAGTTTACGGACTTGATCTTCTTCTTCAAAACCGCCATCAGTTCATCCCGCCGCGCCTCTGGCGAAGGCATTTCTCGTGCATCAATAGTACGGAGGAGACTCGCTGCTTCCCGGTCGATACAGGGGCATTGTAAAAGCCGTGCCTGACCTTGCAGCACCATGGCGGCAAAGGCCAAACAGGTGGGCAATCCGCATTCACGGCAGTTGGTTTTCGGTAGGCGTTTCAGGATGTCCATCGCAGTTACTCGCTGCATTTGTTACCTCGTTATTTGCTGATCTCGCAGTAGTGGTTGATTCCGGAACTGGTGCCGTGGATGTACGCACCACGGCACTCCTCCCGGCGGTTCAAGCCGGAGGCACCCCGCCAATCACAACGATGTCTTTGCGAGGAGCGAAGTCCCGCGTTCCGCCGAAAGAGACATCTCCCATGATAGAGGACTATCGTGACTGTTATTGTCGGGGGAAGGCTTTTTGTTGTCGATTGCGGGCAATAATTCCCATGACGGGGCAGCGGCACTTTCTTCGGCCGACCGTGCTTGGCGACACGCCAAATCGCCGCCGGAAGGCTTGCGAGAAGTGGCTCAAGCTCGAATACCCGACCTGCACGGCGGCCTGAGACACGTTCCATTCACGGCTGACCAGCATTTCGTACGCAGCGCGCAAGCGATGCTCGCGTAGATACTCGAAGACCGGCACACCAAACAGCTGCTTGAATTTGTTCTTCAGACTCGTCTCGCTCATACCGACACGTCCAGCAAGATCGTGGAGACTCGTCACTTCGTCCATCGAATTCCGGAGGATGTCACGAGCATGAAACACTTTGTCCTTTTCAATGCAGGTCAGATTACCGTCATGGGGGTTCGGTTTGACAACTTGATCCGAAAGTTTCAGCAACAGCAGTTCAAGTGCCTTGCTTTCTATGAAGAGACGAGCCATTTCCCCTTCATAGGGGCAGTTGAGTAGTTGATGGACGATTGACTGCATGTACGGCGTGGTCGTCGTGGTGACATACAAGGGGGCGGCCTGTAGGTCGAACCGCAGTAGACGGTCGAAGGGTTTGACTACCTGATTGATTCCGTCCCGAAGGAGTTCCAGCATGACCGACCTGTCGACAAGGATTCCCACCCACCTCGCGCGGCGATCCGATTGCCAGACCATCTTCTGCTTGTGTCCAAAGAGGTAGCCGATACTCGATGATCCACTTCCTTTGTGGGTCGTCGTTCCGTCGCCGTGGATCCTGCAAGAGTACTCGCCGGACACGACAAAATCCAGGAGCAGCGTCCGACTGTGAACCTCCCATTCTTCCGTCAATCCGGCATGCGCGGCGTGATCGCGGATATTGACCTGAATACCGGACCGCAGCGGATGGCGACTTATGTCGTTCCGGATGTAAGAGGGAAGGTCGCCGGAGACGTAACGAAAGTCGAAATCGGGGTTGCCGCAGATTTTACACATGATTCTTAGAGTATTCCAGCCTAAGGACTGCTGTTGTAAAGCGGTCGTGCTGTTTTCGTGGTCTTCGGGCCGCCGACCGGCCCCTCTGATCCGTGCGGCGGCACCGAACTACTTTCCGGTATGCCCGTTATCGATGAAGCCTCACGTCCCTCTCCGACAAAGACCTCATTTCTTACTCCATTCGACCGTACCTCTCGGCAACCTGCCTTGTCAAGCATCGTTTACCTGGAGCCAAACCTGATGTTCAAGGGACTTGCCGCCGAAGGAAAACGAGATTAGTGTAGAGGAACGATGAGAAGGACGCTTGAGAATCAGCGGGATTTCATACGCTCCACAACAATCCGTGTCACCGGCATCGTGTCGGCAGCCGCGGTAGTTTGCGCCGTGGCCACCATCACGGGTTTCCTCGGTGGGACCTGGTGGCTTTTTGAACTAACTACGCACTTCAGGGCCCAGTATCGGGTCGGATCATTATCCGGTGGTTGTTGAACTGGGCGTGAAGTGATGGGGTTGCGGTTGCAGATGTGAACCTCGAGGCTTTCGGACGTGCTCAATTGAAGGATTCAAGTGCTTCCAGGGGAATTCTTGAGTAGTTCGTGTACCAAAAGATGGACTGTAGTTGACGGATTGTTGCGCTCTGGATTGGGAGGATCGTACCGGCCCAGCAGTCTTATCCGACCGCACAGGCGATCTCCATCCAACATCGCCCATCCTCTGCCGGAGACTTCTTCCCCTTCGTCCACTCCCACGAAGGAAAACTCGATCCGCTCCTGCTCCCCGACCGTCTCGATGCGACAGTCCAGGTCACAGTCAACGGCTCCAAAGTGCAGTTCACCACGGGTCTTCTTCTCAAAGGCAATGTGCCCTTCGCCGGTAAGGTCTATGAATTCTCTGTCCCATTGCTCCATTTCCAGGATGCGCCATTTGCCGAGATACTTGTTTGCGGACTTCTTCACAGCCGGACCTCCATGTGCGACCAATGTGCCGCACCCCGACCAGCAAATCAACCGTAATTCACTGTGGCGAAATTCGGGAATTCGGGGAAAATGCTTGACGGAGTGACGAAGGGTAAGGTACGGTCGGAGTCGGAAAATAAGGGGCTTTTTCATCAACAAAACGAAGGTCTTGCCTCTTTCAGGCGCGAGGATTCTTCCTGCACGCCTTTCCGGAGTCGGCAGACCGGCTCCTCCGGCGTTCATGGTTTCCGAAACGGTCGGACCGGCAATACCGCGTCATAATTCCGGTTGATACCGCGAAGGCGGCGGCCCGGGTTGGGTCTTCTCCCGGCCGGGCCGATCGTCGGAATTGCTTCAACGAACACATTGATACAAAGAGGGAAGTCAAATGCAGGCCCGTGGTCCACTCATGATAGAGCATCGATTGATTGAACGGATGATCGCAATCATCCGAGACGCCTTGACGGACATTGGATCGACAAAGAAGGTCGATCCCGTATTTGTGGATACCGTGGTGGATTTTGTCCGTGTCTACGCGGATCGGACCCATCACGGCAAAGAAGAGGACATCCTCTTTCGAGACTTACAAGAGAGATCCCTCTCCGATGAAGACCGCCGAGTGATGCAGGAACTGATCGACGAGCACGTGTTCGGCCGAAAGACCACGAAAACGATCGTCGAAGCGAACACACGCTACCGCAGCGGAGATGAATCCGCGCTGGACGAAATCGAGGAAAATCTCAGGACGCTCGCAGATTTTTATCCAAAGCATATCGAAAAAGAGGACAAGGTCTTCTTTCCTTCAGCGAGAGCCTACTTCACCGAGGAAGAAGACCAGGCCATGCTCGCCGAGTTTTACGAGTTCGATCGCAACATGATCCACGAGAAATACCTGTCCGTGGTCGAAGATCTGACGGGGCGCAAGGGCTAACCAAACGCATTAATGAATTAATTCGGGGCAACATGCACCCCGAGCGGGTCAATACGCACCTCCATCATGTCATGACCCACTACATGGAAGTGCGTGATCGTGGACCGATCGCCACGATTGCCGAAGCCGGCGTACGTATCAGACATCTTCCCTTCTTCGCTGTCCAGTAGCTTGGGGACAGGTTGTTGCGTAGTGACGTGTTCCCTTCCCGCTGAACCAGCCCGTTCACCGTGTGCATTCCATGACGTATGAAACGACTTCAGGGAGCGGGGCCCCTCTCACAAATAAGAAAAGTCCCATTCTCCGTGTGAAATCCTTGTCCACCCGCTTACACCTCTGCCGCGAAACCTCTCCGCAGCGTGTTCTCGCTTATGCTCCTCGCGTTCATGAACTGCAGCAGGTAATCCGGCCCACCGGCCTTTGAGCCGATACCGGACATGCCGAATCCGCCGAAGGGCTGTCTCCCCACCAAGGCTCCGGTGATCCTTCTGTTGATATACAGGTTGCCGACCATGAAATCCCGTTCGGCTTTCCGAATGTTCGCAGGGCTTCTCGAGTAGATGCCTCCGGTGAGTGCTTGAGCGGTGCAATTGGCAATGCCGAGTGCTTCGTCCATATCAACCGCGTTCATGACCGCGACCACCGGCCCGAATATCTCTTCCTGCGCGACACGGGACCGAGGATTCACGTCGGTGACGATGACCGGCCCCACGTAGAAGCCCTCTCCGAAGGCCTCCCGGACCAGGATCGGCTTTCCCTCCTCCCGCGCAATCTCAATGTACCGCCGGATCTTGTCCAATGCTTCCTTGTCCACCACAGGACCCATATAGCTGCCCGGGTCTTCAGCCGGACCGATGGAGATGCTCTCCATCGCTTCCTTCACGCGCCGGCAAAACGCATCGTACACATCGCCCACCACAATCACCCGCGAGCAGGCCGAGCATTTCTGTCCCTGGAACCCCAGCGCCGACTCCAGGATTCCCTTCACCGCCTCGTCAAGATCCGCGGTTTCGTCCACGATCACCGCGTTCTTGCCGCCAAGCTCGGCTATGACTTTCTTGACGCTCCTCTGCCCCCCATGAGTCTTTCCCGCCAGTTCCACAATTCGCAGGCCCACTTCTTGGGAACCGGTGAACGCGATGAAGTCGATTCCCTCGTGCCCGGTCAGGTAGTCGCCGATCCGTCCGCCGGAACCGGGCACAAACTGTAGGACTCCAGGAGGCAGACCGGCAAGCCTGAAGATCTCAAAGAGCTTCCACCCGCACACGGGCGACAAACTCGAAGGTTTTAAGATGACGCAGTTCCCCGTTACCAGACCTGCGGATACCATGCCGGCAGGAATGGCCAGCGGAAAATTCCATGGGGAAATCACCGCGCCCACGCCCTTGGCTTCATAGAGGTACTGATTTCGTTCGCCCGGATAGTCCCCAAGAATCCTCGGTGTGCCGAGTTTCACCATTTCCGAGGCATAGTACTCGAGGAAGTCTATTGCTTCGCATACATCACCGTCCGCATCCTTCCAGGATTTTCCCACCTCATAGACCTCGAGGGCCATGAGATCGAACCGCTGTTTCCTCATCCCCTCCCCGGCACGTCTCAGAACCAGTGCTCTCTGCTCGGGAGGAGTTCGGCTCCACGACTTTGAGGCTCGGCCGGCCTCGGCAATCGCGTGTTCCACATGCTCGATCTCGGGTTCACAAAATCGGCCCACGACTTGATCCGGCCGAGCGGGATTGATCGACACGCCGGTCTTCTCCGACCGAACCTCCTCGCCTCCAATTACGAGAGGCAGGCTCGTGCCGAAACCTCTTCGGACTCGATCGAGGGCGTCCTTCATCTTGTGCCTGTTCTCGGACTTCGAGAAGTCCGCGGTGGGCTCGTTATGAAACGCGTGAGCGGTCTGCGTCCGCTTCTCCTGCCCGGCATGACTGCTCGGACTGGCTTGAGGCGGGCTTTCGTCGGAAGCCTCATAGAACGTTTGCCGCAGAAAGGACTCGTTGGATGTATTCTCCAGCAGCCTGCGAATGAGATAGGCCATTCCCGGAATAAGCTCTCCTACCGGCGTGTACACGCGAACCCGGTACCCCATCTGCAGCAACGCACTACGTACCGGCTCGGCCATTCCGAAGATCACCTGGAACTCGAACGCGTCCTTGGGAAGCTTCAGCAACTCGGCGGTCGCGATTGCGTGACTGATACTGCGTATATTGTGCGTCGCGATTGCCGGGCGAATCGTATCGGTGTGTTCCAAGAGGATCGTGGTCAGCTCGTCGAACGTCGCGTCGGTCTGTTCCTTGCTCTGGAAAACCGGCACGGGCCAACCCTGTTGGCGGTTGATTACCGTTTCATAGTCCCAATACGCGCCTTTCACCAAGCGAATCGCGATCCTTCCGCTTCTGCTCTTGGCCCATTTCAGCAATTGGAGCACGTCCTGTTTCGCCTCTGTGAGGTATGCCTGAAGGGCTATGCCGCCGAATCCGAAATCCTTGTGTTCGTCGAGAGCCGCCTTGAAAATCTCAATGGTCAAATCCTTCAGGTGATAATGCTCCATGTCTACGGTTAGGGAAGCATTGAGCCGGGCCGCTTTTTCCAGGACTCCGGACAGTCCGGAAGTCGTGTTTCTCACGGAGCCTTCCCAGTCCATGGGATCGATCTGGGAGTAAAACGAGGACACTTTCAAGGATATGTCCAATCGCGGGATCGCACCTCCGTCATCCGTGTCCAGTACGGGATTCCCCTGCCAGTTCTTCATCTTCGCGGTCAGGTAGTCCAGCAGGGTCATGTATCGCGACACATATGCATGGGCCTCTCGATCGGTCAACACCGCCTCACCGAGAAGATCCACGGTAAATGCGAGCCCCCGGTCCCACATGTGCCTCAGGACGGGCAGCGCATCTTCAGGGCCGGCGCCGGCAATGAACTGACGGGCAAACGACGCGACCCGGCCTCGAATAATTCTTCCCGCAATCCCGGGCACGATGCCCGAACCGGAGATTGAGCCGAGGCCTCGCTTCATCATCAACGGGGTATCCGTCACATCCTCGAAGTATTCGTTGAGCAGATTCACCACGGCCGCATCGGATTGCAGACTCGGAAGCGCGTCAATGAACCTGAAGAGTCGGACCTTAACGCGGTCGTCCTTCATGACCCACTCCATGGCCTTGCCCTTCCACTTCCGCCGGTCAAACAGCGAGGGTATCTGCTCACCGACCAATGAACGGATCCGGCTCTCGATGGTTCGTTTGGTCGCTTCCAGTTGTTGAAGATTCTTCATTGGTCATACCTCTTGTGATGCCGAACACGTGTCGAAAATCCGAAGGGTCGTGTCCTGCATATCAACGGCGCCGGCGAACCCCCATGATTTGCGGATCACAACGGACCCTATGAAAGTCCACCTGGGCTCCGGGCCGGAGACCCGGCAGACCCTGGGAACCATATAAGTCGGAATAGTTAGCGGTTCCCTTTACGGCTCATGAAGAAGGCGATTATGCCCACGATTCCGACAATCCAACCGATGCCCCCGACGACCTCTTGCAGTGAGGGGCCTGAGTTGCGCTCTTCGAGAAGGAGCCTCTGTTGATTTCCGAGCATTTGCATAATCTTTTGATTCTCTCGTTGGACGATCGCCTCTATGACCTCTTCCAGTGTCTTGCGTTCTTGGTCGAGAGTCTCGGGCTTGGTCGGCTCCGAGGCCCCACGGCTCTCTGAAGCCGGGACGGGCGCTCCCGACGGAGCGGTCCCGGGTGACGGTCCGGACGGCTTGGGGATTTCATCTGCACGGAGCCGGTAGTCCCTCTTATGGCCCTCGCCGGCACTGAGAGTTATCAGGATGTCGCCGTCCAGTGTTCCCAAATCCGCGATGGGGACCACATACCGACCGTTCTTATCGGTCTTGCCGCCGTGAATTTCCTTGCCTCCTGCGTCAAAGAACTGCACGGCGCAGTTGATTGCCTTGCGGTCCTTCGAGAAGTACCCTTCCACTACTATCTTATCCCCTTCTACATAGGCAAAGACATTGACCTTGTGAGCCCAGCAGGGATGTCCGATAAAAAGCATTCCGACCGCGGCTGCAAGGAGCAACCGAAAGCTTCCAGATGCCTGCACGCACTGAGAGAAACGCTGCGTCCTCATCGCTCTTCCTCGTTCAATCTTGGTATCCGGAGCATCTCCGGCCGCACCCTCAGCAAGAATTCGACGACAAATACCGTTATCAGCCCTTCAAGAATCATGATTGGAACATGTACCGCGACAACCGCAAATGCAGCCCACTCGAAAGCCTTGTCGGTCAGCATCAAGACCGCGGCAGCCAGGACTCCGGACAGGAAGACCGCTCCTGCACCGCAGATGAATTCCGCAATCCACCGGATGTACCCGTCGGCATTCCGGATCAATTTCCCCACTGTCAAGCCCAAGACGACCGCGGGAAACGCCATGATGAAGGTATTGGTTCCGAGGACCGTCAACCCTCCATATTGGAAGAGTAAGGCTTGAAGAGCCAATCCCACCAGAATCGCGGGAAACGCGGTCCACCCGAGCAGCAGGCCGCACACTCCGGAGAGGATGAGATGAACCGCGGACGGGCCTATCGGCACATGGACAAGAGAAGCCACGAAAAACACCGAGGCAAGTACCGCCACCTCAGGTAGTTTATCATAACTCATCTTCTTGAGTCCGACGGCCACTCCCGCCGCACCAAGGGCAAAGCCCGCAGCCAGTACGGGTGCACTCAGTACTCCTTCGGATATATGCATGATGAACCTCTTACCGCTTCATTGGGACAAGTGGTGTCCCCAAGCTGCCGACGCGTTCTCAGGCAAGCCCATGTGACCCATCGGATCGCGTAAGGTCGCAATTGGGGGCACAAAACAACTTCTTCGAGTTCGGTGACGTCATCGAGTCTTGAGGTGTTACGATACTAGGCCGAGTACTACGAGTCAAGCTCTCTGTGGCGGTACGTTCGCGTCTTCGCCGGCGACATGAGGGTGCAATTGCAGAACAAAACAAAGACCTGCTACAACGAAAAGTCACAACGGACACATTTGCGCAAAGAAAACATTGTCCGAACGGATTGTCCTCGGCAAACCCTACTCGGAAGTCACGGGATGGGTAAGGATCCGGTCACATGTGATCCAAGACCTCGTGGAAAGATCGCGGAACGTCGAGGGCGCTTTGACTTTCCGACAGGCCGCTTCACTCTACTTGTCTCTTGAGGAGAACCCATGAATCAAGATCGGTCACGGTCCTGCCGTACGTTGTCATTATCCAGTTGAAAAGAAGCGGACGTTCTTCTTGTAGGAGGTTACGTTCGTCTCGCGTTGGGACCATCACGTACAGAGGACTATTCTTTTGGACGGTTGCGAGATCTTTTCTCCTCCAGTATGATTCCGTCCAAAGACCACGACAATAAACCGGGAATATTCCTGCCATAGGACGTCTACTAAAGTAATAGACCTGCGGTGCTATGCCCAGCACCAATATTGCTTCGTTTGAGTGTGACGATGTACGAATGGTCATAGCGAGCTTACCGATGGGATGCGTGACATTCGGAGCCGGCCCCTTGGAGAGATCTCGGTATCGTTGAAGTGGAGACGAAGACCAGGACGCCAAGTCCGCTCCTCCCCTTTCACCTATGGCAACAATCAGACCTGTAGCAAAAGCCGCGCACAAGCCGACCGCGAGTCGGCGCCGGAATCCGTGTCGAGCCGCAATGCTCCCGTCTGCCCATAAAATCGAAAACAGGATTCCTGCCGAAATGATCGCAGGGGGAATGACCTGTTTCAAGTGCTGAATATCCGAACGGTGCAAAGCTTGAGGGAAAGTACATGCGCCGATGAGAGCGGTAGCGAGGACAAAGAGACCCTTTTTCAGTTGCTCTTCATTCGTATCGCGTAGATAGACCCTCAGGGCCCACATCGCAGCCGAAACGTAGATTAGTGGAACGACCACAAAAGCCGCGGCAGATGCTGAATCAACGGAAAACGGCCGATATCGGTCAAAGAGAGGAAAAGGTTTGGACCAGAATTCTACGACGCCTTGTGCACCCGAAACAGTAGCCCAGAAGTAATCACCTATTCCACCGACTCCTGCATGAGTTACCAGGAATGCGAACCAACACACAATCGGGACAGAGATTCCGGCGCTGAGATAAAGCAGTTCGCTGCAATAGCGTCGTGGCGTCCGATCGACCACCGAGGCGGCACCCAGAGACAAGACATGAAAAGCAGCGCAAGCCAGACCCAAGTCCAATCTGTACAGCGCTGCAATGCCATCGATGAGCCCGGCCGATAGTATCCACCGTGTCCGTCTTTGGAGGGGTGTATTGATTATTCGATAAAAGCAGTACAGTGCTGCAAGTGGAAAAAACCAATAGTACCATTTATAGAATCTGGCCACGAAAACAAATCCCGCGGCAAAGACGCACCATCCGACAAGTCTGGAGGACACCACAACCGTGAGACGATATACCAATGACAGCGAGGCGGCATATCCGACCGCGCAGAGCAGTGTTTCACTGAGAAGAGAGTCATGTATCGCCGACAGTAATGCGCTTGTGAAGGACACGAGCGGCCCATAGTGAGAAAATACGTCAACGAAGGGGAGTTTTCCGAGAATCACCTGACGCGCCATGCACAGCTGGAACCCGTGGTCACTACTTGAAAGATAGAACTCAAGTCCGGGGGCGCGCCAAAGCAACAGTACGAGAGCGATAATGAAAGCAAGGAAGCCTATCGGTATGATCCCTTCCCTTGGAATGGTCAGACTGGAAGTGTTCAATGATTGAGTCAAGATCCCGGAATGACGGCACGGCCGTACCGTATCGGATAATAAGAGTCTTTGATCATCACGCTTGTTTGTGAGCATTCTGCCGGTCAACACGGCCGTCCCTTTGCATGGCAAAGCCCTTGCCAGGCCTGCCGTCTGCACTCAAGATGCCCATTGACACACATCGTGGTTTACGTACCGACCTCCGTAGAATGCTATTGGCCTATTATTATTAGCATGCCGACGTCTCTCTGTCGTTGCTTTTTTCCGAAGGACGTGTTAAAAGAGGCGCAATTATGCGTATTAGGCCGAATTTCCAAATGGTTAGGGCTTGACGAATATGAGTTACCGTAGGGAGGCACAACCCAGGCCCTGGATGCAACGATGAACCACTGCGATCCGAACCGTGCTCGCACAACACCCGACAAGCTGACCGCCGTTGTCGCCTGTTATAAAGACGGACCCGCGATCCCGATTATGTATGACCGCCTCATCGGGGTGTTCAATAAGATCGGGGTTGACTATGAAATCATCTATGTCAACGATTGCAGCCCTGACAATGCGAGAGAAGTACTTGCCCAACTTGCCGCACGTGACGAGAATGTGGTCGTGATCAACCACGCTCGCAATTTTGGCTCTCAGAGTGCTTTCACGAGTGGAATGATGATCGCGACGGGCGATGCGGTCGTACTTCTCGACGGGGATCTCCAGGATCCGCCGGAACTCATAGAGGACTTCTATGGTAAATGGAAGGAAGGATACCACGTAGTGTACGGCGTACGCCGGAGACGTCAGGCCACACAGTTTCTTCAGGTGGCGTATAAGCTCTTTTACCGCGTCTTCAAGGCCGCCTCATACGTTCAGATTCCTTTGGATGCCGGCGATTTTTCAATGATGGATCGAAGAGTAGTCAATGCGATCAATGCATTGCCTGAAAACAATCGTTTCTTGAGAGGACTTCGAGCTTGGGTAGGGTTCAAGCAGATAGGTGTACCGTATGTTCGCCCTGAGCGGATGTTTGGAACTACGACCAACTCCCTGCTCAAGAATTTGGGATGGGCGAGAAAAGCCATCTTCTCATTCTCGTATGTTCCCCTCGACTTCATCACATGGTTGGCAGGGTTGGTAGTGGGGGGAGCTGCCATAGCCATCGTCGTTCTGATAGTACTGCGGTTGATGCTTCCGGGAATCGCACCAAGCGGCTTCACTACTTTGATAATCCTGATTTTCTTTATCGGAGGCATCCAGCTGCTCTGTCTCAGCATTATCGGATCCTACCTGATGCACATTTATGATGAGGTGAAACGCAGGCCTCCCTACATTGTGGAGGAGATTCTAAACGCCCCAAAGAGCGTACAGGCCACGGTCGCCGCCATCGATCAGGATCTGGAGCCTTCGGAATCGCAGCAGACGAAAACTTCACCACGAGGGTATTGAGCACGATGTCTCCCGGGAATCTTCCCAAGTGTGATCAAGGGAACTTACGTGAGACCTGCGATTTCTCCCTCCGATCAACCACGTGTCCCATTTGTGGACCTACAGCCGCATCGCAGGAAATATACCCGGCGAATTTTACCGTGGATCACTTCGTTCCGGAAATATTCTCCGCCCGACGTACTCCCGACCGGGTTCACTACCGCATTGTACGGTGCTCGAGATGCGGCCTGGTCAGATCCGACCCGATAGGAAACGAGAGACTGTTGACAACCCTTTACTCGGCGAGCCGTTTCCAATATGGCGCGGAAACAGGAGACCTTAAGACCACCTACGGACGATATCTGAGAAAACTTGAGAAATATCATGCGGGTAAGGGAACACTACTGGAGATCGGTTGTGGGAATGGGTATCTGCTCGAACAGGCGTTGAACGACAATTACCGCGTTGTGGTAGGAGTCGAGCCAAGTCGTGAAGCTGTCGCAGCAGCGGCTCCCCAGGTGAAAAACCGGATAGTGTGCGACATCATGCGGCCCGGACTCTTTGAAGAAAACCAGTTCGATGTAGTTTGCATGTTTCAGGTCTTGGACCACATCGCTGAACCCGTACCACTGCTTGACGAATGCCGCAAGGTACTCAAGCCCGGGGGGCTCGTGCTGGCGATCAACCACAACATCGAAGCGATCTCGGCACGTGTGTTGGGCCCCCGGAGCCCAATACTGGACATCGAGCACACGTTTCTTTTTAGCCGTTCGACCATGAGAAAACTCTTTGAGAGTAGAGGATTCCTGGTAGAAGAGACGGGGCCGGTGTTGAACACCTATACACTCAACTATTTGCTGCGTCTCGCCCCGCTCCCGATGCCTGTCAAAGAGTCCGTACTCCGCGCGACACACCGACTGGGGGTCGACTCAATAAGAACGACCCTGCCGCTGGGCAATCTGTACTTGATCGGCCGTGTACCGAGAGACTATCACATCACTCCAAGGGCATGACTCATGATGGTGAGTAATTCTGAAGCGTTCCGCAAAGATGCGAGACGGAAAGGAGGATATCAATACACAACCGACCCGTCTCTCTCAAGCGTACTTGCCAACCGACGACTTTCACAAGCGACCCTCGAGATCGCAGATTTCACGAATAAA
The DNA here is from genome assembly GCA_031082285.1 of Desulfomonilaceae bacterium. Taxonomy (GTDB): domain Bacteria; phylum Desulfobacterota; class Desulfomonilia; order Desulfomonilales; family Desulfomonilaceae; genus JAVHLK01. The sequence goes on from JAVHLK010000004.1 coordinate 50,687, forward strand.
CGCGTTCTGGATATCGGCTGTGGAGACGGGACCTACACCTCAGAACTCTACGACCACGGAGGCCCGTCGGAACTTGTGGGCATAGATCCTGTAGCGGAAGCGGTGGAGGTTGCGAGGCAAAGGGGAGGGCGAAGACACCTCACGTGGGTCGTGGGAAGCACATACGGTCTTCCATTCACTCGTAACCGCTTCGATATCGCTTACCTGCGCGGCGTGCTTCACCATTTGGATCATCCTAAGGAGGCTTTGAGAGAGGCCTTTCGAGTAGCCCGTTGCCTGGTTGTCATTGAGCCTAATGGCTACAATCCGGGACTGAAATTACTCGAGCGCTTTTCTCCTTACCACGTCGAGCATGGCGAAAAATCCTATTGTCCCGGCAAAGTGGATTCATGGATTCGTAGCCTCGGCGGTTCAGTTAAAAAACGCCGGTTTGTTGGTCTTGTTCCAATGTTCTGTCCCGATTGGGTTGCCGGCAGCCTGAAAAGAATCGAACCGGCTCTGGAAGCAATGCCTCTCGCGCGAATGATCGGTTGTGCCGTGTACGTTTTCAGAGCGGAACGTTGACGCGACCGAACTCACGAATCAATGCATTCCGCGATGGAGGAGCACTGATTCGGCGATGTCGTACTAAAAGAAATACAAGGTGAACTCGTTCCACCTGGTATAGAGGCGTTGGGTGAGAATGGAGTACACGTTGGACTTTTCCGTGTATATCTTGCCGACGCCTTTCATGCCGACCTTGACGGGCGGGCCGTTCTCGCCGCGAATCGCTGCCTTCACTTGGTACACGTTTCCCAGACGAGGAACCGCTTCCGCGGCCGGGGCCACTTCCGTCACGACGATGGGATAACCCGTCATCGGTTTGTCGTTGAGGTACAGGTTTCCCTCCTGACCGGTCTTGAGTCTGCCGACCTTGTCCTCAGGGACGTAGACCTGCGTGCACAACTCTCCGGGAACTGCAATTTCACAGAATGGCTCGCCGGCTTTGAGCTTCTTACCGACCAACGTGTCAACGTGCTTCGTGATGACTATTCCCGAGGCCGGCGCCTTGATATCAAGAAGCCGTTTCTGCCACTCCAGGTAGTCCAACTGTGCCAAGACCGTCTTTGCCTTGAGTTCCACGAGCTTGCTTTCCGCCAACTTCGAAATGTCCTGACTCGCGGATCTCTTCAGAAGCGCCTTCTGTTGGTTCAACAGATCCAACTCTCGCCTGGTCACCGCCGTCTTGAAATCGAGTTCCGTACTATCCAGCGCAGCCACCACTTGGCCCTTTTCTACAGTCGTACCTTCCGCTACATTGATCCGGTCAATCAACCCTTCAATTTGTGAGAAAGCCAAATGCCGGTCCTGTGCAACAATTTCCGCTTCACCTCCCACCGGATGAGAAACGGGCAGGAAGAAGAGAGCATATATCAACACGGTGATAACAATTGCCATTAACGGCAGATACCGTCCGATCCTGCGTAAACCGGGCGAGTCTCTCCAGGACGTGGTCTGAGTCAGGGAGACCAACCGGGGGTCCCGAGTACGAAGCCATCGCTGGGCCAGCGCCGACGCAAGGAAAGGAGCCAGCTTAATCAGCGCGACCGAGCTAAATTGATTCGGCGCTTTTCCGTCCAGGTACTCAAGGAACAGATGACCGAGAGTCTCGCCATCATAATTCAACGGGACGCATACGATCCCTTTGCACTTGGCAAAATTTGCATAGGAAACGAGTGCTTCCTTGATTTCCGGGTTCAAGTCTTCATCAGAGAGACTTCGGATTCCAGACGGATCGGTAATGAAGAGCGGTCGCTTGAGGGATCGCAGGTGAGCCGCCAAGCCATTCAACTCTGCCGTAAATCCGGACTTCTTTTCCACTACGGGCTGGTTGCTCGCCCCTACGAAACGAGACTCACCGCCCATATGCGTGAACAACGAGCATCTGTCGAACTCAATGATTGTCCGAACATCATTGGTCAGAAGAAAGCCCAGTTCCTCCAATGAACGCGCCTCCAAGGCCCGTTTGGAGAATTCGAGACTCACGACCAGGAGTCGTTCCCGGCCCTTTGCATCCAGTTCTCGGGAGTCTCCGCGAGCTTGCGAGGTTTCGTTTATATTGGCGAGCTGTACGGCCATCTGCATTCCTCTCCTCAGAAGAGTGATTCTCTATTAAACGTAGTGAAAACAACTTCCATGCCGCGTTCAAGGAAGCTCCGGGGCGGTGATTCAAGAACGAGTTTCCCCGTCATGCCCAAAGGAATCCGTGAATCGGGGTTCTGGAGATTGATCGAGCACTGATACAGGGCCTCCAGAGGCGCGTCGGTACGATCCTGTCCCACGGCTTCAGTCGCAAACTCGCCTCCGAGGCGGCTTGAAAACGGCAAATCCGTCAGATCTTGCTCGGTGTACTGATTCACCGCCTTAATTGTCCCCTTAACCGTCAGACCGGTTCCCACTTTGAACCAGACCGAGGCCGGCATGTCTTTTTCCACTCTGCGAATATCTCGTGCCGGAATGAGCGCATGTACCAATGCATCCGTGGTTGATGCCAACTCCCCTACCACGATTCCTTCCCCGGGCTGGAATCCGCTCTGCAATCTGTGGTCGAGATGAGTTACCACTCCGTCGAAGGGTGCCACAATCCCGCGTTCCGCCAAATCGAGATCTCTCTTGATTCTCCCCGCCTCGTCCTCAACTTTTCGAAGCTCGATCTCTTTGCCCGCGGCTTCGGCCATTTTCGTCTCATCGACGAGCAGATACTTCAGCTCGGTCTGCAGAATCTCCCGGCGGTTTTCCGTTTCCTGCAGGCGCAACCTGAGCGCCGACGTGTCGAGAGTAAACAGGAGATCACCTTTGGACACGGAGGCGCCTGCGCGTACGTACACCTCTTTGACCAGGGTCTGGAGTGGTACGGTCAGCTTCTGAGATCTTGCAGATGCCAGATAACAGGAGTACACGGACCGACCGGAAATCGGAGTCACGGAGACGACCACCAACAAAGCCGCCAGCGTTCCCAGTACAAGGGTGCCTGCGAGTCTTGGATGCAACTCCCTGCGCTCGGCGACAATCGTTTTCAGGCCCTTGAGGACGGGACGCACGATGAACAGCACAATGGCCGTGACTGCCAGGAGTATTCCAAGAGTCTTGTCGAAGCGGTAGTACACTCCCGCTGCTATGGCCAAGTACAGGAAGATTCGATAACAGAAGGCTGCAATGCCGTATGTGGTAAAGATCGCCGTCTCTCTTTGGGTGCCCGCCGTGCTGGGGACCGACGACATTCCCAACACCCGGTTCATAAAAAGGTATTTCACGTATCCGAAGGATCGGGTGTACAAGTTGGGCAGTTTCAGCCAGTCCATGAGTATGAAGTATCCGTCGAATCTCATCAGAGGGTTCCCGTTGAATAGTACCGTTGAAATGAAAGAGACGGCCATGAGGTAAAATGCCAGCGAATTGACCATTCCCGGACCGGAAAAGTACCAGATGTATGTGGAGATGATTGCTAACGCACCTTCCACCAGTATGCCAGCCCCACTTATGGCAATTCGCTGTTTGCGGGCGGCCAATTGCCATGCGTCCGTTGTGTTGCAGTACAGGCAGGGAAAGAAGATGAGGAATGCAACGCCCATTTCCGGAACATGAAGACCGTAGCTCTTCGCAGTGTAGGCGTGACCGAATTCGTGAATCAATTTGGTGAAGGCAATGGTTATCCACAGATAGACAAGATTCTGCAGGTTGAAGAAATACAGGTATTCGTTCTGGATGCGATCGAATCCCGAAACGATGCAGTAGATCGCGCCGGGCAGAGCTATTGCCAGTGCCCCTATGGTCAGTCTGTTTGCAATGAGTTTGGCTATCCAGAGAGTCCGTTCCAAGAATTTGTCCGGGTTGAGAAGAGGAACGAAGAGGAAATAGATGCCGGCGAAGCGTCGTGCTTTCTTTGCAGTTTCCATGTGTCGTTTCACGCGCTCCTGGTAGTCCGCGGTCCCGAATCGGGTTCCCATAACGAGGCCCATTTGAGCGGCCTTGCCTACGATGGTCGCAGCGTCTTCCATGGTGTAGTAGTAGGCTGATGCGGAAAGCTTGTCGACCGCTTCTTCCAGAGTGAGGTTTCCGTCAAGCGTTTTCAGCAGTCGATATTCATAAACGGAGAGATAGTAGTATTTCGCTGAGACCGGATCCTTGAGGACCACCGTGTCCCTGTCCTCGATGTCGTCGTATCGATAGATTTCCAGGTCGACTCGAAATTTCGGGTTGGCTTCCATCCCGGTCTCCTTGCGCCTGCAGTGCCTGCCTCGCACCCGTTGCTCGACGGTTTGTCTTTCTCGGACTCCAGAGGCACAGGAATGGGAAGGGTTCCCCGGCGTGGTGCGCCCGGGGGTTAGGCCGCCTTCACGTTTGGCGCCGCTCGGTCCGCCTGATTCAGAGCTGAACAGCCTTGAAAGAGGGGCCGGTTACGCGGTAACCGCGCCCCCTCTCATTCAGGCCCTCTTAGAGGCATGGATCACACCACGTTGAGGTTCAACGTGGCTTCCGCCACCAGCACGTTGCCTGCGCCGGTGTACCCCATGTCGTTTATCTTGGTCCAAATAGTCGCAGGACCGGTATACAGTGGATTCGCCGTGAATATCAGGCCGTCGACGGCCGCATGAATGTCCGAGAGTGTCCCGAAGAAGGCGACGTCCACATCGTCGGTACCGTCTCCGATGACCATGGTCAGCCCCGCGACGGACGCAAGGGTCAAGGTCCCGTTGGTCGCCTTCAGGCGAACCCCGACTTCCCCGATCCCCGCATCAATATCGTCGAACACGATGGCATTGCCGTTTAGCGTGCTCAATTCAATTGCTCCGCCGGTTACGGTCTGTGGAGCGGGCAGTGTGATTGTGGGAGCATCGTTCACCGGAGTGACGTCGATACTTACCGTTCCCTCGTCATCCGGCGCTGCGCCCGTCATGGCGGTGGTGTCCGTCACCACGTACGACAGAGAGTCCGGGCCGAAGTAATCGGCATCGCCGAGGTACTTCACGATGGGCGTGGTGACCGCATCGGTCCAGGAGATCTCGTCGTTCAACACGACCGCCTCGCCGGCGTCGACCTGGTTGTTGCCGTTGGCGTCAACAAAGAGGGTGCCGTTGGTCGGCAACCCGGTAATCGTGATGGACTGGGCCGCGTCGCCGTTGAGATCCGTGAAGTTCCAGCCGCCGAGGGTCACGACCGCATCCTCGGCCACACTCGCCGAGAAATCGCCGGCAGTCGGCGCCAAAGGCGGAGCCGGATTCACCGTGATGCCTACGGTCGCCTCCGCGGTGAGCGGACCGCCTGCGCCGGTAAAGCCCATGTCGTTTATCTTGGCCCAAATGCTCGCAGGCCCAGTGTACAGAATGGTTGGAGTGAATACCAGGCCGTCGATGGCCGCATTGATGTCCGAGAGT
>JAVHLK010000004.1:56110-76751 GCA_031082285.1 Desulfomonilaceae bacterium
AGGCGACGTCCGCATCGTCCGTGCCGTCTCCGATGACCATGGTCAGCCCGGCGACGGACGCAAGGGTCAAGGTCCCGTTGGTCGCGGTCAGACGAACCCCGACTTCCTCGGACCCCGCCTCGATATCTCCGAACACGATGGCATTACCGTTCGCGGTGCTGAACTCGAGCGTTCCCTCATCCACTACCTGCGGCCCGGGCAAGTTCACCGTCGGCGCGTCGTTCACCCCGGACACCGTTGCCAAGAGTGCGTGGTTCTCCGTGTTCACCCCGTCGGTCACGGTAATGGCTATCGCTGCCGCGCCGAAGAAATCGGGGGTCAGCGTACCCGTCAAGGTTGCCAACGAGCCATTGATGTCTTGCTGGCTTCCCTCGATGGTCATCACAGCCGTACCGTTACCGGTTACCACCGCGGCTCCCGATGCGACGATATTGAGCTGGTCGTACCCCGCGGTCACTTCGAGGGTGACCGTCATGGGATCTCCCTCGGGGTCCGACACGCTGATGCCTCCGGCAAGCGACACGACTCCGGAATCCTCGACAAAGGGCCCTACGGGGCCGATGATGCATGAACAACTCGGATCCACGGTCACCGTCAGGGTGTCGATGTCCTGCAGACCTCCTATGTCGTTGGTCACCATCTCGATGGTGGCATCGCCGGTGAACCCGGCCTCAATCTGTCCGGTGAGGCCGGCGAGTATTGAATTGATGAGAGTCTCGGTCCCGGTCAACATCAGGCTGCTCACATAGCTGACGCCGTTCAGCGACAGACCGGTGAAGCCGGTGCCGACACTGAGTTGGACGAACAGGGTGTCATCCGGGTCGCCATCGTGAACGCTGACCGCGTTACCCAGGTTGACCAAAGTGGTTCCCTCGGCAACCACAAACGGATTCACGGTATTCACGGGCGCGTCAGGTACCGGAGACACCGATATGTTGATCGTGTCGGTGTCCTGGAGCGCAAAACCGCCCGTGTTTCCCTGATCGTTGGTAATGATCTGGAGCGCAGCATCCGCGGTGGTGTAGTCAAACCCTTCGTTGAACGGTGTGAAAACCAGACCGTCGAGCGCCGCGTTGATGTTCGCCTGGGTCCCCGTGAAGATTGTGCTCACGTCGTCCGTTCCATCGCCGGAAAGGAAGGTGAGTCCGGTAGTCCCGGAGAGCGTTACCATGCCGTTTGTGGCATTCAACGTGACCCGTAACTCTCCGGGGTCCGCGTCCACGTCAAAGACGGATATGAGGTTGCCGTTGGCCTGATTGAACACGATCGGGGTGTCCTCATCGGTGCTTTGAGTACCGGGTACCGTATTCACCGGCGCGTCGTTCACCGCGCTTATGGTGATCGCATCATATACGTCTTCCACAACATTGCCGGTGGAATCGGTCACCTTGACATAGAGCTGGGCAACACCGTTAAAATTGGGCTCCACATAGACGTACAGTTGATTCTGCAGCAACGCATTGAGCTCGGACACCGTACCCACGAGTTGGCCCGTCTGCTCGTACGTGCCGGAGTACCCGGTCACGCTGATGGAACCGTACCCTGCGATGTCAGGAAACCCCGGGACCGGGAGGACCGAGAAGTCCATCGTAAGGATGTCTCCCGGATCGGGATCGGAGACGCTCCAGACCGACGTGCTGTTGGCCAGGCCGATCTGGTAATAGATGTCCTCCGCGAACGTTCGCTGAGTGGTCGGCAACTTCAAAGAAGGAGGATCGGGCGTATTTGCTACGGGGACGATGAGCGTGTCGGAATCCGACAGGTCGTTCTGATCCGTCGTGGTTATGGTAATGCGGGCATCGCCTGAAAAGTCCGGAGCCAGGTTGCCCGTGAGATTGGCGAGCGCGGAGTTTATGTCTCCTTGTGTTCCCACCATGTGAAACGTGGATGAATAGTTCACGCCGTCCACGCTGAAGCCGGAGAACGCGGACGAGCTGACCGTCACCGTGAGCGTGTCTCCCGCGTCCGGATCGCTTACTGAGAAGGCACTGCCGAGATCCACACCGACAGCGTCCTCCAAAAACGGCCCTGCAGTTCCGACGGTATTCACCGGCGGTTGACTCGGCGGCGCGAGGACGACCTTGTAGAGCTCAGTTCCAGTCGCGCTGTTGTAGGCGGAGAAGAACAGCGTGCCATTGACGTACGTCATATAGTTCGGGCTGCTCGACGCGGTCCCAGGATTGACGTCCTCCGCGAGTACTGTGCCGGCGATCGTGCCGTCACTCTTCCAGAGCTCCGTTCCATATCCGGTTGCGGTTGTGGAAAAATAAAGCATATCCGCGGCATCGGCTAGGTTGTACACCGCGGTGGTCGTGAGTTGTGTGGGCGAACCGCCGACCAGCGGGTCGTGCACATGCAGATAGTAACTGGATCCCGTAGATATTGTCCGCGCGGACCAGAAGGCCTTGCCCCCTGATTCCGTCAACCAGTTGGGGGAACTGGTGCCGGAACCCGCAACTACGTCGATGACATAGGTGTGCGCCGCGGTGCCGTCCACCCCGTCGGTGACCCATACCTCACTGCCGTAGGTCGTTCCATATGCGATGAAATAGAGATGATCTCCCACTACCGTGAGCTGCGAGGGGCTGCTGCTGTATCCGCCGCCATAGATGTCGATCAACAGATCGGTACCCGCGGCCGTGCCGTCACTCTTCCAGAGCTCATATCCCACGTTGGTGTAGCCCGCCGCAGGACCCTGAGCGCTGAAGAACAACTGACCATTCAGCTCGGTGATATAGTTCACGCCGTACGGAACACTCGTCACCTGAACGGTACCAGCCGCGGAGCCGTCGGTCTTCCATAAGGTTCCATTTGCCGTGGTAGTGCCATAAGAGAAGTAGACGTCTCCCCCCATCTCCGCGAAACTCTTTACAATACTGCTCGAAGAGCCTGCGGTCAGATTGGCCACCATATAGGTGCCTGCCTCGGTCCCGTCACTGACCCACAGCTCAGTGCCGTTGGTCCCGTCGTTCGCTGAGAAGTAGAGCAGGCCGTTCGCCGCGAACAGATTGGCCGGAGAACTCGCCGTGGTGCCCGGCCGAATGTCCTTGACCAATTGTGTGCCGGCTGTGGTGCCGTCCGTCATCCACAATTCTCTCCCGTGGGTCGCGTCGGTGGCGACAAAGAAGACAGTGTTGCCCACCTTGGTGAATTCAGCCGGACTCGAACTCCCTGTCCCCGCATAAATGTCCAGGAGGTTGATCGTGCCTGCCGCGGTTCCGTCGCTCACCCACGGTTCGTACCCCAGGGTATTCACGTACCCGGTAAATATGAGGTAATCCCCCGCACTGGTGAAATTCGGATTGCCCACGATGCCGTTGCCCGTTCCGGGCATGATGTCCTTCACGAGGGTGGCGACCAGCTCCGAATGAACGAGAGCCATGCCTTCTTTGCTGAAGATTGCGTTCACTCCCACATCCGTACTTGAGGCATATTCCAGGTCCCAATTCAGATCTCCCCCCCCGGTGCTGTCGATGCTGGCAAATACGTCTGCGGACGTATACGCGCTTATCAGGTCGACCAGATCCTTGCCGTATGAGTCTCCGGCAAGAGAGCAGGCATAGAACTGGATCTGTCCATCTTCCGTCATCAGGCCGCCGAGTTCGTTGAAGGTCGCTTCGTGATCGGCCAAGCTCAGTACCTGCAGTTGCTCGGAGCCGAGGGTGAGCACCCCTTCAGTGCCGTGGCTCAGGATTGCCAAGTTGCCGATCGATTGTCCCGTCGAGGCACTCAGATCCTTGAGCATCGAAGTAATGGACGCAAGATTGTCGGTCGCAGGATCATACCAGACAATGTGGATACCATCCTTTTCGGCTAACGCGGACATGCCGTCCGGATCGGCCAAACCGTGTGCCACGAGGACAACGTCCAGCGGTTGCGCGACCTCTCCCAAATCGGTTGACACGATCACCACATTGGGATCCTGGCTGAACACCTGCTCGAAATTGTCGGGCTGAGGGGCGCCGAGTCCGGCATTGGCGTCCCCATCGGTGGTACCGCCCGCTTCGGCTTGAGCAGTAGGGTCGTTGATACTCGACTGACCGGGGTCGGTCGAATTTCCCACCTGGTTGGCGGGATCGTCCTGAGTAGCACTCAACGCGGCATCCAACACGATTCTCTCCTCCAATTGCTGAAGGAGGATCTCACGTCGATACCTGAGCGACCTGCTCCAAAATCTCGATGCAATCATCATTACACCTCTCAAGAATTTTTTGAATGTGCATTATGTACTCGATATCAATGACTATTACCCCCCCACACAAGATCAATAGTGAAAGTCTGTCCGCATAACGTATGCTCGTGCCCATCAAGGACCCATGCCGCATTGATTTCTGTTCTCGTCACGTGCATGGCAAAATGCCGCGTCCAGCTGCTCCGCTCGGCGGAAAATGCGTAAGGGATTGTTCGGGGTGGTGACTTGGTGAGACTTCCTGATGGAAGCGGAATATGTACGAGAAGCATTCGAACCTGTATATCGGAAAGGGGCGGAGACACCCCCATGTACCCGGCACCGAAACGACATCGGATTCCTGCAGCCCGCTCCCTCCATGTGTTCGCCGAACAAACCAGACATCCTTTCCTTGGGATGGGTAGATCTTATTCCGAAACTTGCTTGTCGGTGTGCAACATCCAGGCCATATCATCTCACCATGATGACGGGCTCGGACAACCCGCATCAAACGTCGGTTGTCTATATTTTCACTCAGAAATTCGAACTGCGCGGGAAGGGTCAAACGTGCGGTTACCGCTCCCACGTGACCCCCGCGTTTATTAACACCCTGATATGTCGGACAATCGAGGTTGCCGATTTCGGACAGAGGGTGTCGCAAGAATGCCGACGTGCGCGGAACCGGTACAATCTCAGTTCACACACGAGATCCCCTCATGCTTTTCGTCCTCCCGCGTCAAGCGCGTCATTCACTGGGCTCTGAACTGCAGAACCAAGAACCCTCTTGTGAGATTTCGTCACATGAACCGAATAAGACATCATGGCCCTTGTTCGCCTGCACCAGACGACCGCGAACCCTTAAGGTCCGTTGTGTCGGAAAGGTTACGGACAGTGGCCGGAACCGTCGCGCCGTGACGTGTAAGCACGAACGACAAGCAGAGGAATCGCTTCCGCTAAGGCGGGATCCTCTGGACTCCCGTCACGGGAACGTAGTAATCTTCAGCCCACGACCGATTCTCGGGATGAAGATATAGAGGTTCAGGGTACGGTACATGCGGAGTTCCCACAACCATGCAGTTCCCGACGAAAAACTGGTCACGGAGTGTCTTTCGGGTTCCCAGGAGGCCTGGAACGAATTCTACCGGCGATATGACGGGCTCATACGAGTCATTGCCCGCAGGTACGGCTCGACCTTTCCCGGGTATTCGGACGATGACGTGGTACAGACGATCTATCTCAAGCTCGTCAAGTCCATGCACACGTATGACGCGGGAAAGCTGCCTCTCAAGGCTTTTGTGGGAATGGCGGCCAAACGAGTCTGCATCGACCACGTGAGGCAGTCCCTTTCGTCATGCAGGTCCGCTCCCACAAGTCCCGTGGATCATCACGGCGAAGGCGAAGAAGGAACCATCAACCCAAGATGTCGTATGGAACGGGCCGACGCCCGGCTTGAAAAGGCACAATTGGTCAGTATCGTTGCCCTTGCCTTGAAACGGCTCAAATCCGCGTGTCGGGAATTGATCCGACTCAGATTTCACATGGATCTGCCTTACGCAAAGATCGCGGCCACGCTGAGACAAAAGGAACACACGGTAAATGTCCGGACTCTTCGATGCCTGGCCGAGCTCAAGGCACATTACGACGAAATCGTTCGTGAAGGACTAGGCCCATGAGCGATCCGAAAGACGAGTTGAAGGATGCACAAAGGGAATTGCTCATACGCGCTGTCGACGGGAGTCTACCAATTGAGGATAAGCCCGCTGTAGAGCGTCTGCTCGAGAACGATCCCAACGCATCCTGTGAACTGGAAGAACTGCTTGCGTTGACGTCGATATTGAGAGAGCACGAGTCTGTGTTCTGTCCCGATCCGGTGGAGCTTTCCGATTTCCTGGACACAGGGCACGATCCGTCCGGAGCAATTTCCGAGCACCTCGACTCGTGCAACACATGCCGAGAAGAGATGAACGCGCTTCGCGGCACTCATGGGCACGCGATCATGCCTGCGGATCTCCTGAAATCCATAACCGCGGAACTCCCACGTGACGTTGCGCACCTTCGTGGGCCCAAGCCCATCTCATGGTTCCGGCCCGATCCCGAGAGTTTGTCATCACTTTTCCCATTCCGATGGATGACCGTCGGTGCGGCGGCATTGGCGCTGTTGCTGGTCTTCTTCCTGTATCCTCGGTACTCGACGATGCCCACGGTCGGAACGAGTTCGGTGTCGTGGGATCATATCGGCAACAGTCTGCCCGGAGGATTGAGCGCGGCGCCCAAACCTCATGTGGCAATCGTTCTCTTATTCAAGGATTTCGAGACGCCCCTGCCCCAGGAGACCATCGACGAGCTCTACCGGGCACTCGGCCCTTCACAAGCCGATCGAGAGCGGTACAGGGTCGTTCCCCCGTCCGAGTGGGCCGGGATCTTGACCGAAAACAACGCGCGGACCGCGGACGTGTCCGCATTGCTCGCCGCGGTCAAGGCACGGTTGGACGGAGGCAAGGTTGTTCTGGTCACCGTTCGCGCCGCCGGAGACCGATACGAGGTTCACGGCCGACTCATCGAAACCGACACGGGCCGTGTCATCGCTGAGCGGCCCGGGGATACGGCATCGTCTTCCGAACTGAAATCCAAGGTGAGGCACGCGGCCTATTCGGTGCTCGGCGACAACCAGTGAAGCCGGCTGAATAGAAGAACCAAACCACAAAGACACTACACAGGAAAGGATGAAGTAGGAAGGCGGAAGGATGAAAGCAGAGAGGAGAGGAGAAAGAGAAGACGTTTATCCGCGGATGACACAGATGCACACCGATAAAGAAATCCTCCCTTCATCCTTTCCTTGGAGTCTTTGTGGTCCATTCTTTCTTGTTCGCGCTGAACGGATACTTCGGTCCTGTTGTCAGGTCCGTTACCTCTTCGCTCCCACACCCTTGAAGAAGGTGTAGCAAAACACGCCGTCGGCTTCAGCCGTTCTGTACAGATCCCGGATACCTGCATCGAAAACCTCCGGACTGATGATGCCGGCTTTGAGCGCAGATTCGCGGACGCCCTCGATCATCGCGGTGAACGTCTTCTTCGTGAAACCGTCCACAAGATGCGGCCTGCTCGAATCCGCGTACACCATACGAGGCGAAACATGCACCGCGTCAAGCCCCGCTTCCACCATCAGAGGGTACAGTTGTCGCCCGATCATCGCGTTGCCGCCTGCTGCCCGTTGCAACTCGACCTGGCATTGAATTGCACTACGGGCAGCCGCGCTGTCTGGGTGGAAATAGGCCGATCCGTGGTCCCCTTCGATGACGGTCATGGTACCGCCCGGCTTGAGCAGCCCATTGAGGATCTCCAGAGCCGCCACCGGTTGCGGAAGATGCTCAAGTACGAAACAGAGGAAGACATGATTGAAAGATTCCGGGCCAAAGGGCAATGAGAATATGTCTCCCTGCCGGAACTCCACGTTGGTGAAGCCGGCCGAGTCTATCTTGTCCTTGGCTTCCGCTACCGATTCCGGGGATATATCGATTGACATGATTCGCGCTGCCGGGCTGTTCCTGGCCAGCGTGACCGTCTGAGCGCCGACGCCGCAGCCCGCTTCAAGGACTGTGCTCCCGGTGGGGTAGGATGTGTCCCAATGCAGGAGATCGACCAGCGTGCCCGCCTGATCCTGCAACCGCACATTCTCCCGTGTGCCATAGCCGTGTACATATACGTCGTTCATGGTCTCTCCCATTTCGCGCGTAATGTTGGTCATCTACACAAGGGATCATTATGACTAATGCAATCCCTGCAAAACAGCCCGCAATAGGCAACGCGTGATTCATGACACATATTCAACACCCTTGTCCATTGGTTCCGCGGAAGCCGCGATGGTCTGTCCGGCTAGCCGGCCACATCCAAGTCATTCAGTTTCTTAAATAACTTTGTGACGTGAGAAAAGAACTCATTTCGTATGCGCTCTGTTTTCATAGCCTCTCCGTAGTCGAGAACAGCCGTGTCCATATGCGTAAACCTGTCCGGTTCAACTTGTAAAGCATAAGAATTGACCTGTCTTCCCCAAAACCACTCTGCGCAACAGAACTGGATGTTCTCCGGATCCAAGGACGCGATTTCCCGGAGATGGTCCAACAACATCCTTCCTGAATCACTGTTGTCAATGCAGAAGGCAACATAGGCTATCCTGTACTCCACTGTGGCGATGGTATTGGTGACCGGCAACGAATCGAGGTTGTCGGGATCGTTCCGGCCGTTGAAGAGAAAGTGCCCATAACAACATTGCAAGGTAAAACAATAAGGCAGTTTGTTGATATCGTTGATGAGTTCAATTATCGGTGCGTCGATCATGTCGTCGGTGAGTCCGCCCAGGATTTTCCGCTTTTGTTCTTGATAATGCGGGTTCGCGACTAAATCTCGGAGTTCTGTGAAGGTTTCCATCTTGGTTGTTCCTGCCTGAGCTTCTTTGCATAATACCGTCACGGATTCCCAGCATTATAGTGACGCTCTTTGAATTTCGCGGTAATCCTAACCCAGTTCCTCAACGGTCCCACCGGTCGTTTTTGTCATTGCGAGGAGCGCAGTCCCGCGCAGAACGCGGGAAAGCAATCTCAATGCTTCATGAAAGGCTGAGATTGCCACGCCCTTCCAAAGCCTCGGGCTCGCAATGACAACCTCGAAGTTGTCTTTGCGAAGGCGAAGCCCACGGCAATCTCGACAGCTTACAAGAAACAGCCACTGGGGCCATGCACACTGAGTGCCAGGCCTTAAAGCCAGCTGCGTGTGTCGCTTCTGCACGCAGTTTCAAGCCAAGTGCCCCGATGACTTTCAGAATGGTGTCGAAACTTGGGCTTCTTTCCCCGGACAATGCTTTGTAAAGACTCTCGCGAGACAGTCCCGCGTCACGCGCCACCTGAGACATGCCCTTGGCACGGGCAATATCTCCCAGTGCCTTGGCAATGAATGCAGCATCCCCATGTGCTTCTTCAAGGCATGCTTCAAAATAAGCAGCCATTTCCTCCGGGGTGCGAAGGTGTTCCGCGACATCGTAGCGAGTAGTGACGGTTTTAATCATGATACGGTCCTAAAGGTTGCGTGCGAGGCTCAAGGCCGCCTTGATATCTTTGGCCTGGGTGCTTTTGTCACCCCCGGCCGACGGAACCACTCGTTTACCTTACAACAAAACGGGGCACGATTGCTCGTGCCCCGCTGTTCACATCTGCGGCATTTGTGTTACAAGCCGAAGGCTATACGCTCGGTCTCGGCAGAAGTCCTGCTTTTTCCGCGATTTCCCCGACCTTTTCTTCCCATTCGATGGCCATGATATGGACGCCCGCGATGCCTTTCATCTCCTTGAGCTGCTGGATCGTCTCGACCGCGATCTTGATCCCCTCTTCCGCCTGGCTCTCCTTGGGCGTACCCTTCATTCTTTCGAGAAGTTCGTCGGGGACGTCCATTCCCGGCACGTTCTTCGCCATGTACCGTGCCATGCCGAAGGACTTGAACGGCGTCACTCCGCCGAGGATGAAGACCTTTTCATGCAGGCCGCGGTCCACTACACCCTTCATCCACTCGGAAAACTTCTTCAGGTTGAAGATGCACTGCGTTTGAATAAACTCCACGCCGGCCGCGACCTTCTTGGCAAGCCTCGGAACGCGAATCTCAAAGGGATCCGCGAAGGGATTGGCCGCCGCGCCGACGAAAAGCTTCGGAACACCCTTGATATCGTCGCCCCCGAGGAACTTCCCCTCGTCGCGCATGCGTCGAACCGTGCTGATCAACTGAATGGAATCAATGTCAAAGACGTTCTTTGCCTGAGGATGATCTCCAAATTTCTGATGATCGCCGGAAAGGCAAAGCATGTTCTTGATTCCGAGGGCGGCTCCGCCGAGGATGTCGCTTTGAATCGCGATGCGGTTCCTGTCCCGACAGACCATTTGCATGACGGGCTCCATGCCTTCCTGCATCATGATCACGGCCGAAGCAATGGAGGACATTCTCACCACGGAAGTCTGATTGTCCGTTATGTTGAACGCGTCCGCCTTATCCTTGAGCAACTTGCACTTGTGCCGGATAACTTCCGCATCGGCTCCTCTGGGAGGGCCGCACTCGCCGGTAACGGCGAACTGACCTGATCGAAGGATTTTCTCGAGTTTGCTCTCGGTTTTGACCTCGCCGTTCATCGTTGAAAGTCCTCCCTTATCATCTTACGGGGACCGCCGTCCCGATTGGTTCGCCAGTCATTGACGGCCATGTTTTCTTCGTACAGATCCATCCTGTTGAGCGACTTGAGTCGATCCAGGATGAGTTGCCATGCGCAATCCACTTCGGGGTCGATTTCGCATTTTCCTTTTGTCGATCCACCGCACGGACCGTTCAAGAGGCTCTTCGAGCATCTGGCTATGGGACAAATACCGCCGGTGTAGAAGAGTTTGCACGCTCCACACGTCTGACACTTCTCCACGTAATATCCTTCCTTGGTGGAACCGCCGACAAAGGTGGTATCCAGCGCGGGATAGACGGGCATACCCGGGTATCGTTCAGCCACGTACTGAACCCCTGCCCCGCACGCCATGGAGAGAACCGCATCGACATCGGGGACGATACCGCTGACCTCTTCCACATATTCCGGATCGCATTGCCGCTCGACGGTCTTTTCCACGATCTCAATGGGATTGCCTGCATTGTCGCGGGCCATTCGCAACTGGCTGGAAAGAACGCGAACTTCGTCGTGTCCCCCGGTCAGGCAGACGGTCACGCAACCGCCACAACCGAGCACCATGATTTTCTTATGCCCTTCCAACATTCCGGTGATTTCATCGAAGGGTTTTCGCTCACCAACGACCATTTTATGCCTCCACAGGGAGTTTACTGAAAAGAGACGTGGGCGGCCGATTAAGCCGCTTCAGTGTCAACTCTTCTCATTTTCTTGTTAAGGGGACTGGGACCCAGCTGCCGGATACGTTCCGTAAATTCGTTGGCAACTTCGGCAAACCTCGGACCCATTGCCGCGCTCATGTTGAACATCTCGAGCCGTTCCGGCTCCAAACCGACTTCTTGGATAAGCTTCTTCGTGTAGTTCACCCGAGGCTTGGCGACCAGGTTTCCATGTATGAAATGGCAATCGCCTTCCAGGCAGCCGGCCACGTATACGCCGTCGGCACCTTTCTCAAAGGCCCTTAGAAGGAAGACGGGCGTGATTTTTCCCGTACAGGGGAGTCGTATGACACGGATATTGGGCGGATACTCCAGTCTCATACTGCCGGCAAGATCCGCCGCGCCGTATGCGCAGTAGTGACAGCAAAAAGCGACTATAGTAGGCTCAAAGTTTGCCATAGGTCTCGTCTCCTCGGTCTTTATCATCTCTGGAAAAACGATGGGTGGAGAATCAAATTTAAACCAATACGAAAAAAAATGCAAGAAGGCCGGCTGCCGGAGAAGCTCCGGAGAGGAAAAAAAAGGTCGTACCATGGAGCGGGATCTCTGGATTCGGCGGAGAGACTTCCCGCACGCGGAACAATAATTCCAAGCTCTTACGGTTCTTATTCCCGGACCTTCATGTTGCCGTCGCGGTCGGACTCGACTCTGCTTTGCGAAAGCCGTAACGCAGGTATCGTCCGGAAGTGGGAAAAATGCGGACCATAGCCTCTCTTGGCATCCGTATGGTATATACGGGTATGGTATGGATCCTTCCTCGAGAAAAAACGGATTCGGACACCCTGTCGGGGCATTGCGTCGGTAGGCAAGCCGGCATATCTTGTATGAGCCGTTGAGGACACGAGAAGAGCGAACACATGTTGCCTCCCGCAACGCAGAAACCCAATCAGCTTCACAAGAGAGATCCCTTGGAGGATTTCCCCGAGGACGTACGCGAGAAGTTGCGGCAAACGGGCCGAATCAAAGAGTATCGAGCGGGAGCCGTCATCGTGTCTCCCGGAGATCCCGGACATCGCGTACGTCTCCTCGTCTCGGGAAGAGCTGCGGTGATACTGGGCGAACAGGACGCTTCCGACATCGAGGTCGAAACCCTGTCGGCCGGTGACATTGTCGGTGAGATCAGTTACCTCATGGAACGCCCCTCGCCGTTCAATACCCGAGTGGTCGCGGTGGAACCATGCGAGGTTCTCGAAATACCCGCACCTGAATTCGACGAGATACTCCGTGAGAACTCCAATGCGGCCGTGAGCGTCTTGCGGAAGCTTTCAAAAAAGGTGATGCGGCTCGATCAGAACGTGTATCGAAAGACGCGTAGGAAGCGGGCCCTGCAGGAACTGATCAGTCGCCAGGACCACCTCTTTCCCGACTATTTCGTAAGTCAAACGGTGCAACGCCGCGCAGGCAAACGCTTGGATGAACTGGCTCATTCTCAGAGACCGGTCCTGGTCACCGGTGAATCCGGGGTGGGTAAGGAGTTCCTCGCTCATGCCATTTACGAAAAGAGCACCCATCACAAGGGGATTCTCCTCTACCTGGATCTGCTTCGCCCCTTCGCGGACGGAGCGTCGGGTTCGGAATTGGGACAACCGTCTGATTCGGATCCCACGGACGAACAGATGAGGTTGTTTTTCGGGAGCGAGGAAGGGAATGTGCAACAGCCGGGAACCGCGAGAGCGGGCTATATCGAGCTCACCGAAGAGGGCACCCTTGTCGTTCGGGGGATTGAACTCCTTACCCGTACCATGCAGGAAAGACTGCTGGAAACCTTGCAGACGGGGTCGTTTCGCAGGGTGGGCGGAAAAAACCGTATTCAGGCGGACTTCCGCCTCATCGGAACAACCAATCTCGACGCGGAAGAGATTTCCCAGGAGAAGCACCCGCTCCTGTATTACCTTCTCGGCAATTCCCTGTCGGTCCCTCCCTTGAGAAAGCGCCGCAAGGAGATCCCCTCCTTGGTGGAACACTACCTTACTCAATACTGCAAGGAATTGCGAAAGCAAATTGACGGATTACCAAAGGAGACCATCAAGACCCTGGTGAGCTATTCATGGCCGGGGAATGAACGAGAACTGGCCACCACCTTGAAACGAGCCGTGCTGCTTGCAGAAGACGGCGTGCTGCGACCTCAAGACATTTACTTTGACCTGAGAAGAATCGAGGCGGACGGCAAACTCAATCTCATGAGGCTGCAATCGCTTCGGGCGATCCTGCGGAACCCGCTTTTCCCGGCAGTACTTCAGAGTGCCGCAGCCCCGTTCTTTTTTATCCTGCTCGTCCTGTTGTTCCTGGGACCCGCAGACCCGGTGGACAATCTCGGGGGCCTTTTCTCGTGGGCCGTGGGCTGGCCGACCATGATCTTCGGCGCGTTCTTCTGGGCCCGGTTCTGGTGTACGCTCTGCCCCATGGGAACCTTGAGTAACCTTGCAAAAAAAGTGCTGGCCCTGGAAATCCCCTTCCCCGCCTCCCTCAAGCGGGCCAGCGATTGGATCCTGGTCGGCTCGGTAATGTTCATCATCTGGCTGGAGACCGCGACCGATATTCGAAACTCTCCATGGAACACCGGGATCTTGCTGCTCACTATTTTCTTGTTGGCGGTTATCGTTTCCGTGATATTCGAACGGCAATCCTGGTGCCGATACTTGTGTCCTCTCGGGGGCATGATGGGAGTTTTTGCCAAGGTCTCCCCTCTGGAACTCAGGGCCGATCGAAACGTCTGCGCCTCCCAATGCACCTCGAACGAGTGCTTCGTCGGGGTCGGCAATCGTCCCGGATGTCCGTTCGGTCAGATGGTCCCATCGCTTCGCACCAACAGGTTCTGTAAGCTCTGTGCCACATGCGTCAAGAATTGTCCCCACGGTGCGGTCAACCTCAATCTTCGGGTTCCGGGAAGGGAAATCTGGGAAATACGGCAATTCGCGTCCGTCACGGCGCTGCTGGTGGTCAGCATGTTCGCCGGCCTCTTGAGCGAGCTGATGCATCAGATGCCGATCTACGAATCGTGGTCCAACCTGTTTCCCGGCCTGCCGCAGCTCGTGGTATTCACCCTGTTTTTCCTCATGGTAATACCGGCCGCCAATCTCGTGGTTTACTTGGCTTCCGCGATTTCCCACCGTGAATCGGGGGAGACCTTGAACGAGAATTTTGCACGTTACGGTCTGGCACTGCTTCCGTTGGTCCTGACGTCGTACATGGCTTTTCATCTCTACTACTTGATTCATATGGGCGTACATCTCCCGCTGATCTTGTGGCAAACGTTCAAATTCGAGATCTTTCATCAGATGATCGTCACCGTGTCTCCGTCTTTCACTCACACGCTTCAGAATCTGCTCGTTTGGTTGGGACTCTCCGGGACCCTGGTCATCGGTTACCGATTGAGCAGGGGAAAACAGAATCGCGTAGTCCCGGCTCTTCGCGAGTTCCTCCCGCATGGGGTGGTTGCGGTCTGCTTCGCGGTCGTGGTGATTCATGCCGTGGGCCAATTCTTCTACCGGTGACCCCTCGGCTCCTCCATCCATGTAAGATCCCTATCTATTACAATTACTCACACCTATCGTTCGGGTGACCTTTCTCCGACCGGCCGGATCGCTCGATTCTTTGGGTTTCAATCGGGGAGTTGATCGGGTGTGCGGCAACCGTCGAGTTGTGCCTTGACATTTCATTGCCGTGCGCGTACGGTATCTCACATCGGTATGTATAATACCACGCATAGGCATCTATAATGCCGTCAATTCCATTTTCAAGGCTCCTCGGGGCCGGGAGGAAAATTTCATGAGCGAGACCTACGAACAGATGTGGAGTGAACTGGGACTCGATCTTGAAGCCCATGATGCGCTCCTGCAGGTACTGGGCAAGGGTTATCAGGACATCTATATGAGCCAATCCGGCCGTGCCGCGGGCATGGAATACTTCAACTTCGTCATGTCCGAGGTCCACGGTCTCCGTGTCAAGGAACTTCTTGATGGAAAGAAGGAAGGCCGAAAGGTAATCGGCTCGTTCTGTGTGTTTGTTCCCGAGGAAATCGTCCGAGCGGCGGACGCCGTGCTCGTGGGCCTTTGCACCGGCGCGGACTTTGCCATGGAGGAAGTGGAGAAACTCCTGCCCCGCAACACCTGTTCGTTGATCAAGTCTGCATTTGGATTCAAACTCGGCAAGGTCTGCCCGTATATGGAATCCGCGGACTTGATTGTGGGAGAGAATACGTGTGACGGCAAGAAGAAGGCCTATGAAACACTGGACAAACTCGTTCCGAATCTTTACGTCATGGATCTGCCCCAGACTAAGTCTCCGGAGGGCAGAGCACTTCTCAAGGCGGAGTACGAGCGTTTCAAGAAAGCCGTAGAGAAGCTTACGGGGGTGGAAATCGATGGGGCCCGTCTGAAACGAGGCATTGAGATCGTCAACAACAAGAGGAAGGCGGTTCATCGACTCGCACAGTTGAGAAAGGCCGACCCGGTGCCTATCTCGGGTCTCGACGCACTGCTCGTCAACCAGGTCTATTTCTATGACGATCCGATCCGATTCACCGATTCGGTGAACAAGATCTGCGACGAGCTGGAAGAGAGGGCCGCGACCGTGAACGGCGCGTTTCCGGAGAATACTCCCCGAATTCTGCTGTCAGGGTGCCCTATGGCCGTACCTAACTGGAAGCTTCCCTGGATCGTGGAAACCTCCGGCGCGGCAATCGTCGGCGAGGAGTCTTGTGTGGGAGAGAGAGGGACACGCAATCTCACCGATGCTTCGGCCGCGACCGTTGATGGACTCATGGATGCCATTGTGGACCGCCATTTCTTGGTGGACTGCGCGATCTTCACTCCGAATCCGGATCGCCTGAATCATGTGAAGGAGATGAAGGATGCGTACGGAGCGGACGGGGTCATCCACTACGGCCTGCAGTTCTGTCAACCGTATCAGATGGAGTCGATTCCCGTCGAGGCGGACTTGGAAAACCACGGTATTCCCACGCTGAGGATCGACACGGACTACGGCATGGAAGATGTGGAGCAGCTTAAGACGCGAGTGGAGGCGTTCATAGAGACACTGCGATAGTCCGCCGGGCCTGTCACGGTCGGAGAGCGATTTCGCATCGCGAAACATTTTCCATGCCTTTCAAATGAGATATCGCAATGTTGGCAGCTGGGATCGACATAGGTTCACGAACCATAAAACTTGTTGTTCTTGATTCCGATGCGGATCGTACCGTGACTTTTCGGAAATCCGAAACGACCTACAACCCTTTGGATGAGTGTCTGAGAATTCTGGACGGATCCCGATGGGATCTCTTGATCGCGACGGGGTATGGCAGGGGATTGGTTCAGAAGAGACTCGGTTGCGGAACGATTACCGAGATACAGGCTCATGCCCTGGGTGCCCACAAGCTTTTTCCCGAGGTCCGGTCCGTGCTCGACATTGGCGGGCAGGACACCAAGGCAATATCGCTGGCCGAGGACGGAAGAGTGCGAAAGTTTGAAAT
Organism: Desulfomonilaceae bacterium; assembly: GCA_031082285.1. Taxonomy (GTDB): domain Bacteria; phylum Desulfobacterota; class Desulfomonilia; order Desulfomonilales; family Desulfomonilaceae; genus JAVHLK01. Next base: position 72,670 of record JAVHLK010000004.1, read on the forward strand.
GAACGATCGATGTGCAGCCGGTACCGGAAAGTTTCTCGAATTCATGGCAGCCGGGTTTCAGATGCCTGTTGAAAGGTTTGGAAGCTTTGCCCTTCAGGGAAAGGAGGGGCTGACCATCAACAGCATGTGCACCGTGTTCGCGGAAAGCGAGGCAACGTCGCTGATGGCTCAGGGCAACGATCCTGCGGCCATCGCCAGGGCCCTCCATGTTTCGGTGGTGAAGCGTTCGGTATCCATGTTGAAGCGAGTTTCTCCTAACGGACTTCTGGTGTTTTCCGGCGGCGTCGCGAGAAACCGTTGCATCGTGGAACTGATGAAGCAGGAGATCTCTTCGGACCTGCTCGTTCCTGAAGAGCCCGACATGGTGGGAGCCCTTGGAGCGGCTCTCCACGCTATTGGTAGATCGGCGGCCGAATAGATGACAGTTCGGCGTTCGTTCGCCGCGAGGTATAGAGAGTGTCTCAAGACTCCGAAACAGGGAAGAATCGTGCCACGAAATCCGATACCCCCCCGACTATTGAGACACTTTCTTCAGTGGCGGGTGCAAAGCTTTGAAATCTAATCTTCCCGGTACAATGTAACGAAACCCCCCGGACAGAAAGGAAACATATGGCACTGAATCCTCCCAAGTTGGCATGCTGCAATTTCTTGTCCCCCGCAAACCGCGTCAAAGAGTTTGCACTTGACCATGGATTTCAGGGAGTCGACTGGAGTTTCACCGAGGACAACCTACCTCGCACCCAAACCGAAGAGACGGCCCTTGTAAAGACGATTGCCGATTTGCATCCACTCGAGGTTCGTTACCATTGTTTCTTCCTCAACACCGACGTAGGGGCGCTCGAGCCGGGAGAAGCGCCGGAAGCGGTGAACAAGTTCCGGTCGGTCTGTCGCCTTGTTTCAAAATTGAGAGGCGGGGTGGTCACCATCCACATAGGATTGGGGCGGGATTCCACGAGAGATCTGTCCTGGGAGAAGACCCTTGTCGGCATCTCTTCCATCGTGCGATTTGCAGCCGATCTCGGAATACGCGTCTGTGTGGAAAACCTTGCCTGGGGATGGACGAGCAGGCCGGACCTCTTTGAAAAACTGATCCGCAAAACCGGTTGCCGAGCCACGCTGGACATCGGACACGCACGGGTCAGTCCGTCGGTCGTGGATCGGTTCAACGAAATTGACGACTTTGTTTCCCCGCATCCCGAGCGTATTCTCAACGCTCACGTGTACCACGAGGAGACCCCCGAAGGTCATGTCCCTCCCGACCGGCTTTCCGACCTTGAAGATCGCCTCTTGCTGTTGGCCGGACTTCCGTTATGTGATTGGTGGGTGTTGGAACTGAGGGACGAGGAGCCCTTGTTGCAAACGCTGCGTGTCGTACGGGAGTTCGTGCATTCTCGTTTTTCCGGAGAGATCGCACGAAGTGCCGCATATTGATGCAGTGCCCCGAGGAACACGCGAGTCCCTCGAAAAAAGGCCGGCACGGTCAATGCCGTGAGTTCATGAGAACCGTTGTGCCGCGTCTCCAGCCTGGGCACCGGTGAGACGTACGCGACTGACCTCGCCTCACGCGATACTTACACCGCCCCGGTAATGTCGGTCCTCAACTGCATCGGGCTTTTTGGTTTGACACAGAGCACTTGAGCGGTAAGAATGAAGGAAACGGCAACAGCTGGCGGCTCTCTGATTAATGTCGAGAGCCGATTCCGACACCCGTAATTGCTGCAGCCGCGTTCGAGCAGGTCGGGTTCGAGTACGACCCGGCCCGAAGGAAACGGTCGGTTCGACGATTCGCTCAATTGAACGAGGTGAATAATGACCGGAGATGGTAACGAAGCAAATAACCCGCTCATGTTCTTGCAGGCATGGTTGAAAATGTCGTCGGAGATGTGGGGAGCCTCCTTGAAAGTGGTGTCCGATGCCGGAGAAGCCTCTGTCGGGGAGGATCACGCGAAGAAGGGCTCCGGCGGCAAAATGATGGATTCGTGGATGTCCGGTCTCAAGGCGCTTCACGCCCTTTCCGCCGCCATGTCCGAACCGGGAGCCGTGGAAGGATTGCTCAAGGGAGCCAACACGCTTCCGGAAATCGTCGTGAAGATGGTTCAGCCTGCCATGGAAGGATTCCTTCATCTGCAGAAGGAATGGATGGAGAAAGCAGGCAGAATAGGGAAATCAACCGCGGCGTACAACTTCGATAACCTTGACCAGGAGGCCTTCCGGGCCTGGAGCGAAATTTACGAGAAAGAGTTTCGTCGGTTCCTCAATATCCCGCAATTGGGACTGACCCGATTTTATCAAGAAAGAATCGGAGAGGCCGCCGACAAGTTCAACGTGTTTCAGGCCGCAATGGCCGAATTCGTCAGCCTCTTGTACCTGCCGGTCGAGAAGTCGAGCAAGGTCGTGCAGGACCAGCTTGCGGAGATGGCGGAAAAAGGCAAGCTCCCCGAAAAATCGAAGGACTATTACCGCATCTGGATAAAAACCCTGGAAGGGCATTACATGACTCTTTTCAAGTCCCCGGAATACGCCGAAGACCTTCGCAGGACGCTCGACGCATTGTCGGACTATGCCGCGGCCAGACAGAAAACACTCGAGGACGCGCTGAGACTGTTGCCCATCCCGACTCAGAAGGATATGGATGAATTCTATAAGGAAATATACATCTTGAAGAAGAGGATCAGAGAGATCGAAAAGAAGATCAGGAATGCCGGCACACAACGCGAATGAAAACGCGTGGAAATTTGTGAAAACCTTTTGAGGAGAAATTGCTATGACTCAGACCAAGATCCCCGTCGACCTTCTGCTGGCAAGTTTGGCTGAAGATGCCGAGAAGGCGCAGGTTCGTGTTCAAAAGGCTTCCGACGTATTGCTGGAAAGACTTGAAACGGATATCGGAGTCACTCCCTACGACGTGGTATATGAAGAGGACCGGGTGAAACTCAAGCACTACAAGCCCGTGTCGGAACCCAGGCTCAACCATCCGCTGCTGGTGGTGTATGCACTCATCAATCGTGAGACCATGTTGGACCTGCAGCCGGACAGAAGCGTGGTACAGACGTTTCTCAACAACGGACTCGACGTGTACATGATCGACTGGGGGTACCCCACGCGAAAGGATAAGTTTCTCACCATAGACGACCACGTCAACGGTTACATGGACAACATCACAGAGTTCATCAGGGAAAGAACGAACTCTGAAAAGATCAATCTGATGGGTATCTGCATGGGGGGCACCTTTTCCGTCATCTACGCAGCTCTTCACCCCGAAAAGATTAAGAATCTTATTACGACCGTAACTCCGACCAACTTTGACACCGATCAGGGGCTTCTCCACATTTGGATGAAGCATGTGGATGCGGACAAACTCGTGGAGTCTTTGGGGAACATGCCGGGAGACATCATGAATCTCGGGTTCCTGTTGCTGAATCCCGCCCGACTCATGATCGACAAGTATGTCGGCTTCTTGGAGAATATGGACAATAAGGCCTTTGTGGAGAACTTCGTCCGCATGGAGAAGTGGATCTTCGACAGCCCCGACGTGCCGGGAGAGACTTTTCGGCAGTTCGTAAAAGATTTCTATCAGAAAAATCTCCTCATTCGGAACGAACTGGAAATCGGCGGGAAACGGGTGGATCTTCAGAAGATCACGATGCCCGTTCTCAACTTCTACGGGAAATTCGACCATCTGGTTCCTCCCGCGGCGTGTGAGATGCTCACGAGAAAGGTGGGCAGCAAGGACACTCGGGACATTTGTCTGGAGACCGGCCATATAGGCATTTACGTGAGCGGCAAGTGCCAAAGGGAATTTGCGCCTCGGATTGTGCAATGGCTCAAGGAACGGGACTTTGACGAAGACATGCGGTCGCGGGTCGCATAAGCTGCGTCCGTGAACGGGCCGTCCGCGCACCGCAGCGAGAGACCCTGAAAAAGTTCCGAACGGAATTGGATTGACGCGCCGAGTGGTAGGCGGTAAAGAAAGTCCTACCGAAGGCATCGTTCTTGTTGGAGTCGGGAGACGTTTCATGACCAAGGAAGAGGACTATTTCAAGGCTTTCTGCAGAGTGAGCAGGGCGCTGGGAACGACTCTG